>JANMDX010000212.1:0-16119 GCA_031376505.1 Acidobacteriota bacterium
CACCACGTGCGGGGCGCGTGGACGCCCGGCCAGCAGCACAGACTCTCTGGCGTGCTCGCCGTTGACGTCGGGCAGTTCTACGACGGCACGAGGCAGACGGCCTCGGTGAACGCGCGCCTGGGCCTCACCGATCAGTTCGGCATCGAACCGAACATCTCTTTGAACTGGCTGGCGCGTTTCGGCGTCCAGACGATGGTCCGCGTGGCTGGTGCTCGCGCCACCTACACCATGACCCCACGTATGTTCGTCGCCGTGCTGATACAGCACTCCTCGGCGACCAGGTCGCTCGCCGCTAACCTGCGCTTCCGCTGGGAGTATCAGCCTGGCAGTGAGTTCTTCGTGGTGTACTCAGACGCCCACGACACGTCAGGCGCCCTCGGCCAGTACGGGTTGCAGAACCGGGGAGTCGTCGTGAAGCTCAACAAGCTCTTCCGGTTCTGATGGTCGCGTGCCCGGTGAGCTGCGCGGTGGGTTGGACACGCGCTGGCCGCGCACCGGCGGCGGCGGTTCAGACGGTCGCGCGGTCAGCTCGCACGTAGACGCCGCGCTCGGGGGTCGTGGCATAGCCTTCGGCCACCAGGGCGCGATTACCAAGGCCGGCATCGGCGCGCGAAAGGCCGGTCACTCGCGCCAGTTCGCCCGGAATGGTCATGCCCGCGCCGTCGAGAAAGCACCGGGCGATCTCGCGCAGCGCGACGGCGCGGCTCACGCGGCGGCGGAGTGCGTCGGGAAAGCGGCCGACGCCGAGCGTGTAGATGTAGGTGAACTTCGGTTCGTAGTAGACGGCGCTCGGCACCACGAGCATCGCCCCCTGCAATTCGTCGAGCGCACGCGTAAACGCCGCGCGATCCGTCACGCCTGAGTCCGCACGCAGGTCAGCGGTGCTCGACTCCCATTCCCGACGCAGTACGCCCAACAGGCGCTGCGCGCTGGGGCTGAGCCGGGTCTTCTCGTCGGCTTTGCGCACGCCCCACACCGCATGAAACCAGGGAATCATGCGCGGAGCCAGAAAGAGCGCTTTGCCACGCGCCAGCTTGGCGTAGTACACCCGTCCCCGATTCACGAGCTCGTCCTTCAGCACCCAGGTCAACGACGCTTCAGGATCCTTCTGCACGTTGCGGGGCATCACCGCATCGCGGCGACCGCACACCGCCACATAGAGCGACGGTCCGGGACGGCGCGAATCGGTGAGGCACGCGGTGAAACCCACCTGCTCGACGAAACGCTCGGCCTCGCTCGCAGTCTCGACCTGCCGCACGCCTTCGCGTCGCCAGCGCTCGTCGCGAAACTCTTCGACGTCCGGCGGGATCTCTGGTCTGTGTCTCATGCGGTCATGACGCCGCGCCGGCACGGCCTGCCCACACGCTAGCACGGACGCCAGGTGGTGACGGCCATCGGAGCGCACCGCACCGCCTGCGCCGGGCCGTCGCCGATTGGCGTTCGACTGGACGGAGTATCGTTGGAGCGTGAACGACGGACCGCTGGTCTATGGCATCGCACCCACTGGGTATCGTCTTCCGGACCGCGCCCGCGTCGGCGGCGTGCGCCTTCAGGTGCGCGACCTCGAGCGTTCGCTCGACTACTACACGCAGGTGATCGGCCTGCACCTCGTAGACCGCGACGCCGACACGGCCTCGCTGGCCGCCCACGGCGACGACCGGTCGCTCGTGCGGCTTCACGCGCGCCCGGGGGTGCTACCCGTGCCTCGTCGCGGGGTGTTTGGGCTCTATCACTTCGCGATCCTCCTGCCCGACCGCGCCGCCCTTGGGCGGTTCGTCACGCACCTGGCTGCGATCGACGTGCATCCCGGAGCGGCCGATCATCTGGTGAGCGAGGCACTCTACCTGACCGACCCCGACGGCCTCGGCATCGAGGTCTATTGCGATCGCCCCCGCGACACGTGGCGGCACGCGAACCGCGAACTGACGATGGCGACCGAGCCGCTCGACTTCGCCTCGGTCGCAGCCGCCGCGCGAGACACGCCGTGGACGGGCGCACCGGCCGGCACCACCATGGGCCACATGCACTTGCACGTGGGCAACATCGACGAGGCCCGGCGCTTCTTCCAGGGCGCGCTCGGCTTCGACGTCACGGTGTGGAGCTACCCGGGCGCGCTGTTCTTTTCGGCCGGTGGCTATCACCACCATCTGGGCGCCAACACGTGGGCGCCAGGACCCGCGGCCACCGATGCGCAGGCCCGTCTGCTCGACTGGGAGCTGCTCCTGCCAGGCGACGAGGAGGCTGCGGCCGCCGCCGGCAGCGTGATCGCCGCGGGCTACGGCGTGCAGCAGGACGGCGCCACCTGGACCGCGACCGACCCCTGGGGCACGCCGGTTGTCCTGCGCGCGGGCTGACCGAGGGCTGCCCATGCCGTCCCACGCCGCGCCGCGTCCCCGTTTGTCCCCCAGCATCTGGGTGCTCGGACTCGTCTCACTGCTGATGGACGCGTCGTCGGAACTCGTGCACAGCCTGCTGCCGGTGCTCATGGCGACCACGCTCGGCGCCAGTATGGCCACCATCGGACTGCTCGAAGGTCTGGCCGAAGCCACCGCGTCGATCGTGAAGATGTTCTCAGGCGCGCTGAGCGACTGGCTGGGGCGACGCAAGCCGCTCGTGATCGTTGGCTACGGTCTGGCCGCGCTGTCGAAGCCACTGTTTCCGTTGGCGCCGTCGGTCGGCTGGGTCTTCGCGGCGCGGGTCATCGACCGCGTAGGCAAGGGCATCCGGGGCGCGCCGCGCGATGCCCTCGTGGCCGACATCACGCCGCCTGAGTTACGGGGTGCGGCCTACGGTCTGCGCCAGGCCCTCGACTCGGTGGGCGCGGTCATCGGGCCCGTGCTGGCCGTCGCGCTGATGGTGTGGTTCGTCAACGACATCCGCGCGGTGCTCTGGGTGGCCGCGCTGCCCGCCGTGCTGGCGGTCGTGTTGCTGGTCGTGGCGGTGCCCGAACCCGAGCGCGCCATCGAGCGGGCACGTCCACACGCGCCGGTCACACGGGCCAGCCTGGCGCACCTGCCCCGCCGTTACTGGCGGGTCGTGGCGATCGGCGCCGTGTTCACGCTGGCCAGGTTCAGCGAGGCGTTCCTCGTCTTGCGCGCGCAGAGCGTCGGAGTCGCGATCCCCTACGTGCCGGTGGTGATGATCGCCATGAACGTCGTCTATGCCGGAGCGGCCTATCCGGCCGGGCGCATGGCAGACCGTATGCGCCCACGGGCGCTGCTTGTCGGCGGACTTGCCGTACTCGTAGGCGCGGACCTGGTCCTGGCCGTCGCGACAACGCCCCTGCAGGTGTTGGTCGGCGCCTGCTGCTGGGGTCTGCACATGGCGCTGACGCAGGGATTACTGTCGAAGCTGGTCGCCGACAGCACGCCGCCCGCCGTGCGCGGCACCGCCTTTGGCGTCTTCCACCTCGTGACGGGCGCGACGGTGCTGGCCGCCAGCGTCATCGCGGGCGCCCTCTGGCACGCGTTTGGTCCGTCGGCCACCTTCGGTGCGGGCGCGCTCTTCAGCGCGGTCGCGGCCACCTGCGTACTGACATCCAGGTCCTGAGTCCGGCGGCCGGGCGGACTCCGCGCGTCGTCTCGTCCCCCTTCCCGTCCTCGGCTCGGGCTCGGGCTCGGGCTCGACCTCGAACCAGTGCCCGACGCGGGCCGCAGCGAGTCATGTGAGGCGGCAGACCGTGACGAGTTCCGGCCGTCAGGCGGCCGACAGCAGGCGCGCAACGTAGACGACGTAGATGGCCAGCAGACCGGCGCCCTCGATGCGGTTGATCCGTCGTCCCGTCAGCATCACGGGGAACAACAGCAGTGTGACGCCC
The DNA here is from genome assembly GCA_031376505.1 of Acidobacteriota bacterium. Taxonomy (GTDB): domain Bacteria; phylum Acidobacteriota; class Vicinamibacteria; order Vicinamibacterales; family UBA2999; genus CADEFD01. The sequence goes on from JANMDX010000212.1 coordinate 3,818, forward strand.
AGCATCCACCAGTTGTCCGAGCTCATGATGGCTGGGTGCACCGACAACGGCGAGACAAGCCCACTGACGCCAAGAATGAAGAGGATATTGAAGAGGTTCGAGCCGATGACGTTGCCAATGGCCACGTCGTCGCGGCCACGCGCCGCCGACACGAGCGAGGTGACCACTTCCGGCAGGCTGGTTCCGGCGGCCACGATCGTGAGACCGATGATGCGTTCGGAGAGGCCGAACCACTGGGCCAGCGCCACGGCGCCGTTCACCGTGAACTGCGCCCCGACGCCCAGCAACACGACGCTGCCGGCCACGAACCCGAGCAGCGCGGGCAGGCCCTTGACCGTCGCGGGCGCGCCCCCAAGGTCCTGCACTTCGGCACCGAACTCCTGCTCTTCGGTGGCATTCATCTGATCGCGCACGAGCGCCACCATGTAGGCCGTGAAGCAGACATAGACGGCCATCAGCAACACGGCATCGAGCCGGCTGACAGCGCCGTCCTGCGTGAGGGCCACGCACATGAGGGTGACCAGGGCCAGCACGGGGTACTCGAGCCGAATCGTGTTGCCGCCGATGGCCAGCGGCCCGATCAGCGCGCAGAGACCCAGGATGAACACGATGTTGAAGATGTTCGAGCCAACGATGTTGGCGACCGCGATATCGGTCTGGCCCTGAAACGAGGCGATGGTGCTCACGGCCAATTCGGGCACCGAGGTACCCGCGGCCACCACCGTCAACCCGATGATCGCGGGCGTGAGCCGCAACCGCGTGGCCAGTCCCACGGCGCCGCGCAGCAGCACCTCGCCACCACACGCCAGCAGCAGCAGGCCTCCGACCACGAGCCCGATTGACATCAGCATGACCTGCTCCACCACCACCTGCTTCAATAAGTAAGGACGGCCGGCGACGCCTCCACGATCCCGCGCCCGCCCGCCTCGCCGTCAGGGCACCGGGTGCTTCAGCAAGAACGCGCGAGCCGCCTCGACCTGGGCCGGCCGGCTGCTGGCACCAGCCACCGTCAGGTACTGCGCCGCCGCTCGCGAGTTCCAGCCCAGACGCGCATAGAGCGTCGCCAGCAGCATGCGGCCGCGCATCGTGTACTCGACGTCCTGCCGGTCGGTCGCCGCCACCGCCCGCTCCAGAATCGCCACGGCTTCCCCGCCCTGGCCGAGCGCGTCCAGGGCCTCTGCCAGTTCGACCTGGAAGACGATCACCGACGGCACGAGTGCCGTTGCCTGCCGCAGCGCCGCGACAGTGCGGCGCCTCGCGGCGGCACCCGGCGCCGCGGTCGCCGCAGCGTCGCCAGGTGGCACCACGGTCTCATCGCGAAGACGCAGGCGCGCCCCATCGCGCAGGCGCCACGCCTCTGCGAGTGCGCCACTCCACGAGCGCACGGCTGGCGATGGACGGAGCACGACCGTGCGATGCGCCCCACTCACCGTGGCACGGTCCAGCACGAGTCGGTGCGTGGCCAGCGATTCGGCACCGGCCAGGTCAACGAGTCCAAGCGACGCGGGCAGGTCTCGAAATCCTTCGAGTCGATAGTGCATGGGGATCGTGAGCGTCGGCGACAGGGCCGTGCGGATCACCTCAATCGCCTCGTCGCTGAGGATGTGCTTCTGGCCGTCGGCCGGTAACAGCAGTACGTCGATGCGCCCAAGTGCGGCAAGCGTCTGGGCAGACACCGGCCCGTTGTCGCCCAGGTGTGCCACCCGCACGCCCCCGGTCTCGATCACCCACATCGTGTTGAGCTGACCGAAGTCCCGTCCGTACGGATCGGCGTGACGGCCTTGGTGGCCTTCGATGACGATGTCGCCCACGGCGTGGCGGCCCGGCCGCCGGAAGACCGGCGTGCCCGCCGGGAAGTAGTAGCTGGCGTCGTGGTCGTAGTGCGGATGCGACACCAGCACGGCGTCTGCCGGCACGTCTGGAGGAAAGGTGTAGCCGAGCCATCGCTCGCTATTGAACGGGTCGACCACGACGCGCGTGCCGGTGGCCGACTGCACCACGAAGCTGGCATGCGCAAGGTATTCCAGGACCGGTGCGGAGGGCGACTGCGACGCCGTGCCCCGCGGGGCCGACGGCGCGGCGCCGAGCACCGCCAGCAGGGCCGGGACGGCCGCCCACGACGCATTGCGGACCGCGCTCATGGCCGCACCGGGACGCCGGCCCGATCGAGAAACGGCCCCACATCGAGCACCACGAGGTCGTCTCGCGTGCGCAGCTTCGGCAACATCCAACTTTTGTGCGCCGCGCCGTAGGTGATGAGAATGCGCGCGCCCTCGCCGCGGTGCTCATCGAGGGCCCGCGCGACGTGCGCGAAATGCGCCCGGTTGATCGTGTCCCAGCCGCCGGTGCCGAGCTCGGCGTCGAACCGCGCGTTGTAGACATCGAGTTGGGTCCGCTGAGCCGCGTCATAGGCGTCGGTGTGGATCCAGCGGGGGTCGTCGTCGGGCCCGCCGGCGCGCAGTTGTTGCTCGCTGGCGGCAATGGCCTCCTGATACGTGCGCCACTCGCTGGCTCTGGCGGCGTCGTGCTCGATGGCCTCGAGGCGCTCGCGCCGATAGCGATCCATGGGATGACTCCACCCGGCCGTGCCATAGACCGTGAAGTGCAGCTGGCGCGACAGGGGAAACAGCACGTCGACGTACTCGGGAAACCGCGACACGCGCGGCTCGACGACCGCTCCGGTGCGGGCGAACTCCTCGGCGGCGCGGGCCAGGCGGTTCGGGGGAATCTCGGTCAGCCAATAGTCCGGGTCGATGGCGACGACCAGTTTCCGCACCACGTCAAGACCGTATCGCTGGCTCGTGCGGTGGTCTCCGTGAATCATCCCCAGGAACACGAGTTCGTTCTTGCGACCAGGCTCGGTGCGCTGCGTCCGCACGTCCGCGCGTTCCACGCGCCGCTGGCGAGCCAGGTCCACGAGCGCCAGCCGCGCGCCGGAGGCTGACAACACCTCGGCGTAGCGGTTCTCGACAGTAGGCGCGAGCGATGCTGGACGCCCCGGCAGCGGCACTCGCGCAGTGACATCGAAGGCCGCGGTGTTCAGGAACACGACTTCGTTCGATCCGCCGCACATGACGACCAGTGCATCCGCAATAGATGTGAGGACGCCGAGCGTGGGCCCGGGACACACCAGGCTTCGGCTCAGCGTGGTGCCGTTCAATCGGTCCGTGACCGTCACGGTGCCGTCGCTCGTGTTGGCAACAAACTCGAGGACCCCGTCGGCGGTGCGTACGGCCCCGGGCACTTGGGCGGACCCGTGCCACACGGCACCGGTCAGCAGGACAGCGATCGCGACCGCGCGTGGAGTCCACATGACGTGCATGCTAGCCGATCGACCGAACGGCTGGCGCCGATCCAAAGTATTCTGCCAGGGGCACAGGTTCTGCCAACGCACAGGCCGTCCTCGGCTCGAATGGAACTCCCATGGCTATTACGCTGACAGTCAACGGCACGGCGCATTCGCTCGATGTCGAACCCGAGATGCCCCTGCTCTGGGCGCTGCGGGAAACGCTCGGGCTCACCGGCACGAAGTTCGGCTGCGGTATCTCGGCCTGCGGCGCCTGTACGGTGCACCTGGATGGCCGAGCGGTGCGCTCATGCGTGCTGCCCGTGTCGGCCGCCGACGGCAAGCAGGTGACGACCATCGAGGGTCTCGCGCAGGGCGGCGTGCTGCACGCCGTGCAACAGGCCTGGATCGCACATCAGGTGCCGCAGTGTGGCTACTGCCAGTCGGGCGTGATCATGGCAGTGGCCGGCTTGCTGGCCCAGACGCCGAGCCCGACCGACGAGGACATCGACGCGCGGCTCACCAATATCTGTCGATGCGGAACCTTCGCCCGGATGCGAGCGGCCATTCACGACGCGGTGACGCGCACGGGGGCGACGTCGTGAACAAGTGGACCAGACGCACCTTCATCGGCGCCGGCACCGTGGCCGGCGGCGGCTTCCTGCTCGGCGTGGCCGGCTTCACGTTTGCGCCAAGCCGCCACTCCCTCGTATCGGCCGATTCGGCGGCGAAGGGCCAGCTCACAACGTGGCTGTCGGTGACCTCGGACAACGTCGTCACGATCCTGATCCCGCACTGCGAGATGGGGCAGGGCACGCCCACGGCGCTGGCCATGATGGCGGCCGAAGAGATGGAGGCCGACTGGGCGCTCGTGCGGATCCAGGAAGCGCCGGCCTTGGATGCCTACGCCAACGGCTACATCGTGCGCGCCGCCGGCGGCGACTACGTACCGGCGATGCTCGGACGCGGCGTCGACTACTCCGCCTTCAAGCTGGCCGAATGGTTCGGCTTCCAGGTGACCGGTGGCTCGACCGCCGTGCGCAGCACCGGCGAATACGGCATGCGCGTAGCCGGCGCCGCCGCCAAAGAGATGCTGCTGGCTACCGCCGCCGAACAGTGGGGCGTGCCGGTCTCGGAATGCGTCGCGAAGAACTCCCGCATCACGCATGCAGCCTCCAACCGCCGCAGCACTTTCGGCGCGCTCGCGCGCGCGGCGGCCGTCCAGCCGGTGCCGACAAGTCCCGCGCTCAAGGCCGCGGATGCCTTCACGATCCGTCGTACGTCGCCGCCGCGGCGAGATATCCCGGCAAAAGTCGACGGCACCGCCACCTACGCGATCGACTTCACGACGCCGGGCATGCTCTATGCCGCGCTCGAGATCGCGCCCGTCTACGGCGGCACGCTCGTGTCCGTGGACCCCACGCCCGCCGAGTCGATGCCCGGTGTGAAGAAGGTGGTGCAGTTGAAGGAGGCCGTGGCGGTCGTGGCCGACAGCTTCTGGCGCGCGCGTCGAGCGCTGGCGGCGCTCAAGCCCCAGTTCAGCGACGCGGGACATGGCGGCGTGTCGACCGAGTCGATCTTCGCCGCGTTCGACGCCTCGCTTGGAGCTCCGCCCGAATTGCCGAAGGACGCCGCCACGGTCGTCACGGCCGACTACCGCGCGCCGTTTCTCGCGCACGCCACCATGGAGCCGATGGTCTGCACGGCCAAGGTCGAGGCGGGCCAGGTCGAAGTGTGGGCGGGCGTGCAGGATCCGCTGAACGCGCGCACCACTGCGGCCAAGGCGCTGGGCGTCGATCGATCGGCGGTGAAGCTCACGAACTTCCTGCTCGGCGGCGGCTTCGGCCGGCGACTTCCCTACAATTTCGACTACGTGGATCTCGGCGTGCGCGTGGCCGAGGCGATGTCGCCCGTGCCGGTGAAGACCATCTGGACACGCGAGAACGACCTGCAGCACGACTACTACCGCGGCGCCGCGATGTCGCGCCATGCGGGGGCGCTCGATGCCAGCGGCGTGCCGCTGGCCGCACATTCATACCATGCCGGTGGCGGCAACGGCGAAGCCGTCGCCATGCCCTACGCGATTGCCGCCAAGGACGCGAAGGACAAGGACGCGAAGCACCCGATTCGCACTGGCGCGTGGCGTTCGGTGCTGAACTCACAGCACGGCTTCTTCAAGGAGTCGTTCATCGACGAGATGGCGCACGCGGCCGGGAAGGACCCGTTCGAGTTCCGGCGCGGGCTGCTGGGCGGCGAGCCGCGCTTCAAGGCCGCGCTGGAAAAAGCGGCCGCGATGTCCGGCTGGGGGACACCGCTGCCGCCGCGTGAAGGACGTGGCATCGCCATCTGCGAGAGCTTCGGCACCATCGTCGCCGAAGTGGCGCACGTGGCCGTGTCGCCGGAGGGCCAGCTCACGGTCAAGCACGTCTACGCGGCGGTGGATTGCGGCGACGTCGTGAACATGGACAGCGCCACCGCGCAGGTGGAAGGCGGCATCATCTTCGCCATGTCAGCCGCGCTGCTGAGCGAGATCACGTTTTCTGAAGGCCGCGTGGTCGAGAAGAACTTCCGCGACTACCCGATGATTCACCTGGCCGATGCACCGCAGGTCACGACCGCGTTCATTCGCTCCGAGGCGCCCCTCGGAGGCCTGGGTGAACCCTGCGTGCCGCCGCTGGCGCCGGCCCTGACCAATGCGATTCACGCCGCGACCGGCATCCGCGTGCGCGAGCTGCCGATCAAGAAGACGACACTGCGCGCGTGATTTGCCCGCGCAGCGGGCGACTATCGACGTCCGAGCATCGCCGGCAGCCGCGAAAGCTATTCGCGCAGGTCCACGAGGGGACGAGGCCTTGGCACAGAGCTCACCAGCACATTGCTCGGTTTGAGATCGCGGTGAATGACGCCCTTGATATGCGCGTGCTGCACGGCCGCACACACCTGCACGCACAATCGCAGCCGCTCGACGATCGACAGCCGGTGCCGGTCGCAGTAGTTCGAAATCGGCTCGCCCCTGACGAGCTCTATGACGAAGTAAGGGCGACCCGATACCGTCGCACCCGCGTCGAGCACCCGCGCGATGTGCGGGTGTTCCATCAGCGCCAGCGCCTGCCGCTCCGCATCGAAGCGGGCGATCACCCGCTCGGTGTCCATCCCGCCTTGATCAGCTTGAGCGCAACCCGGCGCTTGACCGGGTGCTCCTGTTCGGCCTCGAACACCGTGCCGAACCCGCCCTCGCCAATCCGCTGCAGGATCTTGTAGTGCCCGATTTGCCCGCCGGGCCCTTCGCCCCCGGCGGCCTCGACGGTTTTGGCTTCCGAAGGCGGGTCGATCATCGCGGCCTCCTCGACTGCCAGCGTCGCGGTTGCAGCGGCACGTCTGGCGTCGTACTGCCGGCCGTACTCCGAAGGCCCTCGCCCGGCCGCTGCCTGTCATGTGCAGCGGCGGCGCCAGCATACACCGCTGGCAGACAACCGTCGCATGCCACTGGCGACGAAGCCCCAGCGTCGGCTCGCTCTGTTGTTGCTACCTCGAGCGTTCCAACGCCGCGAGGCGTGCCTTCAGCAATTCGATCTCGCTCGACTGCTTTTCCAGCTCGCGGTGCTGCTTCTGCACTTCGTTCAGTAGCATGGCGTTGACCTTCTGGTACTGGACGGTTTCCACCTGGCCGTCGGCCGAATGCGCCACGACATCGGGATAGACCGCCTCGACCTCCTCGGCAATCAGGCCGTAGTCGATCGGCTGGCTGCCATCGGCGGCGGGTTGCTTGTAGCGGAACGTGACCGGCCGCAGCCGCATCAGCCGGCTGCTCGCGTCGCCCATGTCCCGGATGTCGTCCTTGAACCGGCGAGAGGAATTGATCGTGCCCAGCTGGCCCAGGCTGTCGATCACGACCGGCACCGCGTCAGCATTGCCGGTCGTCACGGCGCGCACGCCGGTCACGAACATCCGGTTGTAGGTGCCCTGTCCTATGCGAATGGTCTGAGTCTCGTTGAGGTTGGCGCCGGCATTGTATCCAAGGTACATGTTCGCGCCGCCGGTGTTGTTCGCGCCTGCTCCAAATCCGACATATATGTTGTTGCTCCCCGTCGAATTCTGGCCGCTGCCGGCGCCCAACCCGATGTTGAATCCACCTGTCGAGCCGGCGAATGACGAATAACCGATGGCCGTGTTCTCAAGCGTGTTGGTGATGTTCGTCAGGGCCGACTCGCCGACGGCCACATTCCCACCTCCCGTGGTCAGGCTCTGAAGGGCGCCCGCGCCCACGGCGGTGTTGGTCGCCCCTGATGTGGCGGAGTTCAACGCCCTGAGTCCCACGCCCGTATTGCCGAGCTCGTAGTCGCCCAGAAAACGCAAGCCGCCCTTCAGGATCCGGCCCGTGGCGATCGAGATGTCCCCGTTGTTCCCGACCAGGAACTTCGAGAGGCTGTTGATCATGAAATTGACGGTGCCTCCCGAGGCGATGTTGTTGATCCGATATTCGTGCGTCGCGTTGTTGAAGCCCTGGAACTGGCCGAGGGCGCCGTTCTGGTCAAAGAAGAGCATGCCGGAGTACGACGCCGCCGAGCTGCCGAGGTTCTGTACCGCGTAGCCCGTGAGGGCGCCGTTGGTATTCGTGAATCGGACATGCATCGAGTCGAATGGGGTCGTGGTCCCAATCCCGACCGAGCCGAATGCCTCGTAGATCGCCGAGGGCCCGACATCAGCCGCGTTGACGTACTTCGCGACGTATCCTGTCACGCCCGGCAGCACTGCGGCCGGCACCGCCGAGGGCGACTCAGTTGCCGTCTCGACTCCGCTCGCGGCCTCGTTGCGTACCGAGGGCGACAGCAGATACGCCGAAGCCGGCCTGCCGCCCAGAGTGTCGGCGTCCGAGGCGCGCAGCGCATACGGGACGCTGGTGAGCCGCAGGCGCGACTCTTCGCCGTGACCACCGTGCGACCAGGTGATGCCGAGCCATCGCGCCTCGCCTGATGCGAAGACCGCGAGCGGAACGCCAGCGGCTTCGGTCGCGCCGAGCAGCACCGTATAGCGGCCCGATGGGTCGATGTCGACACCCTGCGTCTCCTGCCAGATCGGCGCGCCGCCGGCCTCGTCGGCATACACCGCGAGGGTGACCTCTTCGGTGCGCCTTGCCGCCTGGCTCTCTGCGGGACGGAAGTCGCCGCTGATGTTGATGAGACGCGGCACCGAGACCGAGTTGGGAACTTGAGTTGATTGGCCGGAGGCCGCCGACGGAAGCACAAGAGCGACCGCGATGGCCGCAGCACGACTGAGACGCATGGGGAGACTCCTTTCACATCCCGCACGGCGCGAGACGTGGTTGGGACGGGCGACGCCGGGGCACAAGGGGACGACAAGGAAACACTAGCAGGGTCTGAGGGTGACAGAACACGCGTTGTCAGACCCTGGCGCGTCCGCCTTGCGGCCTTGGCACAGCCTCGGCAATGAACCGACTCCGATTGCGTTCGAGCCGAGCGCCTTCCACAACACACGCGCAGCCAATGGTGACCACGATGGAACCGTGGTCCTTGCCGCGCACTCAGCGCTCACGCGGCGGCTCGGGGCAGAAGCCTGGCTCGAAGCCTCGCGCGCGCTCACGCTGTTGCAGCCGGTCGGCGGGCCCGTTGGGCGCTAGGATGCCGAGTCGGACGAGTTGCGGCCGGAACTCGTAACGGATGTTCACCGCCTGCGCAGGTGCGTCTTCGAGGGCCAGCCACACCTGCTCCACCGCGTGGCCGGTACGACGGCCCATGCCGGTGGCAGCGTACTCGTCGGCAGACTGCGTGCTCGCGCTTGCGCTTGGGCCGGGGGAGGCGGGTGCATTCCGCTCCGCGGGCGCCGACGGCCGGGGCGAGGGCATGGCGGCGCCGCCGTATTCGTTGGCGGTGTCGGGCTTGAAGACGGGCGCGCGCTCCTTGAAGAACACCGCGGAGATCATGCCCAGGTTGGCGGTCTTCCCCAGCGCCTGCCCATACGACTGCTCCTCGGTCGTGAACTCGAAGCGCCGCGCTTCGGTCTGGCTCGTCTGCCACCCGCTGATGGTCACCGTCTCATACGGACCGAGTACCCACCTGCGTGCATCGGCCGCGGTGCTCTCGCGGGCGTCAATCGTGTTCAGGCCATCGACCGACAACGCGACGGCCACGCGGACGGGGTAGGGGTTGCGCAGGCGGATCGCGTATTCCCGCCCCTTGCGGGCCTCGACGTACCAGCGTCCTTCGTGCGCGTAGCGGGGTTGTGGCGCGCCGTCTACGAGCAACTCGACGTCCGCACTCGGTGGGCGTACGGGCGACGCGGACATCACGGCACGAGAACCGGCGGCAAGGGCCAGGCCGGCAGCAAACAGACGGGCAAATCGGGTCATCAGGTCCTCCTGTCCAATAGAACGGAGGCCCCGGCAAATCTTGCAGCTCCCTGGCCTGTACAATCACGCGCCTTGGCCCTGACCCCCGGCACCCGTCTCGGCCCCTACGACGTGCTCGCCGCCATCGGCGAAGGCGGCATGGGGCAGGTCTGGCGGGCCCGCGACACGAAGCTCACAGGCCCCGGCGAACGTCCTTCACGCGGGCGACCATCTCGGCAGATGCCAGTTCGGGATGCTCTTCGAGCAACGCGAGCACGTCGGCCACATCGTGAACGCGCTTACTGGGTCTGCGCCCAGGCTCGACGGCCGCTGCCAGTTTCAGCACGATGAGATCGGCGACGCTCGCGACCCGTAGCCGCACGCCGTCGGCAAGATCCACCACGCCGGCGTGCGTGACGGCGTCAGCGATCCCTTCGTCTTCAGCGGAGAACTGCACAGCGGTACGCTGCTTCAGCGGTGCTGAGCCGGGCGCGCGCCAGTTGTCGCTGTGCTCATGACGACCAGTGTGCTCGAAGCCGGCCGCCAGCAGCGCCTGGTGAGGGATGTCGGCATAGGTGGGGACGGCGAGATCGATGTCGAGGGTGCTTCTCGGCTCAGCGGTGTGCAGCTGAACGGCGACACCACCGATCAGGGCATACGGCACGCCTTCTCGTTCGAGCAGCTGCGCCACGAGCCGCAACGGCCCTTCCTTGGAATCTCCATGCGGCAGGCCCATGGTTTCACCCCAGAGTCGGTCGAGTGCATACGACGTGGCGAGGCGCTCAAGCGCGTCCGTGGTCGTTGGCGCCTTCATCGTGCTCGAAGTCTAGCATCGGAACCCCGGGCTCCAGACGGCACCGCCGGGCCCGTCTAATCACGCCGTGGCTCTTACCCCCGGTACTCGTCTTGGCGTCTACCAGGTCGTCGCCAAGACCGGCCAGGGTGGGACGGGATAACCGCGTGTTGGACCGCGTTTCCCGGTGGTATGACAATTCATCATATTGCCATGCCCAAGACCAAAGTCGCCTTGACCCTGGATTCCGAGTTGCTCCACCGAGTGGACCATCTGGTTGCACGCGCGCGCTTCAGAAACCGCAGCCAGGCCGTGGAGACGGCGCTTGCCGAGAAGCTCGCGCGTTTGGCGCGAACCCGGCTTGCTGAGGAATGCGCGAAGCTCGACCCCGAGGAAGAGCAGCAGCTCGCCAACGAAGCGCTCGGAGCGGATGCCGCATGGCCCGAATACTGAGAGGTGAGGTGCGATGGGCCGATCTCAATCCGGTCCGTGGACACGCACAGGCCGGCAAACGCCCCGTGTTGGTACTCAGCCATGATGTCTTCAACGAACGGTCAGGCACAGTGATCGCTGTCGCGCTGACCAGCCATGAGCCGCGCGCGGGCTACCCCCTCACGTTGGAACTGGCGTCTGCGAAGCTACCCAAACGCTCGTGGGTGACAACCAGTCAGATTCGAACCCTGTCCACCGAAAGAATTGGGCGCCGGTTGGGCCGTGCCTCCGACGAAGAAGTCGGCCGAGTCATCGAAGGGCTGCTGGAAATCGTGGGTTAGTTGCTCGGTCGGCGGTTCAACGAATAGACGACGGATCACGTCGCCGCGGCCGCGTGGCCCGTATAATCGCGCCGTGGCCCTCACCCCCGGCACCCGCCTCGGCGTCTACGACGTGCTCGCCGCCATCGGCGAAGGCGGCATGGGCCAGGTGTTTCGCGCCCGCGACACCAAGCTGAATCGCGAGGTGGCGCTCAAGGTACTGCCCGACTCGTTTGCCCACGATCCGGAGCGCCGGGCACGGTTCACGCGCGAGGCGCAGACGCTGGCGTCGCTGAATCACCCGCACATCGCCGCCATCTACGGCCTCGAAGAATCAGACGGCGTGCGTGCGCTGGTGATGGAGCTGGTCGAGGGCGACGACCTGTCGCAGCGCATCGCCCGTGGCGCGATTCCGCTCGACGAAGCGCTGCCCATCGCGAGGCAGATCGCGGAGGCGCTCGAAGCCGCGCACGAGCAGGGGATCATCCACCGCGATCTAAAACCCGCCAATATCAAGGTCAAGGCCGACGGTACTGTGAAGGTGCTCGACTTTGGGCTTGCCAAGGCGCTCGATCCGGTGGCCGCGTCGAGCCCCGAGGCGATGAACTCGCCCACCATCACGTCCCCCGCGATGACGCAGGCGGGGATGATCCTTGGCACCGCGGCGTATATGGCGCCGGAGCAGGCGCGCGGCAAGGCGGTCGACAAGCGCGCGGACATCTGGGCGTTTGGCGTGGTGTTGTTCGAGATGCTGACCGGGACACGGGCGTTCGAGGGCGACGGTATTGCTGACACGCTCGGCAACGTGATGAAGGTGGAACCGAACTGGCAGCGATTGCCGGTGTCGATGCCACCGCGCGTGGGACAGGTGATGCGAGCCTGCCTCCAGAAGAACCCCAAGCAGCGCATGGGCGACGTGCAGAGCGTGCGCCTCGCGCTCGACGGCGCATTCGAGACGGCCGGGCCGCAGACGGCCACCGCGGAAACAGGGGCGCGGTCGCGCGCGCGGGTCGTGGCCGCCGTCGCCGTCAGCGGCCTCATGGGTGCGCTCGTGGCTGCGGCGGCCCTGTGGTCGTGGGCGGCCGCACGCACTCCCGCTCCCGAGACCACGGCGCGCGTGTCGGT
>JANMDX010000232.1:0-3282 GCA_031376505.1 Acidobacteriota bacterium
GAAGGCCCAGCCGACGATCGTCGCGCTCACGGTCCTGGGCTTCGTGGCCGCGTTCCTCGGCGTGCCGATGCTGACGCTGCTGCCGGTCATCGTGAAGGACGTCTTCCAGCAGGACGTCGGGCTCTACACGCGGTTCATGGCATTCTCGGGCGCAGGCGCGGTCCTGGGCGCGATGACCGTGGCGTGGCGGGGCAAATCGCGCGAGATGAGCCAGAGCCTGCTCGGGGGGATCTTCGCGTTCGGCTGCGTGATGGTCGCGTTCTCGTACTCGCGGCAGCTCTGGCTCAGCCAGCTGCTGCTCTTTCTGGGCGGCGGGCTGCTCGTCTCGACCTTCTCGACGATCACGTCGCTCGTGCAGCTCATCGCACCCAACGAGATGCGCGGCCGCGTGATGAGCATCTACATGGTGGCGTTTCGCGGCGCCTCGCCGCTTGGCAACTTCGTGAGCGGCAACATCGCCACCGCGTTCTCGGTGCCCACGGTCATCGCGTTGAACGGCACGCTGCTCGTGCTGGCGGCGATGGTGTTCTGGTTCCGCGGCCGCGGGGTGAGGGAAACGTAGCACCAGGGGCCCGTCATGGCCTCTGACCGGTCAGCTTCTCCAGTTCCGCCTGCATCTTCCCCCGACGCTCGAGCAGGGCGCGGATCTCGTCTGGACCGAGCCATTGGCCCACGGCCGAGGTCAGCGAGGCGTCCGTGAGCGCCATCATGCGCGTCCACAACGCGTCGTCGCGCGCCAGCATCTTGTGCACGAGGGTCTTGGTCTTGGTCAGGGCGCGGGAATGGTCGATGAGGATCAGGTTCCACTCGGGATCGACGAGCCAGTTCCCCAGGTTCGGGTCGATGTCGCCGATGAGGTTGTGGAACATCTTGGCCCTGGTCAGCTGCACATTCCACCTCGCCTGGTGGATGGTTGGGACCTTGGGCACACCGCCCGACTCTTTGAAGCTCGTCGCCGGCGCGACCCACATGATGGCGACGCCCACCTCGTCGTCGACCTTCCGTTCCACCTTGGGCGGGACCATGCCCAGTTCGAGGATCTTGTCGAGCTCGTAGGCGGCAATCTCGGCTTTATAGCTCTCCATGAAGCCGCCGCGCATGCGGGGAGGCAAGATCTTCCAGGCCACCGACTCCACCGGACCGCCAGGCGCGAAGAACGCCCGCTGCGACTTCGTCACCCCGGTCGACAGCCGCGTCGCCTTCGTGATGGGCGCGGTGCGCATGAAGTCCTCGAACTCGGCGGCCCTGCCGATCCACGTCTTGGAGCCCTGGCCGGGCGGGGCCACCTGCGCGGTGACGGCAGTGGTCACCAGTGCGACCGCCACCAGCGAACACATCCAGTTCACACGGTTCATCATTGAGTCTCCTTGAACTGACGACAACCGGGGTAATCGCCCCTCAGACGTCCGAGAAGCCCGCAGCACCGCGAAGCGGGACGTGTAGACTGCTGCCGGCTAGACTTTACTGCAGGCGGCCGACTCGAAACAGCAGGACGTGGGCCTCTACAATCAGGGCTTTCGGAAGAGCACGATCCGGTTGGTGTTGGTGCCCTTACGGTTGTTGTCCACGCCCCAGCACGCGGCCGTCTTGGTGAACGCCTGCGCGTTGATCAGTACGAGGACGGGGTCGAGGCCCGCGTCGACACCGCACGGAATGACGTGCTCTTCGAGTCGCACGCGCCCCCCCCGCACTTCACCGACCTCAAACGCCACGTGCCCGCCGGGCCGCACGACGCGCGCCAGTTCAGAGAACACGGCCGTCATCGCCGTGCGCCAGTCCTGAATCTTCTTGGGCACGGTGAGCTTCATTCCCGCCGGGTCGATGCCACAGAACCAGCAGCGCAGCCAGTTATCACCCGCGTAGTTGACGACATCGAGAAAAGGCGGGGACGTCACCACCAGGTCAACCGATGACGATTGGATCTCCGGCGTCGTGGCGGCGGATTCGGTGAAGAGCCGATGCCGTCCGGCGACGCTCGCGAGCGCTCGCCTCGTCTGCTCATCGGCATCACTCAGCAGTGAGCGCGATTTCTTCAGGATGATCGCGGGGACGCTCCGACGAGGCGGCACTTGATTGCGGTCGGCGTTGATCTTCTTCTGCGCGACGACGGACGCGGCCTGATTGGGCGGCAACGTGTACACCGAAAAAAATCCCGGCGAATGACCGGTCAGCCGGTTGACCGCCACCATCTGAATCCAGGCATCGGCCGCATCGAAGACGCCACTCGCACGCCTGCGAGCCAAGTGGATTCTCAGCGCGAGTATCTCGCGCAGAGTATCGGGATGGTAGAAAGTCAGCAGTTCCTCGGGCAGCGCCGCGTCGCTCGTCCACTCCACCATCGAGAGCCGCTCTCGCACTGCGTCGAATGAAGGCGGCTGTAGCCGGGGTCCGACCAGTACCTGGCTGAGTGGGTTGATGTCGCAGCCGACCGGCACTCGCCCGAGCAGCGCGGCTTCGAGCAGCGTCGTGCCCCGCCCCATGAACGGGTCGTAGACGGTCTCGCCCGGCAGCGTCAGGCGCTCGATGAAGAAGCGCGGCAGCTGCGGTTTGAAGCAGGCGCGGTACGACACCTCGTGCAGCGAATGCGCGGCTCGTTGCCGGCTGGTCCAGAACTCGTTGACGAAGGTCGTGACCGCCTGCGCTCGCCCCTGCACGTCAACGGTCGTCGCTGACACTTCGGTCGCCGTCCCGTCCCACTGGAAGGCGCGGAGGTGTTCCTTGAACGAGGTCGCGTCCGATGACACCGTGCGTTCCGAAAGGTCGGCGAGCAGCGAGGGCTGAGTAGGCGTCATCGGGCGGAGGAGATCGGCACGAGCCGGAACGTACCACGGCGGACCGTTTCCAGATCGGCATCTGTCTGGCGGCGTGCCGGCTTTACGGTTAACAGTGTTTATGTATTGACATGCAAACATGTAAACGGCATTATTCGTGCACGGCAATCTGTATACTTCTGGGCGCATGGCTACTCGCGCCGCGGCATCCGGGCTCGTGAAGACAACGGTGGAACTGCCGCAGGAACTGTGGCGGGCTTCGAAGATCCGAGCGATGGACGAGCAGACCGACCTTCGGTCCGTCGTCATCGCCGCGTTGAGGGCGTATCTGCAAATGCCGGCCAGTCCTGGCGAGAGCACGCCCTAGGCACTGGAAGACGAGGTCTTCGTTTGCGGCGCGACGGCGCGCACCCGAGGGACTGATGAACGCGCCCGAACCCAGAATTCAGGTCTCGCGTTGGCCCGGTCGGCGCATGGTGCGCTATCTTCTGATTCTCATCGGATGCATCGC
>JANMDX010000239.1:0-35818 GCA_031376505.1 Acidobacteriota bacterium
CCGTCGTGCTGATGCAGGCCGGTGAAGGTGGCCGACACCGGCCGCTGCCGGTAGAACGTGTCGAAGAAGCGATCGAGCGCGGCGGTGGCCGCGGCCGATGCCCCTACGCGAGCGGGAGCGTCACCCATCGGCGTTCCCGGAACGACAGTTCCACGGCGTTGATGGTCTCCTGCACCCACGCGCCGTCGTCGAAGTTGCCTTCGTTGGTGGCGTCGTCGCTCAGGATCTCGGTGATGAAGCTGCTGACGAGGTTGGCGTAGAACAGCGTGCGCCAGGATTCCTGGGGCGTGCCGCCCGGCGGGTAGAACTCGGCCGGGACCTCCGCGCGCGTGAAGTCCACGTGGTCCTTGTCGGCCAGCCAGATGCGCTCGCAGATGCCATGTTCCTCGACGAGCCGGCAGATGATGGCGCCCTCGCTGCCGTAGAGCCGCGCCTCGATGCCGGGGTAGTTGCCCACCGTGACATAGCTCGTCTGGATCGAGCACAGCGCGCCGTTACTGAACTCGCCCATGTAAATGTCGCCGTCGTCGATGTTCATCCGCTGCATCTTGCCGGTGGCGCGCACCATGCGATTGGGGATGAAGTTGCGCATCGTGCCCACGACGCTCGACAGGTCGGCCCCCACCATGACGTGCGAGATGTCGATGATCGGTCCGCCGTAGCCTTCAAGCGACGACACGTGCAAGACGGCGGGGTCGATGTTCGGGTCGACCTGCCGCAGCGGGTTCATCGGATCGAGCCACTGCGAGTTCTGCTCGTAGCCGTTGAAGATGAAGGGCGTGCCGACGAAGCCGTCGGCCACGAGCTTGCGGAAGTAGCGCATCGCCGGCGCGTAGCGGAAGGTGAAGCCGAGCTTGGTCTTCAGCCCCTTGGACCGCGCGAACTCGGCGGCCCGGCGCGTCTCGCGGAAGTCGAACGCCACGGGCTTCTCGCAGAGCACGTGCTTACCGGCGTCGAGCGCGGCCCACGACAGCGCGAAGTGCGTGCTGCTCGGCGTGCAGACATCCACCAGGTCGAGGTCGGTGCGCGCAATCAGCGCCTCGTGCGTGTCGTAGACGTGCGGGATGCCGAACCTGCGGGCCACCTCGTCGGCTACCTCGCGCTTCGGATCGGCAATGGCCACGAGTTCGCACCGCGGGTCGCGGGCAAAGCCTGGCAGGTGGGCCGCCTGGGCCCAGGTGCCGGCGCCAAGGACGCCGACGCGGATGCGACGAGGGGAAGACATCGGTTGCGATGATAGCGCGTCGCCCCCGGGGCGGGCACCTGAACCACGCTCGCGCCGCTGCGCTGGTGAGGGCGCCGGGCCTTCTGCTACGCTGCAAGCGTGACCGGCAAGCAATTCTTCGACTGGCAGACGGGCGGCGGCACCAACGACGTCATGCGCCTGGTAGACTGCCTGGAACGTGCGATCTGCCGTGGTGCGCAATCGGCGGGGTGGCGGTGAACCATTGGGCCACCGAGCCCATGGTGACCCTGAACGTCGACTTCGTCGTCGCCGCTGGCGACATCGATCGCGCGGCCGCCACCCTCGAGCAGGCAGGGTGTCGCGCCGAGCGCTTCGACTGGTCAGTGAACTTCAAGGGCCAGTCCGCGGTAAGCCTGCAGTTGAGCACCGAGGCGTTCTACCAGGACTTCCCGGCCCGCGCGATGGCGGCAGATGTCCATGGCATCCTGCTGCGCGTCGCCTCGCTGCCTGATACGCTCGCCGGCAAGATCAAGGCGTGGTCGGAACCGGCGCGGCGACCGAGCAAGCGTCTCAAGGACCTGGCCGATATCGCCCGTCTCTGCGAAACGCATCCCGACCTCTGGGACACGCTGCCAGACGAGCTGAAGCGACACGTGGCTGAGCCTGACCTGCCAAGCCGGCCGCGCGAGTAGGCTGGCGACGATCGTCTCAGACCGTGCGCGGCGTTCACCGCAGCGCAGGCCAGTTCATCACGAGCGCCATCCGCGAGGCCATCCCTGGATCACACGCGAGTGTTGGCCCGGCCGAGGCCTCTGGCGGCAGTCTATCGTATCCGTATGTGATACGATGCCCCATGCCTCGGAAAGCGGTGTCGGTCACCCTGGATGAGATGAATCTGACGTGGCTCCGCGGCCGCGCCCGCGTCACCTCCAAGGGCAATCTCAGCGAGGCGCTCGACCGTCTCGTGACCCAAGTGCGGACCGGCGGGTCGGCCACACCCGTCAGATCCGTCGTGGGCACCGTCCGCCTTCCGGCGGACGACCCGGACCTGAGCAAGGCCAAGGCGGCGGTGCGAGCCCTCTTCGAGGAATCGCTGTCGCGCCCCCTCTTCGTCCACGAAACGGCGGAGCCGTACGGCTCGGTTCGGGGCAAGACGTCCCCGAAGCCTGCGGTACGGAAGCGCCGTGGCTGATGCCGCGGTCAGCGATACGAACGCGCTGCTCTACTACGCGGCCGGGCCATCGCGGTTGCTGAGCCGGCGGGCCGCCGCTCATTTCGACGCCTGCGACAACGGCAGCGCCATTCTCTACATTCCCGCGGCCGTCACGTGGGAAGTCGCGATACTGGCGCGCGTGGGCCGCGCCGATCTCGGGCGCACGCCGCGGCAGTTCTTCAGCGACCTCTTCTCGAACACCTCGTTCCAGCCGCTGGACCTGACTGTCGAGCAGATCGTCGATGCCAGCGAGCTCGGCTTCACGCGCGACCCGTTCGACGGGCTGATCGTGGCCGCCGCACGGTCGATCGACCTGCCGCTCATCACCCGTGATGAGGCGATTCGCGTGTCAGGCTCTGTGCGAGTGCTCTGGTAACAGACGCGACCAGCGGTTGCAGGGCGGACCGCGATGCGACGCCGGGGGCCGCTACGGTTCGCGGGCGAGTTCGGCCTTGAAGCGCTCACGCCAGTTGATGATGACGCGCAGGGGCTGTGCCGCGTTGTCGACCGGCCGCAACACGAGGAAGCGCTGGCCGTCGGCGGTCACCCGGTACTGGTCGTTTTGCGGGCTCGGCGAGAACGCCGTCTCGAAGAGCGGCGTCGTCTTCGTCACCTCGACTCCGTTGGTCGTCCTCAGCTCCGCCACCATCATCGTTCCCGTCGCGGAGAGATAGTAGAGTTCGGACGCGTCGCCATTCCAGGTGGGCTGCATCCCGCCATCGAGCGACACACGAACCCGCGGACCCGGCTCGGGGAACGACTGCACGTACACCTCATGACGGCCCGACTCGTTGCAGTTGTAGGCCAGCCAACGCCCGGTCGGGGCGATTCTGGCTGAGTCCGCCGTGCCCTCGCACCGCGCAACCACGCGCGACGCCGAACCATCCATGCTCCTCGCGAGAAGCCCTCGCACCGCCCCGGGCAGATTCCGATGGTGATAGACGAACCAACGGCCGTCGGCCGACCAGTCGTCGAGAGCCACGCCCGCCGCGTCTTCGAACGCGGCGATCGCCGGCTGGCCGGCCTGGACCGTGAAGGTTCGAGTGGTCGAATTGATTCCGCTTCCCGAGACGTAGGCCACCGTCTCGCCACCGGACGAGATGCTGGGATCGCTGCTGCGCGCGTCGCCGAACGTGAGTCGATCTTCGGCGCCGCGCACGCCGTCCAGCTTCCAGAGGCTTTGCTGCAGGTAGCTCTCCTCCGACAGCCGAGTGGTGACGATCTGCCGCCCATCTGGTGTCATGTCGAAGGAGTTCCACATCGCCGGCGTCGCCAGCGGCGCGCGCTGTCCGGCGCGCGTGAACCACGAGAACTGCTGTGGCACGGCCTCGACCATGGCGAGAACCCCCGTGGTCGACACCGACCAGGAAGTCGGAGCGACGGAGGCGGTCGACAGGAGCAACCTGGGTTCTCCGACGACGGCATCCGCGCGCTCGTTCAGGCGCAGCTCGTAGATCGACGACCCGCGCTTGGCCAGCAGCGTCGTGTCGTCGACCAGCACCGCCGAATCCCACGGCGCGCCGTCGAGGCGGCTGTCGGTGCGGCCGTCGGTGCTGGACTTGAAGAGACCGATTGACTCGGGCGGGCCGGTGTCGTTGACCGACAGGAACTCGTGAGTATTGGAGAGGAACCCCGCCACAGCGCGCCGCGGCCCGCCGGCAGCCCTCAGCACACGAGCGCTCGCCGCAGGGGTTCGGGCGTTCGCTATGAGCAGGCGTCCGGCGCCATCGGCTACGACGACCTCATCGGCTCGCGACCACGCCATGCTCACAGGAAACGCGAGATCCTCGAGGGTCGCGAGCGGCACGATCGACCGCTCCCGAAGCCGGTAGACGACGAGTTGACCAGTCATCGACAGCGTCGCAAAGGCGCTGCCATCCGGTGCCCATGCCACCGCATTTCGGCCGGACGTCGGGCCAACGGGCGTCAACGAGCCATCGGCAAGGGCGTACACCAAGAGCTTGTCTTCCAGGTAGACGACCGCATGGCCGCCCCCTGGCGACAGCGTGACACGCCGAAGCAAGCGGCCCAGGTCCACACTGAACTGCGCGACGATCGGCGCGAGCGCCGGCCTTGCCGGCCGTTCGCGCACCCACGACAGCCCGGCGAGCGACACGCCGGCGAGCGCTGCGGCGCCAAGCAGCCATTCGCGCCACGCTCGCCGCGCCGGCGCGGGCGGCTCAGCCGCGGCGCCCATTCCGCTGGCCGTCGATTCGCTCGTCAGCGCCTGCAGCGCAAACGCCAGGTCGGCAGCCGACTGGAAACGCGCCGCCGCGTCCTTCTCCAGGCAGCGCGCCACGATGCGCTGCAGCGCCGGTGGAATCAGATGATCTGAATAAGACAGCAGGTCCGGCGGGTCTTTCCCGAGAATGGCGCTGAGCGTATCGGCTGCCGTGTCACCCGCAAACGCCCGACGACCGGCGAGCATCTCGTACAACAAGGCGCCGAAAGCAAAGATGTCGGCGCGCGCATCGACTGCCTGGCCGCGCACCTGTTCGGGCGCCATGTAGCCCACGGTGCCCAGCACCTGGCCCGGATCGGTGTCGGGCGACGCGCCGGCCCCGGTCGTCGTCACCCCGGCGTCGGCAGCCGCCGACTGTTTCGCCAGGCCGAAGTCGAGGATCTTTGCACGCCCGTCGGTCGTGATGAACACATTGGCGGGCTTCAGGTCGCGGTGCACGATGCCGCGGGCGTGCGCCGCGGCCAGGCCCTGGGCGATCTGCTGCGCGAGGTCGACGGCCCTTCGCACGGCCAGTGTTCCGGCACCGCCCTGCAGCCGCTCGGCCAGCGTCTGCCCTTCGAGCAGCTCCGACACGAGGTAGTGCACGTCGCCCTCGGCAGCAACGTCGTGCACCGACAGGATGTTGGGATGGTTCAGGGCCGCGGCCGCGCGGGCTTCTCGCGTGAACCGCTCGAGCCGCATCGCGTCATTGGCCAGGTCCGGCGGCAGGATCTTCACCGCCACCTCGGCCCAGGCGCGTATCGAGCGCCCGATACACTTCGCCCATGCCGCCCGCGCCGAGCGGGGCGACAACGCGATACGGCCCGAGGGTGGCGCCGGCGGCGAGGTGCATGCGCCGCTATTCTAGCGATCCGCCTCCCACGATTCGACATCCGTCTTGGCGCGGTGCGTAGCGCACCTCGCTTGGCACGACCAGCATCGCCGCCTGCAGCTCGTCCATCGCCCTGTCTCCCATTCCTTGCGCAGCACCGCGAGGAGGCATCTCGAGGCAACCGTGGCGGGCTCCAGACTCGCGAGACGTATTACTTCGGCGCCACGATCGGTGCCGTCTGCTGCAGCACCTGCCGCCACTGACCGCCCTGCCGCGCCAGCACCTTGAGCGAACGGCTCTGCCCCTGCATCCAGGTCACGGCCGCCACGTCGCCCTTGACCATGAGGCGGATCCGCTGGTCTCCGCCCGGCGTAGCAGGCGTGGCCAGCGCCCCCGTGGCGGCCTTCTTCAACGCCGCCACGCGCTCGACTCGCGACGTCTTCGTGCCCGCGACGTTGATGATGAGGTGATCGGGCCCAGACAACCGTTCCCAGGCCGCCACGTCGTTGTCGCGGTTCGCCTTCTGGATCGCCTGGAACGCGGCGAGTGCGTCCGTCTCGGCCGGCGACGAGGCAGACCAGGCGGGCAGCGCCGGGGGCTCGGGCCCTGTGGGCGCTGCCGGCGGCTTGACGTCGGTGCTCAGCGCCAGCGCCAGCTTCCACTGGGTGCCCTGACGCTCCATGACGCGCGTGAGATAACTCACGGCACCGGCGTCGGGCATGTTGCGATAGGTCACCACGGCGCCAGTGCCGTACACGCGCACGCTGACCTCGTCGTACTTGCCCGCACCGCGCGCGGCACCCGGCGCCGCGACGGTCTTCATCCACTCGGCCTTGTTGAACATGCGGCCATTCGAGGCGATGCGCACGAAGTCCGCGGTGGTCAGCGCGTCGTACGCCTTCGTGTCACGCGCCTGAAAGGCCGTGTTGAGCCGATCGATGGCCCGCATCACGGCCGGATCGGGTGTTCCGCTCTGCGCGAGGCTGGTGGTCCCCGCTGCGGCCACGCACAGGCCTACGATCCAGATCAGGGAACGCTGTCTCATGTTGCACCTCCGAACGGAAGTCGGCTCACTCGGCGCGGGCCACGCGTTCACCCGCGTCGGGCACGTGTCTTGACGCCGCCTCCTTTGTACGCCGGATCGAGGCGGCAGAGTCGCCAAAACTCGCGCAGTCCCGGGTCGTCAGCCGGCGCGTCCAGGCCGACGCTACTCCTCGAAGATCTCGGCAAGACGGAGCGCGAGACACGGGACGAGCGGCGACGTGAGCACGTCGTCGCGCTCGACGGACAGTTCGGTCACGCGCACGAAGCGGCCGCTGCTGAGCCGATACATCTTGATCTCGTCGAGATCCGGGTCGACCACCCAGTATTCGGCCACGCCGAAGCGTTCGTACAGCCGCCGCGTGATGGTCTCGTCACGTCGGCGGGTCGACGCCGTTCGCCGCCGGCCCGCCGCGCAAGCTGTTTGACCTCGGCTTCTCGCCGTCGCGCCAGAGCGACGGCGACCGGGTGGCGCCTGATGGCCGATTCCTCGTGAAGCGGCCAGCACCGGGCAGGGTGCGCGTCATCGTCAACTGGGCGTCGCTCATGAAGCCCATGCCCGCGCGGTAGGGCGCGCCGCCCTTGGCTCTGGCACTTCACGCAAGGAACGCGCGAATCTCGGCCAGCGTCTCGGCGGGGGCGTCCTCCTGGATGTTGTGCCCTGCTGGCATGGCTTTGCCGGTCACCTGCGTCGCCCGTTCGCGCCACACGGCCAGCACGTCGTAGAGCCGCCCCATCGGCCCTTTCGTGGCCCACAACGCCAGCACAGGGCACGCGATCTTCGTCTGCAGGTCGGCGGCGTCATGCGTGAGGTCGATGGAGGCGCTGGCCCGGTAGTCTTCGCACATCCCGTGCAAGTTAGCCATGTCGGTGTAGACGCGCGAGTACTCGCGCTGCACGTCGGTGGTGGCCTTGGCGGCCTGGGCGTCGTACTGCGCCTTCAATTGCTCCTCCGGTCCAGGCGCGGCGCGCACGTAGTTGAACCAGTGGAAGTAGGCCTGGATGAACTCGAGAGTGACATGCGTGTAGAGGTAGTAGGTGGGCAGGATGTCGAGCAGGGCGAGCTTCGTGACCGCGTGCTTGTGATCGAGCGCAAGGCGATGCCCGACGCGCGCGCCGCGGTCGTGCCCGATGACCGGGAACTGCTCGAAGCCGAAGTGGCGCATGACCTCGACCTGATCGAGCGCCATCGCGCGCTTGGAGTAGTTGACGTGGCTCTCGCCGTCGGCCGGCTTGCTGCTATCGCCGTAGCCGCGCAGGTCCGGAACGACGACGGTGTGGGTCTTGGCCAGTTCTGGCGCAACAAGGCGCCACGAGATGTGGGTCTGCGGCGCGCCGTGCAGCAACAGCACGGGCGGACCGGCTCCGCCCTTCAGCACGTTGATCTCGGCGCCGGTCGTGCGCACGCGTTCCCGGGCGAAGCCGGGGAAGAAGCGCAGTGTGTCGATGGGCGCGGCGGCCGACGCCTGAGACCCAGACAGCGCCGACTCGTTCTGGGCGAGCGGCGAGGCGCCGGGCGCGACGGTGGCAGATCCAGCGGGCGTCTCGTCCAGGGGCGCCGAGGGTGACGCTGCGGCTCGGGTTCCGGTCACCGCGGACACGCCGGCCAGCGCCAGCGCGTGCGTGAGCAGTTCGCGACGCGGGATTTCGTTCATGGGACGGCATCCTAGCAGACCAGGAGACCAGGGGTCAGACCCCCCTGGCGCGAGATCGGTGCCACCGGGGTCAGACCCCCCTCGGGTAGCGGGTGCCGCGCCCGTATGCGACAAGGGTCCGGTGGGGATTATCCCCGCCGGACCCCTTGTCCTTCGTTGTCGGTTGCCGCGGCGAACCCGCGACTGCGACGAACCCGGCGCTAGAAGCGCGAGGCGCGAACCCAGGTGTCGGTGCGAGCCCACGCCTTCTCGAGGTCGGCGTCGACGGTGGCGGTGGGCTTACCTTGGGCCTTCAACGCCTGCTGCAGCCCGAGCAGCGACCAGCCGTTGTTCGGGTGCTCCGCAAGCTCGGTGCGATAGGTGGCCTCGGCCTGGGCCGGCAGGCCGGCGTCGAGCTGCATCGCGCCGAGCCAATGGCGCGCGTCAAACGGCAGTGGCTCGGGCTCGTCGTAGACGATCGCGTCATCGAGCTTCACGGCCGCTTCGAACTTCGCGAGCGCGCCCGGCTTGTCGCCGAGGCTGCGCAGGATCTCGCCCTCGAGGATGTTGGCGGCGACGCCCAGCAGCGTGCTTGCCGGATGCTGGCGGAAGTCCTGCTTCGAGAGGGCGCCCTTCTGCACGCGCGTCAGGTAGAGCTTGGCGTAGTCGATCTCGCCCTTCCGCAGCCGCGCGTAACCCTGGGCGAAGTCCCACATGCCGCCGTTCACGTCGCGCTCGGGACGGTTCGTGATCTCGAGAATCTCATCGAAGCGCCCGAAGCGCAGCAGCGAGAGCACTTGGTACATCGTATCGCCGGTGCTGCGGGCGTAATCCTTGCCCGCCTGCGTCGCCACGGCGCCCTGACTGTCGTTGGATGCCGCAAAGAGCAGCATGTGCAGGTTGTGGTCGGGGTAGATGGCGAAGCCTTCGCCGATTGCGGCTTTCTGGTCGGAGTGCCAGGCCTGCAGGTTGGCGCGCACGCCGTCGTTCCAGCGGCCGATCTCGTTCCAGGTGTGCGAGGGCATGTGATTCATGTGACTCGCGCCAGGCACCACGCTGCCCAGGAACTCGGCGCAGGCGGCGGCCTTGCCAGGGTCCACGGTGGACTCGGTGGCGTGCACGTAGAGATGGCACGCGCCAGGGTGCTTGATGTCTTTCGCCAGCACGCTCTCGAGCACCTTGTGCAGCCGCTGCACGTTGGGGTCGTTGAGGTCGCGCGTGCCGCGACGCGGTTCGAGCAGGAAGAGCGCGTCGCCATAGAGGGTCACCGCGTCGAGATCGTCGGGGAACTGCTCCGCCACCTTGCGGATCGCTTCGGCGTAGGCTTTCTCCTGATCCATGCGCTTCTTTGGATCGAAGTCCTTCACGTAGCGCACCTGCATCGCCTCGATGAAGGCCTTCTCCCACGGCGCGGCGGTGGCGCGCAGGGCCAGGGCCTTCTGCAGCGCGGCGTAGGCAAACGGCGAGTGCTCGGGCAGCATCGGGCCGTTCAGGTACGAACCCCACGCCCACGCCTCGCCCCAGTAGCAGATCGCGCAGCTCGGGTCGCGCTTCCAGGATTCGCGGAACGAGCGCACGGCATCGAGCTTCGCGAACGAGTACATCATCTGGAAGCCCTGGTCGAAGAACTTCTGGGCTTCGTAGTTGGGGGAGGAGATCTGGCGGGTGAAGGTGCCGAGGCCGACAGAAAAGAGTGGGATTGGGTCGGCGACGTACTTGGGCAATTCCATCGAGCCGGCGGCGCCGGGCTTGGCCGTCGAGGCCGTCGCGCCCATCGGCATGTCGTGCTGTGCCAGCGCGGGCCCGACCGACATCATCCACGCCATGCTGGCAACCAGCGCGGCGACTCGAACACTACGACTCGTACACCCCATGGAATCCTCCCAGGCCCACCGACGCGCAGACCGAAGAAGATGATAGCGGAAACGCATCTGGACGATGCGGGCGCCGGGGTTGGGGTTGGGGTTGGGGTTGGGGTTGGGGTCGGGGGGCGCGGGTCGGGGGGCGCGGGTCGGGGGGCGCACCTCGTGTCTCCGTCTGTCACGGGGCCTGTCACCGTGACAATCGCCGCCGCCGCGGATCTCGGTCATGGGCACGCCGCTATGGCCATTTCTGCACAGCAGCGCGGGCCGAAACAACGCAGTATCTGCGTTACAGTTCTTGAGTCGAGGTCAGTCGTATGCGTCCCACATCCCGCCGCTCTCTTTTCGCCATTGCCAGCGCCGTCCTGGTGGCCATCGCCGCCGCCACCATGTTCGCGCAGGCGCCTGCTGCCGTCGCCGTCAAGCTGACGTCGCCCGAGACGTTCTTCGGGCATCGGATCGGCGCGGACTACGTGCTGCCGAACTACACGAAGTTTGGTGAGTACGTGCGGCTCCTGGACAAGGAGTCGGACCGCATGGTCGTGCAGTCCATCGGCAAGACGGCCGAGGGCCGGGACCAGCTGATGGCGATCATCACCGCGCCTGAGAATTTCAAGAAACTCGATCGCTATAGGGAGATCTCGCGCCGGCTCTCGCTCGCCGAGGGTCTGACCGACGACACCGCTCGCGCGCTCGCCAACGAGGGCAAGGCGGTGATCTGGATCGACGGCGGTCTGCACGCGAGCGAAGTCCTCGGCGCGCAGCAGCTCATCGAGACCATCTACCAGTTTGCCAGCAAGACCGATGACGAGACCATGCGGATCCTGCGCGATGTGGTGATCCTGGCCGTGCACGCGAATCCCGACGGCATGGAACTGGTGTCGGATTGGTACATGCGCAAGGCCACGCCGACCGAGCGCAGTACTAACCAGCTGCCGCGGCTCTACCAGAAATACGTGGGCCACGACAACAACCGCGACTTCTACGTGATGAACCAGCCCGAGAGCACGAACATGAACCGCGTGCTCTACCGCGAGTGGTATCCGCAGATCATGTACAACCATCACCAGACCGGTCCGACCGGCACGGTGATGTTTGCGCCGCCCTTCCGGGATCCCTTCAACTACGTCTACGACCCGCTCGTCGTGAACACACTCGACCAGGTGGGCTCGGCCATGCACGCGCGCTTCGACGCCGAAGGCAAACCTGGCGTGACCACGCGCTCGGGCTCCAGCTACTCCACGTGGTGGAACGGCGGCCTGCGCACGATGGCGTACTTTCACAACCAGGTGGGCTTGCTCACTGAAAGCATCGGCAACCCTACGCCAGAGCAGATCGGCTTCGTGCCCGATCGCATGCTGGCCAAAGGCGACTACCCCGCACCCATTCCACCGCAGACGTGGCACTTCCGCCAGTCCATCGACTACTCGATCACGGCCAACTACGCCGTGCTCGACTTCGCGCAGCGCTACCGCGAAACGCTGCTCTACAACATCTATCTGATGGGACGTAACGCCATCCGGCGCGGCTCAACCGACACGTGGACCGACTATCCGCGCCGCGTCGCTGAGGTGAAGGCTGAGATCGCCAAGGATATGAAGGTCGACGCCGCGGACCCACGCATGGTCGCGGGCGGGCGCGTGCAGGTCGTGCCGACGAGGTACTTCGCGCTGCTGCGCAAGCCCGAGTGGCGGGACGCGCGCGCCTACGTACTACCGGCCGGCGAGGGCGATTTTCTGACGTCCACGAAGTTCGTGAATGCGCTGATCAAGGCGGGGGTAGTCGTGCATCGCGCGACGGCGCCGTTCAGCGCCGGCGGCAAACAGTACGTGGCTGGCTCGTTCGTGGTGAAGGCCGCGCAGGCGTTCCGTCCACACGTACTCGATATGTTCGAACCGCAGGACCACCCGAACGACTTCCAATATCCGGGCGGCCCACCGATTCCGCCGTACGACAATGCCGGCTGGACCCTGGCGTTCCAGATGGGCGTCAGGTTCGATCGCGTGCTCGAGGGCATCGACGGTACATTCGAGGCGCTGACCGAGGTGGTGAAGCCCGCGGCTGGCACGGTGACCTCCGCGGCCGGCACGGCCGGCTATGTGATCGCGCACAAACAGAACGACGCCTTCACCGTGATCAACCGGCTGCTCAAGGCTGGTGAGGAGGCGTACTTCGTGGGTAACCGGCGCTGGCAGAGCGCCGACGGCACCGGCGTGATCTACGTGCCGGCGAAGGGCACGACGGCCGCGGTGCTGCAGAAGGCCGCGACCGACCTTGGCGTGAGTGCGAGCGGCGTGACGGAGCGTCCGGCAGGTGGGATGTACAAGCTTTCGAGGCCGCGTATCGGCCTGTGGGACCAATATGGCGGCTCGATGCCGTCAGGCCATGTGCGCTGGCTGCTCGAGCAGTTCGAGTTCGAGTTCGACGTGGTCTATCCGCAGACGCTCGATGCGGGCAACCTCAAGGCGAGATACGACGTGCTGCTCTTTCCAGATGGCGGCATTCCCGAAAACAGCGGCGGGGGCGGTGGCGGCTTCTTCGGCCGTCAGCCTCGCGCCGACGAGGTCCCCGAGCAGTACCGCGCGCGTCTCGGCAGCGTGACCCTCGAGAAGACCGTGCCGATGCTGAAGCGATTCGCGGAAGAGGGAGGCGTGGTCGTGGCATTTGGCGGCTCAGCGACGCTTGGCGAACACCTGGGCTTGCCGCTCAGCGACCATCTCGTGGAGATGACCGCCGCGGGCGCCACCCGCGCGCTGCCCCGCGACAAGTACTACGTGCCGGGCTCGATTCTGCGCGTGGCGGTCGACAACACGTCGCCGCTCGGCTTCGGTTTTGCTCCCGAGGTGGACGTGTTTTTCGAGAACAGCCCGGTGATGAAACTGGCACCGAACGCCTCATTGAAGGGCATCCGCCCGGTGGCTTGGTTTGCTGACCAGGCACCGCTGCGTTCGGGGTGGGCGTGGGGACAACACTACCTGGCGGGTGGCGCAGCCGTCGTCGAGGCGTCCGTGGGTAAGGGAAAAGTGTTCCTCTTCGGCCCGGAGATCACGTTCCGCGCCCAGCCGCATGGGACGTTCAAATTCTTGTTCAACGGCATCTACTACGGCACATCACAAGCCAGCGGCGTGCCCCCGCGGGACACAGTGCAGTAGAGATGTAACGGCGCCTGTCACCGCTATATTTCGAGAGATGTAACGGGGCCTGTCACGGCACACTTCGACTGCTTCATTTTCTGCGTGCCGCCCCACACCTCCACCGGCGCGGGACGCCTGGCCAGTATCTTGCGTGCGCGAGAGGCACAGAGACCTCGCCAGCATGCCTCGCGCCCTTCGCTCGTACGACAATGACGCCGTGCTGCACGTAGTCAATCGAGGCAACGACCGTCGACAGTTGTTTGCCAGCGAGCGCGACTATGAAGCATTTCTTGGGCTGATCGCGTGGGCGCAGACCCGCGCGTCGCTGAAGCTCCTGGCGTATGTGCTCATGCCAAATCACTGGCACCTCGTGGCGTGGCCGCATTCGCCAGGTCAGTTGTCGCAATTCATGCACGATCTGACCGGCGCCCATGCCGCACTTCTTCGCACCGAAACTGGCACGAAGGGCACGGGACACATCTACCAGGACCGTTACCACGCGTTCGTCGTCGACTCGGAGGTGCGCTACTATCGAACGCTGCGGTACGTCGAAGCCAACCCTGTGCGCACTGGCCTCGTGAGCAGAGCCGAGCAGTGGCGATGGTCCAGTCTTCAAGAACGGTTATGGGACCCGCGTCTGACCACGGAGGGCCCGGTGCCACTGCCGCCGGCCGAGGAGTGGGCCACTTTGGTGAACCTGCCGCTAAAGGAGGCCCAGACGAGCCCCCTCAAGCCAAAGCGGCCAAAGTTCGGCATCGGTGCGCTCTGGGACGAGAGCCTGAAGCGGACGGCGAGTCCGCGGACGTGACAAACCGCCCTGAGGCAACGGTGACAGGCCCTGTTACATTTCGTTGGCCTGAATCGGTAGTGCCACTGAAGGAGCTCCCATTGGACGGGCGGGACAGGTCGGCGAGGCCACGCCCATCCAGCCCAGCCTTGCGCTTTAGCCGCTATTGACGACATGCCGGGTGCCATCGGAGTCAGACCCGGGTGGCGAAATTTGCACACCAGGTGCGCGCGGCGGTGACAGGCCCCGTTACAACCCCGTTACAATTGGACACGTCCACACCTTCAGGAGCACCCGCACACATGAACTACTACGGCGCCAAAGACTTGGCCACTGCGTTTCGCACCGTTCGTCAGAACACGATTCAGACGGCGCAGGACATCCCTGAAGACAAGTACGGCTTCGCGGCCACCGAAGGCAGCATGACGGTGGCCGGCACGCTGGCCCACGTGGCGGCCAGCACCAACTTTCACCACGCGCTGCACGGCGTCGACAAGAAGACCCGGGTGTCGATGGAAGACTTCGGCTCGTACATGGGCCAGGC
Source organism: Acidobacteriota bacterium (assembly GCA_031376505.1). Lineage (GTDB taxonomy): Bacteria > Acidobacteriota > Vicinamibacteria > Vicinamibacterales > UBA2999 > CADEFD01. Next base: position 14,455 of record JANMDX010000239.1, read on the forward strand.
CGCGCAGATCGAGAAGTCACTGACCACAAAAGCCGCCATCGTCGACGCGCTCACCACGCGCGGCGAGCAGTTTGCCGCGTGGCTCGAGACGCTCACCGACGCGCAGCTCGGCGAACACGTGCACTTCCCCGCCGGCCTCACGCCGCCCAGCAAGTCGCGCTTCGAGATGCTGCTCGGTGCGAAAGAACACGAGATGCATCACCGCGGTCAGCTCATGGTCATCCAGCGCCTGCTCGGCATCACGCCTCACCTGACGCGCAAGCGTCAGGAACAGATGGCCGCTCGCGCCGCCGCGGCCACGCGCTAGGCGGTCTCCGTTGATTGCGGTTCGTGCCGTCGTCGTCCTCGACGTCGCGGACCGCTCTCAGTTGGGTGCGCGTCCAAAAGTGTGATGCAGGTCCTCGTCACCGGCGCCAACGGCTATGTCGGCGGCCGCCTCGTGCCGCAGCTGCTCGACCGCGGACACCCGGTGCGCTGCATGGTGCGCGACCCGTCGCGCCTCCAAGGTCGCACGTGGGCCGCCCAGGTGACCATCGTGCGCGGCGACGTGCTCGATCCCGCCTCACTGGTCCCGGCTCTGGCCGGCATTGAGGTCGCCTACTACCTGGTACACAGCCTCGGAGCCGGGCGCGACTTCCACGATCGCGACATCCGCGCCGCGAAGTCGTTCGGCGCCGCCGCGGCCGCCGCCGGCGTTGCCCGCATCGTCTACCTGGGAGGCCTCGGTGATTCGACCGCTGCCCTTTCGGAGCACTTGCGCTCGCGGCAAGACACCGGCTCAGCCCTCGGGGAGGCCGGTGTGCCCGTCACCGAGTTCCGCGCTGCGGTGATCGTCGGCTCCGGCTCTGTTTCGTTCGAGATGATTCGCTACCTCACCGAGCGCGTCCCGGTGATGGTCTGCCCGAACTGGGTCTACACGCGCATCCAGCCGATTGCCATCCGCGACGTGCTGACCTACCTGGTGGAGGCCCTCGAGACGCCGGCGTGCACGGGCCAGGTCGTGGAGATCGGCGGCAGCGACGTGCTGACCTACGGGCAGATGATGACGGGCTACGCCGGGTTGCGTGGGCTCAAGCGCTGGCTCCTGCCCGTGCCGTTCCTCACGCCCCGCCTGTCGTCCTACTGGGTGCACCTCGTCACCCCTATTCCGTCGGCGATCGCCCGTCCCCTCATCGAAGGACTCCGCAACGAAGTCGTGGTGCGCGACCCGCGCGCGAGCCAATGGTTTCCGTCGATTGAGCCGGTGGGCTATCTCGAGGCGGTGCGCCGAGCACTGGCCAGCTTCGACGGCGACAGCGTGGAAACCGCGTGGTCGGATGCGCTGACGTCGAGTCATCTCGACTCGGAACCGGTCGTGCTCACGACGCAAGACGGCATGATGCTGGAACGCCGCCAGCTCACCGTGAACGCCACGCCGGAACGCGCGTTCGAAGTGTTCAGCGCGCTCGGCGGCGCCACCGGATGGCTGCGTCTGAACTGGGCCTGGCAGCTACGCGGCTTCCTTGACCGGTTGCTCGGCGGCGTGGGGATGCGACGCGGACGCCGCGATCCACATCACGTGCGGGTCGGCGACGCCGTGGACTTCTGGCGCGTGGAAGCCGTCGAGCCTGGCCGCCTCGTGCGCCTGCGCGCCGAGATGAAGGTGCCCGGACGCGCCTGGCTCGAGTTTCAGGCGCGGACCCTGGACACCGGCGCCACCCTCATCGTGCAGACGGCCTTCTTTGCGCCGCGCGGACTGTTTGGACTAATGTATTGGTACGCGCTCTATCCCATCCACGGACTCATCTTCGGCGGCATGATCCGCGAGATCGGGCGACGCGCGGAAGCTCCGGTCCAGACGCGCTAGACGCCGAGCGCCGTGCGGCAGCGTTGAAGTGGGCCGTGCACGCGGTCAGGATGGGCGGAGCGCGCCGGCGACCATCCACAGGGCCAACGACGCGCGCGCACTCCAGCCGGCCGTGCGGATCCAGTTCGTGGCCACAAGCGAGGCGTGCGCAGTGGTGTCGAATCCTGCAGCCAGTTCGTTGTGCCGCGGCACCGACAGAAACATCGTGGCGCCCCACACCACTGCCAACAGCGCCAGCCCCAGCCAAGCCTCGGCGGGCGTCGCGAGGCTCTTCCACGCAATCCACACCGCCGCCGCCAGTTCCAGCAACATCAGCGGGCCGACCACTAGCGTGGTGAGGCGCGAGTGCTCGCGGTGATAGTCCGCAAAGGCCTGCACGTCCACATCGGCCATGAGGGGGTAGTGCACGACCTGGACGAACCAGATGAGGCCAGTCATGGCACACGCCGCGCCGGCGTGGGCGAGTAGCACCCAAAGCGAAGGCGATAAGGGCATGCGCTTTGGACGCACGCCGGGACCGCAGGTCCCACGTACGCAGAATCTTCGCCGTGGGAATGTAACGGTGACAGGCCCCGTTACAATTGCCGGACTGCGTCCCAGTTCTGGGACGAGGCGTTCGTCTTGAGACACCGCCCGATGGCGCTCAGCGGTGCGTCGTCCAACGGAGGCGCCACCAGTTCCCTGGCGATTCCAGCGGAGCGCCGGCGTGGCCCTGCATCGGCACACCCCTTGCTCAGCGTCTTATCCAAATGTCCGACCTCGCTGCCGACATCCGCACCACACTCCGTCAATGGACGCGCCGCCCGACTCTGCCACTCACCGTCGCCGTCACGCTCACCGCGGGCCTGGGCGCCGCCATTGCCGTGTTTGCCGTGGCATGGGCAGTGGTGTGGCGTCCGCTCGACGCGCCAGACTCGCGGCGGCTCGTCTGGATTGAAGCGCAATCGGCCACGGAAGCCGGCGCCTCCTCGCCCGGCGCGGCGCTCACGTGGCAGGCCGAAGCGCGCTCGCTCGAGGCGCTGGCGGCCATCCGCTCGGTGGCCGGCGTGCTGGCGGATGATCGAGGGACCGACCGACTGCCCGGCGCCCTCGTGACCGAATCCATCTTCGGCGTGCTGGGCGTGCGTCCAGCCCTGGGGCGCGCGTTCACGGCCGCAGAAGACACACCCGGGGCCGCGCGCGTGCTGCTGATTTCGCACCGCACCTGGCAGTCGCGCTTTGGCGGCGATCTCGACGTGGTGGGCCGTGCCGTGGCGCTCGACGGCCGCGCCGCCACCATTGTGGGCGTGCTGCCGCCCGGCGCCGACAGCCTGCTGCCTGGGATGGACTGGTGGGCGCCCATGGCCTTTGCGCCCTCGGAGCGCGCCAACATCGGCCCCCAGTATCTGGACCTCGTGGGCCGGCTCGCCGCGAACGTGTCGCCCGCCGTCGCCCTGCAGGAACTTGCCGCCATCGGCGGACGGCTGCAGCTCAAGGCCGCGGACGGCTCGCCACTCGGGGTTCGGATCACGCCGCTGGCCGACCACGTCACGTCGCGCTACCGCGGCGGCCTCGTGCTGCTGCTTGCTGGTGTCGGTGCGCTGATGCTCATTGCCTGTGCGAACGTGGCCACGCTGCTGCTCACGCGCGCGCACGACCGCGGCCCCGAGCTGGCCCTGCGCGCCTCGCTCGGCGCCACGCGGGCGCGCCTCGCACGGCAGCTGCTGGTTGAAGCCGCAATGCTCGCGCTGGTCTCGGCGGCCGCCGGACTCGTGGCCGCGCTGTGGTTCACCGACCTGCTTCGCGCCTGGCTGCCAGCCGACGTGCCCCGCATCGCGGAGGCGCGCGTGGACGGCGTATCGGCCGCATTCGCGCTGGGCGCCGGCGCAGTCGTCACGATGCTTGCGGGCCTGCTACCGGCCCTGCGTGGCGCGCGCGTCGACCTGCAATCGGTGCTGCGGATCGGCGCCACGGGCGGCACCGCCGATGAGCGCGTGCGGCGCGCCTTCGTGATGGCGCAGGTGGCCATGGCCGTCGTGCTCGCGTGCGCCGGGGCGCTGCTGGTGCAAAGCGCGTGGGCGCTCGAACAGGCGCCGCGCGGCTACGATACGTCGGGCGTGCTCACCGCGAGCCTCACGCTGCCCTCGTCCACCTACCGCACGCCCGTTGAAATCGCCGCCGTGATCCACCGCATCGTCCAGGGCGCCTCCACCCTTCCCGGCGTGACGCATGCCGCGGCCGCTTCGCAGTTGCCGTTTGCCGGTGGCAGCGCCGGGTCCGACGTGGTGCTGGCAGAAGAGGCATTCACCGACGGCGTCGATCGCCAGGTGCGCGTGCGCCTGGTCGGTCCGGGGTACTTGAGCGCACTGGGCGTCGCACTGCGTGAAGGCCGCGAGGTCAGTGCCACCGACGGCGCCACCTCGCAAGCCGTCGTAGTTGTGAACGAGACGCTGGCACGACGACTCACACCGGCGGGCTCGCCCGTGGGCCGCAACGTGAAGTTCGGCGTCCCGGTCTTCAATGGGCCCGACGGTGCGCGGGTGTGGAGCGTAGTGGGCGTGGCCGCCGACACGTGGGACCGTGGTCCGCGCGAAGCGGTCGAGCCGGAAGTGCTGATCCCGATCGCGCAAACGCCAGGTGACGTGTTCTTCTGGATCAGCCGCGAGCTGCAATTGGCCGTGCGCACGCGCGGCAACGCGCAGGCGCTGGCACCCGAGGTACGCCGGGTGGTGTCCGCCGCCGATCCAGCCATTCCACTGGGACGCGCGCGCACGCTCGACGACCGTGTGACGGAGGCCTTTGCGCGCGAGCGTCTGGTGGCGCGGCTGCTCGCGGGCCTGGGCTTTGCGGGCGTGGCGCTGGCGCTGCTGGGGCTCTTCGCCGTGGTGCACAACCAGGTACGGCGCCGGCGCCGCGACATCGCGATCCGGCTGGCGCTCGGCGCCACGAGCCGCGGCGTCGTGGGCGCTCTCGTGAAAGACGGCGCGATGCTAGCGGCCGTCGGCGCGCTCGCCGGCGCCGTCCTCAGCATCGGCACCGGCGGCCTGCTGGCGTCGCTCCTCTACGGCGTCGGGCCACGCGACCCGCTCACGCTGGCAAGCGTGGCGGCGATCATCATCGCGCTGGCAGCCTGTGCCGCCTGGCTACCCGCCCGCAGCGCGGCCCGCGTGGACCCGGCAGAAGCCCTGCGAACGTAATCAACGAACCATGCCCCGTCGAGCGGTTCTATCGGTGGCGCTGTCTGTCTTGGAAAGGGCACTTCACCGGTAAGACTCTTTGCCGTCTGTGCCAGGCACGCCTATCGCGCGACGAACGGCAGCGGATTGGACGTGGTGCTGCCCGGCGCGAGCTGCGCGGTCACCCACTGGCCGCCGAGGTCCTCGTACTGCGCCGCGATCCAGTGGGTCACGCCCGAGGTCAAGCCCTTCGGCAGTTTCAGATTGCAGTGCTGTCTGAACCCCGTTTGAGCCCGGCACGTCGTCTCGGCTAGCACCGTGGCCCCGAGCGGCGACGGATCGGACCAGAGCTGCACGCGGGCTGTGGCCATGGCATCCGTGAGCGCGAACTTCGCCGGCACCGTGCGGCCAGGCGTCATCACATCCGCCGGCAACGGCGCGTCGAAGCCAGTGAAACGCACCACGTTGGTGAACGTGCCCATCACCGTGTACTGCCCGAGCGAGTCGTAGATCGGGTAGTTCACAGGGTTGAAGCTGGGCTTCACGCGCAGGTAGTGCTGACCAGCGGGTAGAATCGCCGCAATCGTGGCAGCCGTCTCGTCGAGGTCATCGACGCTGGCCACCACGAGGCCGGCGCTGTTCACGATGTCGGCCGCGACGTCGAGGTTGCCGCCGTCCTCCAGTTCACCGGCGCGGAACGGCGTGATTTCGATCCGGACGTCGGTCGCGCGCGGCAGGGCGAACACGTCCACGTCGGCGCTGGACGTGCTGTAGGCGGTCGTCGGCAGCGCCAGGGGCAGCGCCGTGGCGATCGTGTCGCCGACATCGTCGGCGCGGAAGCCGAGTTTGCCGGCGATGATGGCGATGTCGTCTTGGAGGGGATACACCGAGCAGGGTCCGCCGAATGCGCAGTAGTCTGGATTGACGGCTCCGGCGTACTCGCCGCGGCTCCACTGCGTCACGTTGCGGTGATCGGGTGCGCCCATCACTGGTCCCCAGCTGGTGGCGCCGCCGCCGTGGCCCGAGTAGTACTCGACGATGTCGCCATTCGAGAGGCGGAGGCCGTCGTGGAGCAGGCCGAACATGTGACCGTTTTCCTGCGTGATCGTGTCGGCGATGTCGGAATGGTTGGTCGCGCCCCAGACGCCCCAGAACGTAAACGTCGGCGTGTTGAGGCCAAAGGGCATGTAGCACAGGCTGAACCCCGAGATACCGCCGACTCCGGGACCGAGACCGATTTCGCTCGGGTGGCGCCCGACGATCGACCACAGCAGCCGCGAACCGAAGACCGCCGGCTCCTCCGTGGTCACGTCCACGTCGAACGGCGCGAAGTCTTCAGCCACGCGTCCCCATGTCCGCGAGCTCATCGACGGTGAACCTGGTCGCGTCGGCATCGATCGTCAGCCCCCGGAGCGTTCGTGTCCCACGGACGATTCCGAAGGGCGACTCTCGAACGACGGCGACGTCGAAGTCCAGGAAGATCGTCCACGGCGCGCCCGGCTTCGAGTGATGAATCGGCAGGCCGCTGACCGGCAGCCGGATGGGCGGCGGCGGTGGACCGGTGGGCGTGGCCGGCTCTGTGGACGTGGGATCGCCAGGACCCTCGGTGCCGTCATGCTCCATCACGTCGACGAACATGGCCTGCCCGTCGCTGTCGATCCAGAGCGACTCGTCGGTCATCAGGATCGCGGCGTAGCGCTCGGGATCTGCGCCGCGGTCGCGCACCTTCTGGCCGAGGTCGCCCTTCAGCGCCTCCACGGCGTCGGCGCCGTTCTTGGCGCCTGCCTCGGCGGGCACCTCCGCGCGAATCGCCTTGCGGCCGTTGCTGCCCGGCGCGGCGCGGCCGAGTCCACGGCCGCGCCCCTGGCTCTGGCCAGACACTGGTTGCACCTGCGCCGCCAGCAAGGCAGCGCCGACGAAAAGGGCACACGCAGAGAGCGAACGTGACATCGCAGTCTCCTTGATAACGACGGGCGGGACGCCGGCGGCTGGTTGCCCTCAGGCCCCCGCGGACGGGGTTCTCTCCACGTGGCGCAAACCGGCGGCGTTTTCGTCGGGCCGGGTGCTGGGATTCCGGATGGCTCGGGCCTTTGACGAGTTCAACGCGGAGAAGACAGTCCCAGCTCCGCCGCGTGGAGGCAACGCCGCGATCTCACTGCAGGCTGAACCGCCCCACATGCAGCGTAATCGTGCGGCTGGTCGGTCCTGTGTTGAACGTCGGAAAGAAGCGTGGCGTCATCTCGAACAGATGAACCGTCCCGATAACGGTCTGCAGGTTGCTCTGCAGCATGACGATATCGCCATCTTTCGGCGTCCCGTTTCCTTGTGCGAACGTCCCCACCCATTGATCAAAATCGGCCGCGCCGGTGCCGGAGGTCGCTGACAGCTCGATCTGAAGATCGTCGAACACCGGCTGACCTGGCGCAAACTCCGCCCTGCTGCCAACTCCAGTCGGGGGCTGGAGCACTTTCGGCCACGACACGCGCAGGCCTCTGACTTCGGAGACCCGGGACGTGTCGACACCCGGGAGGTCGACGCGAAAATTTGCAGCGCGGAACGACTTCGGCAGCTGACCAGTGTTCAGGTTCCCGCCGGGCGATTGCGGGTGAAGCTGTCCTGGCACCACGATGAACTTGAGTGAGCCCGCGGCGGTGGAGCTGGCGTCGAAGTCGGAGACGGACAGGTCGCGAAGGAACGCATCCTGGATCTCCAGTTCCGCCGTCACGGCAAAACTGAAGTCCGTTTCGTACAGGGTCAGATTGCGCCGCATGGTGCTGCCGCGCTGGATCATGTCGTCGAGCCACGGAAGCACATCATCCGGCAACGTGGTAACCGTGAAATGGCAGTCTTCATACTCGACGCCGAGGACTTTGTCGAAACACCCCGCAACCGCCGACAACCGAAACACCCCACCACCATCGATGCTGAGATAGAACTGCCGGTTGACGGTCGAATACGGTGGCGGGGGAGGCGCGGCGACGGCAACTGCTGTTCCCGCGGGGCCAGCCGGACCGGCGGGGCCCTGTGAACCAGTGGCGCCAGTCGCGCCAGTCGCGCCGGTCGCGCCCCGTTCTCCGACGTCGCCTTTCGGGCCGGCCGGACCAGCGTCACCCCTGTCGCCCTTGTCCCCCTTTGGCCCCTGAGGACCGGTCGTCATGGTCGGCAGCAGCGTGACGCTCAGATCGTTGTTGCCTGAGCCGATGCTGACGGTTCGGGTATCGGGGTTCCAGCCGGAGTTCGGGATGGCCACGGTGACGAGGTGGTCGCCGACCGACAGGCTGACGCTCATGGGCGTGACTTTTCCGGTCGACGCACCATCGACGATCACCGCCGCGCCGGATGGAAACGACGTGACCTTCAACGCGCCATTTTGCGCAAGCGCAGGGGTCGCCGTTGCGACGAACAGGGCCACGATGAGAACGGATGTCGACTTCAAGATGTTCATCGAGAGACGCCTCCAGGCGACGACCACTACGGACTCGAAATCCCGCTGGGCGCCGGCGGCTGGTTGCCCTCCGGCCCCCGCGGACAGGGGTTCTCTCTACGTGGCGCAAACCGGCGGCGTTTTCGTCGAGCCGGGTGCTAGGATGCCGCGTAGATGGCCGACATCACCGAATTGCTCAATAAATGGCAGGCGGGTGACCGCGGCGCCTTTGACGAGCTGGTGCCCCAGGTCTACGGCGAGATGCAGGCCATTGCGGCACATCTGCTGCGGGGCGAACGGCCGGGCCATCTGCTCGAGACGAGCGCGCTCGTGCACGAGGCGTATCTGCGCCTGGTGGACCAGACCCGTATCAACTGGAGCGGGCGCGCGCACTTCTTCGGCGCGGCCGCCAACGCCATGCGGCGCATTCTGGTGGACCAGGCGCGGCGGCGGCTGGCCGGGAAGCGCGGCTCGGGCGCGGTGCACGAGCCGTTGGACCTGGCTCTGCAGATCGCGATCGAACCCGATCTCGACGTGCTGGCACTGAACGATGCCCTCGATGAACTGCAGACGGTGGATGGCGACGTGGCCCGTGTGGTGGAGCTGCGGTATTTCGGTGGGCTCACACTGGACGAGACCGCCGACGTGCTGGGCGTGTCGCCTCAGGCCGTGAGCCGCGACTGGACGGTGGCGCGCGCCTGGCTCTCGCGCCGGCTCGGCGACGCCAGCGCCCCTGCCGCGCCCCTGGAGCCTCCACGCTGATGGACGCCGCCACCTGGATCACGGTGAAGCGCGAGTTCGCGCGCGTGCAGGAGGCCGAACCCGAGGTCCGGCCATCGCTCCTGGCGGCGCTCAACGCCGAGGTGCGGCGCGAAGTGGAATCGCTGCTGGCGGCACTCGACGCCGCTCCACCGCTTCTTGGCGGCGACCGCGGCGCGTCGTTCCAGCCTGGCGCCATGGTGGGCCCGTATCGCCTGCTCGGCGAGCTGGGCCGCGGCGGCATGGGCACGGTGTACCGCGTGGAACGCGCCGATGGCGAACTCTCGCGGCACCTGGCGCTGAAGGTGGCGGGGGATCTCGTCTTCGCGCCTGAAGCGCAGCGTCGCTTCATCCAGGAGCGCGAGATCCTCGCCGGCCTCGACCATCCCAACATCGTGCGGCTCGTCGACGGCGGCGTGGCGGCGGGTCGTCGCTACTTCGTGATGGAGCTGGCAGAAGGCACGCCCATCACCACCTACGTCACCGAAGGGCAGCTCCCGATGGCCGAGCGGGTCAGGCTGTTCCGCCAGGTGTGCAGCGCCATCCAGTACGCGCATCAGCGGTTGATTCTGCACCGCGACATCAAACCCGGCAACGTGATCGTGCTGCCCACCGGCCAGGTTCGAGTGCTGGATTTCGGCATCGCGCAGGTCGTGCGGGCCGAGACGCTCACGGCCGACACGCGCACCGTGATGCACCCGATGTCGTTTGCCTGCGCCAGCCCTGAGCAGCTGCGCGGCGAGCCGCTGGCGCTCACCTCCGACATCTACTCGCTCGGCACCCTGCTCTACGAGGTGCTCACCGGCGCCAATCCGCAGTCGCGCCCCGACGTGTCAATGGAAGAGGCGATGCGGCTGGTGCTGCATGACGCGCCGGCCCGGCCGAGCGCGGTGAGCCGCGCCGTGCCACCCGACCTCGACGCCGTCACGCTGAAGGCGCTGGCCAAGGTGCCGGCCGACCGCTATCAATCGGTGAGCGAGCTCGATGCAGACCTGGCGCGCTGGCTCGACGGGCGCCCGGTAATGGCCGTGCCGCCACGGCCGTGGTACGTGTTCAGCAGGTGGGTGCGCCGTCACCAGGTGACTGCCGCCACCGCGTCGCTGGCAGTGGTGGGCATCGTGGCCGCCCTGGGCGTGGCCGCGGCGCAGTACCGCCGGGCCGAAGTGGCGCGCGCCGACGCCGAGGCGCGCTTTGCCGACGTACGCACGCTGGCCAACGGCCTGATCTTCCGGCTCGACGAGGCGGTGCGCACGAAGAGCCCGACCGAGGCCCGAAAAGTGATCGTGTCGGATGCGCTGCAGTATCTCGATCGGCTGGCCGCGTCGTCGTCGGATCCGGCGCTGCGGCTCGAGCTGGCGTTCGGGTATCGACGCATCGCCGACATCCAGGGCGGACCGAACGGCGCGAACCTAGGCGATCGTGAGGGCGCGCTGGCGAGTGCGCGGAAGTCTGCCGCCATTCTCGAAGCGCTCGAGCAGGAAGGGATCGAACGCGAGCGGTTGCTCGAGGCCCTCGTGGCCACCTACCGCCTGCTGTCCACCGTGGCCCCGGCGGAGCAACGGCCCGCGCTGGGCAAGGCGGCCGTCGCGGCGGCCGAACGCCGGGTGTCGGTGAATCGCACCGACCCGGCGCGCATGGCGCTGGCGTCGGCATACTTCTCGATGGCGGTTGTGGCCGCTGGCGATGACAAGCGCCCGTACCTCGAAGCGGCCGGGCGTGAGTTCGAATCGCTGCTCGCCGAACGTCCCGACGATCCCGGCCGGATGCGCAACGTGGCGCTCGTGGAAAAAAACCTGGTCGAGTTGCTGGCCGACGCGCCTGACGAGGCCGAGCGCCGCGCCGAACGCGCGGTGGCGCTGGATTCGAAGCGCCTGGCCCGCATGCCGACCGACCGGCAGGCACGGCTCGATACCGCGATCTCGTTCGCGCAACTGGCCACACTGAAGAAGGACGAGCGCGAGCGCCTCGGCCTCTACGAACGCAGCCTGGCCATTCGCGAGCAGGTGGCCACGGAAGATCCGTCCGACCGATTCGCGCGAATCCTGATGCGACGGTCACTGGCCCAGGTCGCGCGGTCGCGGTATCGCCTGGGCGAGATGGCCACGGCGCGTGCTGCGGCACGCCGCACCCTGGAGCTGTTCGCCGGGGACACGTCGGTGGATATCACCGAACAGCAGTGGCGGGCCTGGGGACATCTCATCCTGGCCGCGGACGAGGCCGGCCCGGCGCGCGCGACCCGCGGCTGTGCGCACCTGGCCCAGGCGGTCGAGGACTTCCGCGCGGTAGCGGCGTTTGAGCCCACACCAGTACCGGACCTCAATCGTATCCGTGCGCGTCTGCCGGGTTGCGCCGCAGGGGTTGACGCCGACGGCGGCGCTGCGAAGCAGGCACGTACACGACGAACCGGACCGACGCCCGAGGCGCCGGTCCGGTCGCTTGTGAGAAGGTCGACCTACCGCACCGCCTGCAGGATGAAGTCGAGCGTGTTGCCGGGTACCGAGCCAATCGCGTAAACGAAGTAACGCGTGCCGGACGCAAACGCCAGCTGCGCCGTGGGCGTCACGGCCGTGCCGGTGAACGCCAGCTGCAGCTGCAGCGGAATCGCCACACCTGCCGGCACCTCGAGGTCGCCGAAGTAGGGGTTGGTCAGGGCCAGCTTCGGCACGCCGCCCGCGGTGAGCTGCACGGCCGGCGCCTGCGCCGCGTGACGCACGCTGACGCACGCGGCACCAGGCAGCGGCGCCGAGTTGTCATTCACGTAGATGGTCGCGGTGGGAGCGCCGGCGCCACTGAGGTGCGCGAGGATGCTGATCTCGCCGGGGCCGGGCACGGCGGCGCCGAGCACCGCGATGACGGGCGTGGCCGTCTGCGCGTTCGCACCCGCCGCGAAGATGCGGATGTCCACATTGGCGGGTCCAGCGGCCGGGATGTCGACGATCTGCTTGGGCTGGAAGTTGGCGATGGTCGGCGTGGCCGGAATAGGCGCGCCGGCGAGCGTGGCATAGACGTCGACGTTCACGCCGGGAATGCCGTGGATGATGAACACGCGGGCCGCTTCGGCGGCCGAGGCCGAGATGGTCAACACGATCATCGAGAGCGCACACGCCAGGACTAAGGACTTACGCATGATACAGACCTCCGCTAGAGACATTACGAAAGGACGCGCCGTGTGCCGTCTGCGGCGATTGGCGCAAGTGCGAAGGCGTGTCTCAGAACCACGCCATCACGGATTCCGACGCACGCGGGAATAGGGAGGTTGCGCGGGGGTTCTTGAGTAGCAGGCCTGCGTAGGTTCCGATACGATCGCGGGCATGATGACCGCTCGCTCCACGCCCTTCATCCTGTGCGCCCTGCTGTCGATGGCCCAGACCCCCACTCCGGTCCGGCCCACCACCCCGGTCGGTCCCCCGATTCGCGTGCTGCAGCCCGATCCGCCGATGGTGTGTTCGTCGTGCGCCGAGTGGAACGGCCCGCGCGAGCCCTTCAAGGTGTTTGGCAACACCTACTTCGTGGGCACGTCGGGACTCTCGGCGCTGCTCATCGTGACCGACCAGGGCCTCATCCTGATGGACGGCGCGTTGCCGCAAAGCGCACCGATCATCGACGCGAACATCCGCACGCTGGGTTTCAAGACGACCGACATCAAGTACATCCTGACCTCGCACGCGCACTTCGACCACTCGGGCGGCCTGCACGTACTGCAGCGCTACACCCGCGCCACGGTGCTGGGCAGCGCCTCGACGGCCCGCGCGCTGGCGCTGGGGTATCCGGTCCCCGAGGATCCGCAGTACGAGGGTCCAAACAAGGATGGCTTCCCGAAGGTCGAGAACGTGCGCATTGTGAAGCACAACGAGGCGGTGCGCCTGGGCACCACCGCCGTGACGCCGCACTACATGCCGGGACATACGCCCGGTGCTACGAGCTGGACGTGGCAGTCGTGTGAGGGCACGCGCTGCCTGAACATCGTCTACGGCGACAGCCTCACACCGATCTCGAACAGCACGTTCCGATTTACGGGCAGCGCGAAGGAGCCGAACCTCGTCGAGAGTTTTCGCACCTCGATCAACCGCATGGCCGCGCTGTCGTGCGACATCCTGATCACGACGCATCCGCAATCATCGAATCTCGATGCGAAGCTCAAGGGACGCGTGGACCAGGGGCTGGCGCCCGGAGCGCCTGGCGATCCGTTCGTGGCGCCTGGCGAATGCAAGGCGCTGGCGGACCGGTCGATGGCACAGCTCGACGAGCGCGTCGCAGCCGAGCGAAAGAAGTAGGCGATGCCGGCGCTCGGTCCAGTGGTGCTCGGCGCGATTGCCGTCTTCCTGCTGGTGCTCGTGTCGCTCGTGCTGCAGGGCCGTCGGCAGATGCGCGCGCGTCAGTCGCAGCGATCGGATCTGGGACTGCAGCGCGTCGCGAGTCCCGATCCCGTACTCACGGCGAGCATCCTCGCCGCGTGTCCCTCGGGCTTTGGCGAGGGCGATGCCGCGCTGGCCGGACTCGAGCGCGTGACTGTCGACCGGCCGGGCTCGTGGTACGTGGCGATGGTGAGGCCGGCGTCAGTGACGGGCGCGGCTGCGGCCGGCGCGATGCGTGTGCTGCTCGTGATTGACGGACTGCCGCGGCCGCATACGTTGGGCGAACCCGCCGCGTCCGCCGCCCCCGTGGTCATCGACGGCACCAACGGCCTGTGGACGCGCCGGTGGGCATCCGGGCTGCTGGTGGTGGAAGGCGTGCCAGGGGCCGGCGACGCGGTGCGCGACTTCGAGAAGATGAGAGACGCCGGCACGCGCGCGATGGCTGCCGCGGCGCGGTAGCTGCCACGTTGGCAGAAACGGCAACTTGTAACGGGGCCTGTCACCGTTACATTTCGGTCCGTTGCGGCCTCGTGCATTCGACGGTGACAGGCCCCGTTACATTTCGCTCCGTTACCTTTCGCTAATAGGTCGCCAGCGCATTCACCGGAAACCCTGTGCCACCCGTGACCGGCACCGGCGCCACGGTGAGCAGGAACTCCCACCGCTTCTGCGATTGTGCCAGGTCGCCAAGCGCTTCCAGATCCTGGTTGTCGAGGATGTTGATACCCAGTGACGTGATCACCAGCGTATGCACGGGCAGGGCGATGCCGGTAACGAGCGACGGTACGACGTCGAGCGCGTCGTCGCTGCCAATCAGCGCCACACCGCGCGCCTTGAGCCACGCGGCCGTCGACGCATGCAGCCCCGCGGCGTTCTGCCCCACGTTCCATGGTCCCAGCGCCAAGCGCCTGGCCCAGCGTCCGGTGCGAATCAGCAGAGCATCGCCCGGCCCGACCTTGACTCCCGCGCGCTTCTCCCACGCTTCGAGGTCCTCCACGAAGATCGGCGTGCCCGGTTCCAGGTACGGCAGGCCCTTGTGGCGCGCCATGTCCATCAACACTCCGCGTGTCACATAGCCGTTGCGGAACGTCTGCACGCCGAGCTTGGTGCAGCCGGCTTCCGTGTTCACGTCCGCGCGGGAGTAGCCGTTGTAGGTCTGGTCCTTGTAGAGGATGTGGCAGAGCGCGTCGAGATGGCTGTGTGCGTAGCCGTGGTACGACACGCGATAGGTGTCGGTCGAGAAGCCGCGATTCATCGTATGTTCGAACGGACTCGCGTTGTCAGGGTCCTTGGTCGTGAGTGGCGAATGCGCCAGTCCCACGGCGCGGCCAAGGCGCACGAGTGACGCGGCCTGCTTGCCCTTCGCCTCGGTGATGAGATTCGCGGCGCCGCGTTCGTCGGTCGCGCCCCAGCGACCCCAGTTGGAGACTTGCTTGAAGTAGGTGTCGAACTCGTCCGCGGTGGTGGGCATGCGTGCGGCCGAGGGGCCGGGCGACAGGATCGCCGGGCCAACGGGGGCCGGGCCGGCCTGGCCGGAGCCGGCGGGCGGCGTCGGCGCCTGTTGAGCGCGAGCGGCGGGTCCGACGAAGCCGGCGACAGCGAGCGTGACTAGGGTGACGGGCATCCAGATACGCATGCCCGACAGTCTACGCGTTGCCGACGTCGCAGATAGTTCGTTCGACAGGGGTCAGACCCCGGATCGCGATCCCCGGATCGCGATTCCTGCCAGGTCGGCAGGAACTGCCACGGCTCAGGATGTCACGGTGACAGGCCCGGTTACATGGCGTGACATCTGGCGTATGGGTTGAATCCCGAGCCCGAGGCTCGTATGGTACGCAGCCAAGGAGATCTGCCATGTCGAACGACCGTCGCAGCCGCCGAGAGTTCATGAACCTGACCAGCGCCACGGTGGCCGGCGTGGTCGGGGCGCCCTTTCTCGCCGGCTCCGCCAAGGTACAGGCCGTGCAAGCGGTGGTCAGTGGCGGCACCGACCCCGACATGATCGTGGTGAACGCGAAGGTCTACACCGTGGACCCGCGGTCGCCGCGCGCGGAGGCGTTTGCCATCACCGGCGGCAGGTTTTCGGCCGTGGGCAGTACCAGTGACATCAAGGGCCTGGCCGGGAAGATGACGCAGGTCTACGACGCCAAGGGCATGACCATCGTGCCGGGCTTCATCGACTGCCACAACCACGCCGGCGGCGAGACGCTGCTCTACGACGTGCTCGTGGGCAACCCGTTCGAAGTGGAGTTTGTGAGCATCCTCAGCATCGTCGGCAAGCTGAAAGCGAAGACACAGACGCTGCCGCCGGGCACCTGGATCGAGGGCTACTTCTTCGACGACACGAAGGTGAAGGACACGCGCGGCCTGCACAAGAAAGACCTCGACGAGGTGTCGAAGGACCATCCCGTGGTGGTGCGCCACCGCGGCGGCCACACGTCGTTCTACAACAGCAAGGCCTTCGAGATGGCCGGCATCACGAAGGATACGCCCAACCCGATGGGTGGCACCTACGACAAGGATCCTGACGGACAACTCAACGGGCGCGTGACTGACCGGGCCATGGACCCGATGTCCAAGATCGGCACGCGGCCCATCTTCAGCGCCGCCGAGAACGAGAAGCGCGGGCGCGACGGCATCGCCCACATCTCAAAGCAGTTCACGCGCTACGGGCTTACGAGCGTGCATCACGAGGGCGGCAACCTGGCCGCCATCCAGGACGTGCGCGCACGCGGCGAGCTGCTGCACCGGGTCAGCTACGAAGCCAGCGGCCGAGTGCTGGAATCGATGATCACCTCCGGCATCAAGACCGGCTTCGGCGACGAATGGATCAGGTTCGGCGCCACCTCCGAACACACCGTGGACGGCTCCTTCAGCGAACGTACGATGGCGCTCAGCGTGAACTACCCGGGCGTGACGCCGCCCTACAGGGGCAACGTCACCGAGTCGCAAGACGACCTGAACGCCTGGGTGGAACGCGTGCACCGCGCCGGCATACAGGTGAACGTGCACGCCAACGGCGATGTCGCCATCGACAGCTTCCTCACCGCCGCCGAGCGGGCGCAGACACTGTTCCCGCGGGCCGACGCGCGCCCGAAGATCACGCACTGCACGCTCATTACCGACGACCTCGTGAAGCGCATGAAAGCGCTGGGCGCCGTGCCCGCCATGTTCACGACCTACGCGTACTACACCCCCGACAAGTTCGTGTACGACGGCGAGGAGCTGATGAAGCGCTGCATGGCGTATCGCAGCATGCTGGATGCCGGCATCATGGCGGCGGCCGGGTCCGACTTCAGCCCGGGGCCATTTGCGCCGCTCATGGGCATTCAAGGGATGGTCACGCGCAAGGGCTGGGACGGCAAGACGTGGGGCGCGAACCAGCGCATCAGCGTGGCCGAGGCCATTGCCGTGAACACCTACAACGGCGCGTGGGCGTCAGGCGAAGAAGCCATCAAGGGGTCGATCACGGCCGGCAAGCTGGCCGACTACGTGGTGCTGGCGGATGACCCGCACACGGTCAGTGTAGAGAAGATCAAGGACATCCAGATCGTGCGCACGGTGGTGGGCGGCAAGGCGTCCTTCCAGGCGTAGAGGCCCGCCGCAGCTCTGCCGTCTGCGGTGGCAGGCGCTTTCTCCACTGTCACCTGTTCAGTGCAAGGGCGGAGGCTCCGGCACACGGGGCCGCGGGGCGAGCGGGCGTCAGCGGGCGGCAACACCACAGAACGTGAGGGATTCCGGCCTCGCGTGCAAGTGCGTCGTGCCCGCAGAGGATTGGCAGACACCTTGCTATAGGGATGGCTGGAGGCACCCGTCATGTCCACCACAAGAGTCACTACCGCCGTCGCCCTCATTGCGACCCTGGCCCTGTCGGCGCTGCCAGTGGCGGCCCAGGATGGCCGTCAGGAATCGGGCAGCCGGCGAGACGGCCAGTCCCGCGGCGAGCGGCGCCGGCCGCGCGACTCCGGCAATCGCGAAGGTGCACAGAGCCCGCAAGGTCCGCAAGGTCGGCAGGGCCCACGCGCTGACAGTGCGGGCGGCGGCGACCGCAGCGGCGACCAAGCCACAGCCGTGCCGCGGGCGAACGGCCGCGAACGCCAGGACGAACGACGCGCGGAACAGGGGCGACCCGACCGCGACCGCGAGGCCAACCGCGATTACGACCGCGACCGTGGCCGTGGCCGTGACGCCAACCGCGACTACGACCGTGGCCGCGATCGCAGCCGTGATTACGGCCAGAACCGCAATCGTGACTTCGGCCGTGATCGCGACCGCAACTACGGGCGTAACGGCGGCCGTCCCTACGTGGTCGCGCCGGCGCCACGCGGGCATCGCGGCTCCCCGTATCGCCAGCGGTCGTACGTGGTGCCCTACGGATACCGCCCTTACGGCTACCGCCCAGGCTGGAGCCTGAATCTCTACTTCGGCCGCCCGAACTACGCCTACGGCTCGCGCGGCTACTACGGCGGCGGCAACTCCGGGAACTACGGCTACTACGCCATTCCGCAGGGCTTCGGCTACGGGTCGCTGCGCATCGTAGACGCGCCGCGTGACGCGCAGGTCTTTGTCGACGGCTACTACGCGGGCGTCGTGGACGACTACGACGGCGTGTTCCAGCGCCTGAACCTCGAGCCCGGCCGGCATCAGCTCGAGGTCGAGGTGGATCCGGGCGCGCCGCCCGCGGAGTACGACGTCTACGTGGCGCCCGGCCAGACCGTGACCGTGCACGTCGAGCCCTATCGCCCCTATCGCCCCTGACGGCCCTGACCGGACCTGAACCCGCCCTCATGCATGGGCCCGCGACAACACTGTCGCGGGCTCACGCCCGATCGTAGAATCGTCGGGTGGCGTCCTCCCCTGGTTTCCTGCGGTCGTGGTCGGCGCTGCGCCGCTTCCGCCGTGATCCGCTGGCCTTCCTCACTGAGATGGCCACGCAGGGGCCGGTGGCCGAGTTCCGGCTCGGCCCCCAGCGCGTCTTCCTGCTGAGCGATCCCGACGCCATCGAAGACGTGCTCGTCACGAATGCAGCGAATTTCGCCAAGGGCCGCGCCCTGCAGCGGGCCCGCGCCACGCTCGGCGACGGCCTGCTCACGAGCGAAGGCGCCGTGCACCTGCGTCAGCGGCGCCTGATGCAGCCGGCTTTCCACAAGACGCGCGTCGCCGGCTACACCGAGGCGATGTGCCGTGCGGCGGTGACGCAGCGCGACCAGTGGCGCCCGGGCGAGCCGCTGGATCTGGCGCACGAGATGAACCGGCTCACCCTCACCATCGTGTCCGACACCCTCTTTGGCGCCGAGGTGGGCACGAGCAGCGACACCACACGCGTCCAGCAGGCCATCACCGACCTGCTTGGGATGTTCGATCTGGTGATGCTGCCCTTCGCCGAGTGGCTGTTGTATCTGCCTCTGCCGCGGATACGGCGCTTTCGCGCGGCGCAGCAGGCGCTCGATGCCCTCATCTACGGCATCATCAACGCACGCCGGACCTCCGGCGACGATCGGGGCGACCTGCTGTCGCTGCTGCTGCACGCGCAAGATGCCGAGGGCAGCGGCGGCATGACCGATCGCCAGGTGCGCGATGAAGTGATCACGCTGTTTCTCGCTGGCCACGAAACCACGGCCAACGCGCTCACGTGGACCTGGGTGCTGCTCGCACGCCATCCCGACGTCGAGGCGCGTCTGCAAGACGAGCTCAACACCGTGCTGGGCGAACGCGCGCCCACGGCCGACGACGTGTCGCGTCTGCCGTACACCCGGGCCGTCGTGGCCGAGACGATGCGCCTCTATCCGCCCGCGTGGACGATCGGACGGCGCGTGCTGCGCGACTACCGCTGGAACGGCCACGAGATCCCCGCCGAGTCGCTGGTGCTCATGAGCCAGTGGGTGACGCATCGCGATCCGCGCTGGTGGCCAGACGCCGCCGCCTTCAGTCCTTCGCGCTGGATCGGCGACGCCCCGGCACGGCCACGCTTTGCCTACTTCCCGTTCGGAGGCGGCAGTCGGCTGTGCATCGGCGAAAGCTTCGCGTGGAGCGAAGCCGTGGTGGTGCTGGCCGCCATTGCGCAGCGCTGGCGCCTGGTGCTCGACCCGGCGCACCCCATCGAACCGCAGCCGCAGATGACGCTGCGCACGCGGCACGGCGTGCGCGCTACGCCGTGGCCCTGGCGTCCGTAGTGCACGCAACAACTCTCGGGCCAGTCCGTGAGCGTGTCGTGTCAGCCGGCGCGTTGTAAGCCAGACCGCCCATTCATGTGCAGGTGCCTGCCGGCGCCGCAGCGCGCGCACTGCGACATAGAATCCCTGCATGCCGCGTAACGCCGAAGTGATTCGCCACTGGCAGATGATCCTGCATATCGACGCGATGAAGTCTGGCGTGTCGGTGACCGATCTGGCCGCCCGCTTCAAGGTGACCAAGCGCACCGTGTGGCGCGACCTGGAAGCCCTGCAGGAAGTGGGTTTCCCGCTCGTGGACGAGAAGCGCGACCGCGCCGCGTTCTGGCGGCTGCTGAACATGCCGCTGCGGGCGCTGAACGACGCGGGCCTGTCGGTGACGGAAGCCTGTTCGCTCTACCTGAGCCGCGCACTGCTCGTGAGCTTCACCGGCACGCCGTTCGAGCCGGGGCTGGCCGCCATCATCACGAAGATCGAGAAGTCGCTGTCGCCCCGCGTGCGCGCGTTCCTGAAGCGACTACCCGACGTGGTGCAGGTGAAAGCCGGGCCACGAAAGAACGTCACCTCGCCCAAGCACGACGAGTTCGTGGCGCGCCTCATCGAGGCGGCGTCGGATCACCGCGTGGCCAAGGTGCTCTACTTCTCGGTGCACAGCAACCGCGAGAAGGACTACGAGCTGCATCCGTATCACATCGCCTACGCGGAGGGCGGGCTGTATCTGACCGCCTACGTGCCCGAGTATCGCCAGGTGCGGGTCTTCGCGCTCGAGCGCGTGCGCAAGGTGGCGCTGCAGGAGCGCACCTTCACGCCGGTGAAAGACTTGACCACCGAGGCGTTTGGGCATTCGCTGGGCGTGAATCGCGGCAAGCCCGAGCGCATCGTGATTCAGTTTGCGCCGCGCGTGGCGCCGTATGTGCGCGAGCGCACGTGGCATGCGTCGCAACAGCTCGACGCCCTGCCAGACGGCGGCGTGCGGCTCACGCTGAAGGTGTGCCGCGACTGGGCGCTGCGCACGTGGATTCTCGGCTGGGGCGCGCACGCGCGCGTGATTGCACCCTCGGCCCTGGCCGAAGAGATCCTGGCGCAGCTCGACGAAGCGCGCGATGGCTACGCGCCCAAGCTAGCCTTCGACGCGTCGATCGCGCTGCTGGCCCCGCCCGCGCCGCGGCTGCCGCTGCGCGGATAGGGCCCGTCACGACGCCCTGGCCTTTGGCTTCCGCGTGGCCTTGCCCTCCGAGTCGCGGCAGTTGGAGATGCTGTACGCGACATAGTGCTTCTGCTTCATGGCCAGGGGACTCATCGCCTCCGCAAACTCGTCGCGATCGTGTTCGAGCGCCGCGATGAGCCGCTGCACCGCCGCGTTGTCGGGCGCCAGCACCCGCAGGTCGGCAATCGCCTCGTCCAGCATGCGGCGTGCGTCGTCGTAGGCCCCGCGCCGATTGGCCGTCAGCGCGTGGCCCCGGGCTCGCTCGGCCCGCAGCGTGGCCACGGCCTGCAGCACGGCCTGATTCACCGGCTGCGCGTCGTTCTCGACCTCGGGCACGACGGCCCAATCCACGAACATGGGCTCGGCAAAGAGCACGTGGTTGCGGTCCGTGAGGCGGCACGCCACCTCGGTGCCGGCGCCAAGCGGCGGTGGCTCCTGCACGCGCACC
>JANMDX010000242.1:0-6565 GCA_031376505.1 Acidobacteriota bacterium
ACGACATCACCTGCACCGCCACGAGCGGCGAACTTGACCAGCACGTGACGTCCGTCAACGAAGGCGCCGAACTTCGGACGTTCACCGCCCGCCGACGATCCCGGAGGATGTCCTGCGATCGTCGCCTCGGCCAGGTCGGGATAGTCGCCACGCGTCCTGGCCCGCATGTCGAGCGCCTGCCAGCGAGCAAACGACGCATCCCCAATGATGAGGTTGCCGGGCAGGTCCTCACCCCGCCGCGACATCGCCAGCAGAATGTGGTGATCGGACCAATCCATCAAGCGCGCCGGCAGGCGCAGATCGGCATGCATCGCGGCGAAGTGTCGTCCTAGGAATCCGGATGGACGTGCGTCCGCGAGTTCTGCCGGAAGCCCACCTGACACGACGCCGTCGGGCATCCACACCGTCTGTCGTGCCGCCAGCGTGAAGAGTTCGCCGTCCGAGCGAGCGGTTCCAGTCTCCAGAATTCGGAACAGCGGAAAACGCGAGCTGTCCAGGGTTGGCCACGTTTGCCGCAAGCCGTAACGCGTAGCACGGCCTCGACCGATCGGGACGACGTCAGTTCCTGCCTTGCGGACGGCGCGCATCAGCGTCGCAGGAGAGACGCCGAGTCGTTGCCGAAGGTCGGCCGCGCGGAGAACGCCTCGGCTGAGCTCCGTTGAAAAGACGTTCATTGTGAAACAATTATACAGTCAGTAATTATCAATTACTAACTCATAAATGCATATTTCACACTATTCGTGAAACGATTAATGAGGCAATCGTCAAGCCACGGATTGGACCGTGCGGCCTCGTCACGCCCTGGGGACACCCCCGTCGCGGACGAGTTGCGCCAGGGACTGGCCGTCGACCAGTTCCATGGTGATGAACGGGTGCCCGGCCGCGTTCTCGACCGAATAGATCACGACGATGCTCGGATGGTTGAGGGCGGCGAGCGAGCGCGCCTCGCGTTCGAAGCACGCGACGCGGTCGGCTTGGTCCGCGAACCCGTCGGGCAGCACCTTGACGGCCACAACGCGGCCAAGCCGCGTGTCGTGCGCCCGATAGACTTCGCCCATGCCGCCCGTCCCCAGATGGGCCACGATGTCGTAGCAACCGATGCGGCTGCCTGGAGTGAGCGCCACAGCGCGTAGGTTACCTCAAGCACGCGGCCCACGGCGCCTGGTCGTAGCCTCTGAACGCGAGTTCGCCCCAGTAGCGGGCTGCGTTACCAGGGATCGGTGCGCTTGCTGAAGGCGCGGCCCTTGTCCGCGGCCGGCGTATCTCCGCCGGTACAGATCATGGCGCCGTCCTTGATCTGGTCGATCACGTTGTCTTCGTTGCAGGAATTGAGGAACTTGATCCCCGCCGCCTTGGTCGCATTGAGCACACGACGCCGCACGGCCGCCATCTCGGGTGACGTCTCACGGCCGCCTTCATACGTGCCGGGGCGACCCATCATGTAGAAGCCGTGATCGCCAGGACCCCATTCCGCAAAGGCGATACCGGGCACGCGGACCGAGGTCTCGACATTGGCGTCAGCGCGCGGGTTCTCGATCTTCAGGCCGAACAGGAACTCGCCATCCGGGTTCATCGGCCAGGGTTCGGCGATCCGCATGTATTCCTGGGGAGTCACGCCCCATATGCCCGAAGGGTAGCCCTGCGAGCCGTTGCCGCGCGTGCCCTGAGCCAGGCCCTCGACGTGCGGCGCGAAGGGATAGCGCGCGGCTTCGATCATCAGGCGGGCGGCTTCCGGGCTTTCGGCGTTGCACAGCAGGATGCCGTGCACGCCGGTGGCCAGCGTCTGCTGGATCATCCAGGCATTGGCGCGCAACGCGTCGGTGGTGCCGGAAATCGGCAAGGTGACGATCACCGCGGGCGTCCTGTGGCCGGTGCGGGTCGGGCCGGCGTCCACCAGCCCGCGCATGAATTCCCGCAGTTCCTTGAAGTCGAGCGGGCCGTGCTCCATTTCATAGGTGATGTAGTCGGCCTTGGTCGCCGCCATCTCCTTGCCCTTCTCGTATCCGCCGCCGCTCGTCTGCGCGTAGTAGACGGGCTGGCCCTTGAGCCACATGTCGATGATGCGGTTCACATGCTTCCCGGTGCGGGTGGTCTGCGTCGGCATGGCCGGCACTATCGCATTCACCGGCGGCGCCGGTTGCTGGGCGCTGGTCGAGATCGCGGTCAGCGCGGCCGCAGCCAGGCCGGCCAACAAGAAGGGTATCGTCTTCATGGGTCCTCCGCGTAAATCAGAATACGAACTTCAGACCGAGCTGCAGCTCTCGCATCGGTTTCCTGGTGGTGGTGATCGAGCCGTAGAGCGGGCTCGCCAGGCTCGTGTTCGGGTCGCCCCAGATCGGTTCGTTCAGCACGTTGAACGCCTCGAACCGGAACTGCAGCGTATTGCTGCGTATCCGGAAGTTCCGGATGATTGACGCATCCACGTTGAAGATGCCTGGGCCGAAGAACGTATTGCGGCCGGCGTCGCCAAAGGTGCCCGCTGGCTGCACGGCGAACGCGCTGGTGTTGAACCACCGCTGAATCGTGCGCTCGTCGCTCGGCAGATTCGGATCCTGTCCGGTGGTGTTCGGACGGTCCTGGCCGCCTCCGGTATTCGACCGGTCGGTGCCGGTGTAGGCCGTTCTCGGAAAGCCGCTCGACTTCGAGATGATCGTGCTGATCTGCCATCCACCGAGAATCGCGCCGACTGGGCCGGTCGTGGCAAACGGCTTTCCTTCGCCAAACGGCAACTCGTACAGAACCGACGAGACGAACCGATGGCGCACGTCGAAGACCGACAATCCCCACTCGCACTCGATACAGAAGCTGTTCTGCGGGAACAGCGTGTCGCCATCGAGCGTGCGGATACCGCTGCCGTTGTCCGACGACTTGGAGAGGGTGTAGCCGCCAAGCACCGACAATCCCTGGTGGAGCCTCCGGGTGAGCTTCACCGCCAGCGAGTTGTATCTGGCCTTGGCGACGTTGCCGATCTCTTGCACCTTCGTGAACTCCGGATACGGCTTCCGGCTCTGCACCGATCCCGTGAGCCCCGGAATCGTCTCGTTCAAATCGAACATCCGCTCCAGGCGATGGCTGCGGGAACCCAGATAGCCGACTTCGAGCGCCGTCACGTCGCCGAGCTGACGCTGGATGTTGAAGAGATACTGAACCATGTACGGCGTCTTGCGATTGGGCATGTTGCCCAGCACGTACACGTTCGTCAGGCACACCAGGGGCGGCGCCACGCCGCAATCGTTCGTGCCGCCGACGCCTCTGAACGGAGCGTTCCAGGTGAGGTCCGGCGTTGCCAGGAGCGTGTTGTCTCGACGGCGTCCGGACAGGTTGCGCGCCATGTCGAAGCGCGGATTGCCGGTGTCCTGCATATAGAAGACACCGATACCTGAGCGGAACGACCACTTCTCGCTCGGGTTCCAGGCCCAGCCGAGCCGCGGCGCGAAGTTCTTCTTGTCGTCGAACACGAGGCGGTCGCCGAGGCGGCCGTCTCGGGCCACTTGAATGTTCGGGGCGAAGCGAAGCACGGTGTTCTCGTACACGTCTCCGGTGCCGATGCGTACGAGCACGGGGTGGCGAGAAAGATCCCGCACGTTCGGCGTGGTGTCGCGGAACGGGATGTCCGCGTTCATCAACGTGCCATTCTTGTCGAGCCAGGGCGGCGTGTACTCGTACCTCAGGCCAAGGTCGAGCGTCATGTTCGAGGCGATCTTCCAGGTGTCGGCGATGTAATACGACTGGCTCACCGCCCGGAACTTCGTCACGGCGAGCGCCACGGCGGCTTCGTTCTGCTGTTGGTAGCCGAGCATGTAGTCGGCGAAGGCGTAGCCCGTGGCGATGGGCTGGAACTGAAAATTCCCGCGCGCAAACTGGTTCCCCACCTGGTTGTACATGTCGAACCGCACACCGCCGCCTACCTTGAGCGAATGCCGCCCACGAATCCACGTCAGGTTGTCGCTGACCTCGAACGCGTGGTTCCGGTTGGTATACGGCCCCTCGGTGCTGTCGCCGAAGCCGCTGAACCCCGTGATGCCGATTGACGGAATCCCCCAGGCCGCGGGGCCCGAATCGGAGAGACCGGGGATGTTCAGCTCCTTTACGACGTCCCGCTCGAACGCCAGCTCCCGTCCGAACGTGTTGAAGAAGTAGTTGTAACCAAAGCGGACCTCGTTGACGAGGTTCGATGACAGCGTCCAGGTGTTGCCGAGCGCGACCTGATGCACGCTGGTGTCCAGCTTCGTGCCGTTCAGCTTCAGCGCCGGTGACACTTCGTTCTCCTTGGCGTAGCTGTAGCGGCCCATCCACGACGATTTGGCGCTTTGCACCGCGTCCATGCGCTGCGTGTACTGGTACTTGTCAATCGTGCGATTCTGCAGCGCCAGATGATTGTTGGCGAGTCCACCCGTGCCGAAGTTCGGCTCGGGATAGAACTCGAGCAACAGCTTCGATGTGGGATGCAGGAGGTTCGCGGGAATGAGGTTGCCCGCAAACGGCGCGCAGTTCCGCGTGGTGCCGACAACCGTGCACTTGGTCGGGTCGACGATCATGCCGGTCGGTTGCCCGGTCTGCCCGTTGATGGCGCCGAGGGTTCGCAGCAGTTCCGAGAAGTCGCCGTTCCGCATCGCCGCCGACGGCACGCTGTAGAGATTCTGGAACTGTTTCCGATCCCGGTAGCCCTCGAAATTCGACATGAAGAACAGATGGTTCCTCCACACCGGGCCGCTGGCCGTGTAGCCGTACTGATCCCATTTGAACGGCGCTTGTGGTGCGGCGGCCTGCGCGGCGGTGAAGGCGTACGGTCGGGAGTCGAGCGCATCGTCGCGGTGGAACTCGAACACGGTTCCGTGCAGCTTGTTCGATCCCGATTTCGTGACCACGTTCACCTGGGCCGCCCCACGCCCGAACTCGGCGGAGTACACGCCGGTCTGCACCTTGAACTCTTCGAGTGCATCGACCGACGGTAGGAAGATATACGTGTTGAAATTGACGTCGGTGTTGTCGACGCCGTCCAGCGTGTAGTAGTTGAACTCGCGGCGCTGCCCTGCCACCGACAGCTGCTGGTTGGCGCGCGTGCCGCCCTGCCGGGTGCCCGACTGACCGGCACCGGCGAAGTCGGCGCTCACGTTCGGACTGAGGGCGACGAGCTGGAGGTAGTTCCGGCCATTGAGCGGGAGTTCGACGATGCGCCGGTTCTCGATGACGGTGCCAATGGTCGCGTTCGAGGTTTCGACCAGCGGCGAGAATCCGGTCACCGTCGTCAATTCGGCGATGGCGCCCAACTCGAGCGTGAAGTTCGCGCGCACGGTCTGTTGCACCCGCAATTCGACCTGGCGGGTCACGGTCTTGAAACCGTCGAGCTCGGTCTTGACGGTGTACGTCCCTGGCGGCAGCGCCGGGAAGTCATAGAGGCCGGCCGCGTTGCTCGCGGTGGTACGGGTGGCATTGGTCGCTTGGTTCACCGCGGTCATGGTGACACCGGGAACCACGCCGCCGGTCGAATCTTTCACTTCTCCCGTGATGGTGCCGAGCGTTTGCGCGAAGGCCGGCGCGCAGAGAACCAGCCAAGTCAAGCCCAAGAAAAGTGTCCGACTCATGTAGAGCGGCTCCTTTCGACCCCACCTGCTGTCGTGCGACGCCGGCAAGGCTACGCTCGTCCGGAGGGCAAGTCAATGACGCGCATATCGCGCGCGTCGCGCATATCGCGCGGTATCGCGCCGCAGTAACTCGGCCTTCGGCCGTGACTACAGCGGGAGATGCACCACCTGGCCGGTCTTCGCGCTGCGGTGGACCGCTTCGGTCCAGGCCATGTAGTGCTCGCCGATCTCGAACGTGTTCAGGACAACCGGTTCGAGACCGCGGATGGCGTTGATGAACTCCATCTCGACCCGGGTCGTCGCCCGGCCCGCCGGTGGGTTGGGGATCTCTTTCAAGTCGGCGTCGCCGCGCTTGCCACCGAAGACCGTCTGGCGCGCATCGATGTAGATCGTGCCCTGCGTGCCGTGGATCCACGTCTGATTGCCTTGCGAGAGGCCGGTTGTCTCGCTGAAGCGCATGTGCACCTGGGCGCCGTTGGCGAGGTCGTACAGGACATCGACGTGGTCGGCCAGTGCAACCGACGCGCGCGCGCCGCTCGAGCCCCGGCGATAGGGGACGTGCACCTTCGTCATCGCCATCACGCGGCTGCCGCGTCCCAGCCAGCGCATCAACGACTCGTAGGTGCTGCCGATGTTCAGGACGTTGAGGCCGCTGAACTCGTGGTTGTGGCGCCAGTCGAGCGGTCCGTCGAGGTCAGCGAATCCGCGCCCCAGCCTTGGGACCTCGACCGAGAGCACCTCGCCCAAGTATTCCTCCGCGATGAGCGTCTTCAGGATGTTGTCCACCTGGTAGCTCGTCGACGTGGGCACCAGCTGGCACACCAGCTCGGGATACTAGTCTGATATGGAATGACCGGTGGTCAAGTGCCGGTGGTCACTGTGGAAAACGGCCTTGTCGTTTTCCAAGCAGCGGTGGGCGCGTTCTTCTGCGTCCACGGCTGCGGCAGTGTCCACGGGCTCCGTCGTGATCGTGTCACCAA
>JANMDX010000275.1:0-22235 GCA_031376505.1 Acidobacteriota bacterium
CCGGGGCACGCGGTAACGGTCGGCCTGACGCCACACGGTTTCAGATTGCGGCTCTACACCCGACACAGCGTCGAACACCGCCACGGCGCCGTCGAGGACGCGCAGCGACCGCTCCACTTCGACCGTGAAGTCGACGTGACCTGGCGTGTCGATGATGTTGATCCGGTGGTCCTTCCAGAAACAGGTCGTCGCGGCCGACGTGATCGTGATGCCGCGCTCCTGCTCCTGCTCCATCCAGTCCATCACCGCGGTGCCCTCGTGGACCTCGCCGATCTTGTAGGTGATGCCGGTGTAGAACAACACCCGTTCGGTCGTGGTGGTCTTGCCGGCATCAATGTGGGCCATGATGCCGATGTTCCGCGTGCGTTCAAGTGGTGCCGATCGGGCCATGATTAGTTCAGAATTCCCAGGTCACTGCGAGACGGGCTACCAGCGGTAGTGGGCGAACGCCTTGTTGGCTTCGGCCATGCGGTGCGTGTCTTCGCGCTTCTTGACGGCTCCACCGCGCAGATTGGCGGCGTCGAGCAATTCGTTGGCGAGCTTCTCCTGCATCGTCTTGCCGTCGCCGCGCGAGCGCGCATAGCCGACCAGCCAACGGATGCTGAGCGAGAGACGGCGGTTCGGGTTGACCTCGATCGGCACCTGATAGTTCGAACCGCCGACGCGACGCGACTTCACTTCAAGCGACGGCTTCACGTTGTCGAGGGCCTTCTTGAACACCTTGACCGGGTCGTCGCCGGACTTTTCCTTGATGATCTCGAAGCTGCCGTACACGATCTTCATCGAGGTCGACTGCTTGCCGTCGCTCATCATGCAATTGATGAACTTGGTAACCAGCTGGCTGCCGTAGACGCCGTCAGCCGGGAGTTCGCGCTTCGCAACAATTCGTCTTCGAGGCATAACGTCGTCCCTACTGCTTCGGGCGCTTGGCGCCGTACTTCGACCGACTCTGCTTACGCCCCTGAACGCCCACGGCGTCGAGGGTGCCGCGCACTACGTGGTAGCGCACGCCCGGCAGGTCCTTCACACGACCCCCGCGGATCAGCACCAGCGAGTGCTCCTGCAGGTTGTGGCCCACACCCGGAATATAGGTCGTGACTTCAATCTTGTTGGTAAGGCGAACGCGCGCAACCTTGCGCAGCGCCGAGTTCGGCTTCTTGGGCGTCTGCGTGAACACACGCACGCACACACCGCGCTTCTGCGGGCTTTCCTGCAGGGCCGGGCTCTTGGTCTTCCACTTCACCGCGTCGCGGCCCTTACGGACCAATTGGCTGATCGTCGGCACGATCTCTCCACTCGCACGGGTTCGTCGGGCCCGCGTCACCCCGCGATGGCTCACGCCACCGCATCGCCCAGCCACGAAGGCAGGCGAGATCATCCACCGCTGACACCACGGGCTCCGCCCATTGCCACGGCGGCGCTCGTGTTGGCGACGGGCCTGAAAGCCTTGCAGCTTGGCACCCGACGCGCGAAAATCCCTGCTGTCTAATCTGCGGCACCGGCGGACGCGCCACGCTCCGAGGGTGACTCGGCGCGCGAAAAACGGCGTCACGGTGCTCCGGATCGTGGTCGCCCCGCAAACCGGGAGTCGACGCGACGAGGAGCGGACGGTCCTAGATAGGGCGTCCTAGGACCACGAGAACCTTGCGAGCATAGCACACACTCGCGTTGGCTGGTCAAGGGCGATCCTTGACCGGTGGTTTGGGCAGCCTAGCCACCCGCCATATTGTGCACGTTTCGGCCGCCGACTACCAGAACGTAGTTGCGTCGCTGCCTGGATTCGGCCGTTGATTCGCGAAGCCGTGCGCCCGTAGACTGCCCACAGCGACCCCAGTCTCCGGAGCCCCTGCCCATCATGCGAAGCCGACGAACCTTTCTGCGACTCACCGGGGGCGCCGCCGGCGCCGCCTTCACCATGTCCCGGTACGGCATCGCCGAAGTGGCAGCCCTGACCGAACAGGCGGCTGCGGGCGGACGAACGGCTGTCCAGGTGGCAGCCGACGAAGACTATTGGCGCGAGATCCAGTTCGCCTTCACGCTCGATCGCACGATCATCAACCTGAACAATGGGAACTCGAGCCCGGCCCCTACGGTCGTGCACGAGGCGTGCAAGCGCTATGACGACTGGGCGAACCAGGCGCCGGTGTACCACCGCGGCATGACCGAGCGCAACGTCGAGACGACGCGGCGCCGCCTCGCCGCGGAGTTCGGCGCCGACCCTGAGGAGATCGCGATCACGCGCAACTCGAGCGAGTCGCTCCAGATCGCGCAAAACGGGATTGACCTCAAGCCCGGCGACGAAGTGCTGACGACCGAGCAGGATTACGGCCGCATGTTGACCACGTGGGATCAGCGAGTGCGCCGCGACAAGATCAAGCTGACGCGAATCGACTTCCCCGTGCCGACGAACGGCGAAGATCTGTTCGGGCGTCTCGCGCGCGCGATCATGCCGCAGACCAAGGTGATGCACTTCTGCCATATCACCAACCAGTCGGGACAACTCTTCCCAGTCAAGGACCTGAGCGAGCTGTGCCGCTCGCGCGGGATCATCTCGATTGTGGACGGCGCGCACGCCATGGGCCACTTCCCCTTCAAGCTGCGCGATCTCGGAATGGACTACTACGGCGTCTCACTCCACAAGTGGCTGCTGGCACCGATGGGTACCGGGATGCTCTACGTCCGCAGAGACCGCATCGCCTCGACGTGGCCGCTGCAGGCCGCACCCGCCACGCGCGACACCGACATCCGCAAGTTCGAGGAGATCGGCACGCATGCCGTCGGTGCCAAGGCAGCGATCAATGAGGCCATCGCCTTTCACCAGGCCATCGGCATCGAACGCAAGGCCGCTCGCCTGCGCTATCTCACGCTGCGCTGGGCGAATGCGCTCAAGAGCGAGCCAAGAATTCGCATTCACTCCAACCTCGCTGAAGGCCAGACCTGGGGCCTGGCCGTGGTCTCCATCGACGGCGTGGACGCGAACAAGCTCGTGCAGCA
This sequence comes from Acidobacteriota bacterium, assembly GCA_031376505.1. Classification (GTDB taxonomy): domain Bacteria; phylum Acidobacteriota; class Vicinamibacteria; order Vicinamibacterales; family UBA2999; genus CADEFD01. Next base: position 2,995 of record JANMDX010000275.1, read on the forward strand.
CCTGTGGGACAAGTACCGGATCGTGATCGTGGCTATCGGCCACGACAATCCAGACGACTCGAAGATGTCGTACCGCGCCCTGCGCGTGACACCGAACATCTACACGCCGCTCGAGGAGATCGACACGTTCGTCGATGCGATGCGGGCGGTCGCCAAGAACGGCCTCCCGGCGTAGGCTGGGGCAGGCCGAGGCGTCAGGAGGGGCAGCGCTCGATTGCACCTGCGCAGACGAGTGCCGAGATGAACCTCTCGACGCGAGAACAAGCCGCTCGACGCCGGCAGGCCGCCAATAGGCCTCCCAGTGGCAGGTCGTGCTCGAGACGGTTGACCGTCAGTTCCAGTAGTACGACGTCGCGCGTCACATCGGGCGAGCACGACACCTGGTCGAGCGCCTGTCGATCCGTCCGATAGTGAATATTGCGGAACGCCTGTCTGACGTCGTTCTCAAGCGTCGCCCAGTCTCGCGAAACGGGCCCGAGGCCGACGTCTTCGAAGTCCACCGCGCCCACCCGTCCGTTGCTGACGAAGAAATTCGCCATGGTCGCGTCCCCGAACACGAGCGATTTGTCGCCTGGTCGAGCCACAAATCGCCACCGGCGTGAGAAGCCCACGTGGCGTGACAGCGATGGGGCGGTCAACGACAGCGCGTCAAGCTTGAGTGCCGTGCGCTTCCAGGCCGCCTCCCGCGAATGGTCATACAGAGGCACGTTGGCGTCGGCAGGTCTCGCATGCAGGGCGTTGAGCCACGTGGCTACCATACCGAGCGCTTCGCGGGCTCCGACCCGGGCCGGTGTCCGCCAGAGCGGATTCCGATCCACTCGAAACGCTTTCGAAAACAGGGCACTGACCAGCGCCCCCCCGATCGGACGGGTGACAATAAGGAGGCGACGTGGGTCGACAGCCACGATGTCGGCAGCCATGAAACGTGAGTCGGCCGCAGCGATGTCCTGGGATAGGTTCAAGCCGAACACTTGGCGCGAGAAGTCGTCGCCATCGCGGCACAGCTTCACAAAATAGCTATGACCCTGGCCGGTGATCAGATGCCACACGAGGTTGCGGCCGACACGATAGGCGGTCGAACCGTCGGACAGTAGACTCTCGTGAGACTTGCTTGCCCGGAGCTCGTCAACGACTTCTAGACCGACCGGCCAATGGCTCAACGCTGTGCCTAGTCCTTCCGCAGCAGGTAGAGCCGCTCCCAGCACACGCGGTTCAGTGGGAAGTGATTCGTCGCCAGGCGCACGGCTGCGCCCAGGCCAGGCACTGAATCGATCATCCACTGCTTAGGCAGGAAGTTGCCGCTACGCTTGAGAACAGTGCAACCCGGAAAAAGTCGTTTCACCTCTCCTGGGTACTCGAAGTACACCGTCTGGATACCGGCGAGGTGCTTCAACCAGTTGACGCCACCCGCATACCAACCGTTGGTGAACGACACAACGAGGTGGCCGCCGGGCTTGAGAACGCGCAGGAACTCCTTGACGAACGCGGGGCGATCCTTCTCGGGAAACAGATGAAAGAACCTCAGGCTCGAGACACAGTCGAATTCGTTGTCATCGAAGGGCAACTTCGACGCGTCGCCCTCCATCAGGCGATGACGAGTCGGGTGGGCCACCTTCTCGGCGTCGGCCAGCATCTCTCGCGTGAGGTCGATGCCGACGACTTCAACATCAAGGTCCTTCAGGTAGTCGAGGACCCGACCAGTTCCTACCGGTGCATCAAGGAGGCGTTTCGCACCGCTCTCGAGGACGTACGAACGGATGATCTCGCGATCGCGCTCGAAATTGAACCGGCCGGACCGGCCGGTGAATCTTTTGCGATTGTAGTCCCCTGCCAGTTCGGAGTAAGACTGGGCGTAGTCGCTCATAGGTGCCTCATTGTGGACCAGAGGTCGGCAAGCGACGCCGGTCGGATACGATCAGGGGCCACCTCGCGAGAGCCCGCAGACGAAATTATCGCACGCTGGCGGCATCCGTCGCTACGTTCGTCGAGTGCTCGCCGTGCGCAAACCCTGGGTGATGAGCGGAAGCGCACACGAAGGCGTGGAAGTGACCAAAAAGACGTTAGGATACGGCATCGAGTGCGGCGGCTTCGACCAACGGTCATCCGCACATATGAAACATGCTGGAGGGTGAGCGATGCGAAGAGAAGCCGTGCTTGGACTATTGGCCGCAGCCGGTCTCGGTGCCATTTCCGTTTTCGGATTCCAGGCGCCAGCCGCGCAGGCACCACCAAAGACCATCACCGTCGACAAGCTGAAAGATAACCTGTACGTCTTGAAGGGCGGCGGCGGAAACACCGCGCTGTTTCTTACCGCCACTGGCGCGGTCGTGGTCGACTCGAAGCTGCCGGGTTGGGGGCAGCCGCTGCTCGATTCGATCAAGACGCTCACCGACAAGCCGGTCACGATGGTGATCAATACGCACGCCCACTACGACCACACCAACGGCCAGGTGGAGTTCCCGGCGTCAGTTGAGGTCGTCGCGCACGAGAACGCGAAGACGTACATGGAGCAGGCCAACCCGGTCTACGCCCTGCAGACCGGCCCACAGCCCAATATCTTCAAGGAGCACGGCGGCCGCGGGATGCCGAAGCGCACGTTCAAGGACTCGCTCACCATCGGCACTGGCGCCGACCGGATCGAGTTGCACTACTTCGGCCGCGCGCACACCGGCGGCGACGCGTACGTGGTCTTCCCTGCTTTGAGGGTCATGCACGTAGGCGACACCTTCCCGAACCGCGACCTGCCGATCATGGACCTGAATAACGGAGGGAGCGGCGTGGCCTTTGCCGCCACGCTCGACAAGGCCGCGGCAGTGCCGGGCGTCGACACGATCATCAACGGCCACAGCCCTACGACCACCACCCCGGCCGACGTGAAGATGTACGCTGAGTTCATCCGTGAGTTCGTCGCCGCCGTGCAAGACGCGAAGAAGACCGGCCGTACGGTTGACGACGTGGTCGCATCGTGGAAGACGCCGGCGAAGTACGCGGGCTACGCGGCGCCGCAGGCGGCGCGGGTGAAGGCCGACGCGCAGGTCATCTTCACCGAAACCAAGTAGGACTGGCGGACATGTCTCGCGCTCTCGTGACGATCCTGGCCGTGCTGTGGGCGGTGCCCACCGCAGCCCAGCCGCCCCGCCAACCCCGGCCGCTCGAGAACATCAAGGTGCTCAGCGGCTGGACCGGCACGGAAGTGCGCGAGGAGATGCGCCGCATGAGCGAGGCCCTCGGCGTGAAGTGTGAGCACTGTCACGTGCAGGGCAACTTCGCGAGCGACGAGAAACGCACCAAGCACACTGGACGCCGCATGCTGCAGCTGACCATCGCGCTCAACACCGAGTTCTTTCCGGCTCACCAGCCCGGGACTGGTGAGTCGAAGCTCGGCCGCGTCACGTGCTACACCTGCCACAATGGCGCCGCCACACCCAAGCTGTCGGCCGGCGTCGGAGGGCTCGAGTGACGACCCGGCGCCCGTGGTGCCCGACGCCAGCGGTAGCCGCGGTGCTGCTGGGTCTCGCGCTTGGCGCAACCGCGCGAGCCCAGACGCCGGAGCCGACCAAGCCCGGGATCGCGGAAAGCCCGACGATCACCGTGCTCAAGGGCCTGATGGTGCCGCAGTTTGAAGTCGAGATGCGACACTTCGTGCAGGCACTCGGCATGAACTGCGGCGGGTGCCACGCACCCGGCAACTTCGCGAGCGAAGACAATCCCCGCAAGGCCATCGCGCGGAGGATGATCGAGATGACGCGCAGCCTCAACCAGCGGTTCTTCCCCGGCTTCACGCCCGCTGAAGGCGAGACGTCCCTCGGACGGGTAACCTGCTACACGTGCCACCAGGGCTCGGCGCAGCCCAAGGCCGCGGCGCCCGTACTCCGCGGGTAGCCAGGGGTCCGCCCCGCGCCGTCCTACTTGCGAGAGGCGAGATACTCAGCGATGGCCGTGATCTCCGCGGCGCTCAACCTGGGTCCATAGATCGGCATCACTGAATCGCCGAACTCGTCATTCGGATCGTTGATGATCCGCCGGATGGCCGCGGCGTCGCGCCGCGCGCCGACATGTGTCAGCTCGGGCCCCGTGTGGCCGCCGTCGCCATCGAGTATGTGACACGCCACGCACCGAGTGCCGAGCGTGCCGAGGACACTGGCTGAGGCCGGCGACACGGTGGGGGGCACTGCGCCCGCCCGCGTGCGCCGAAGATACGCCAACACTGCGCGCGACTGATCGTCGTCGAGCATGGGCACGAACGACGGATCGACGGGCCGGGCCCCAGGCGCGATCGTGACGGGATCGTTCATGTGGAACACCAGCCATCCGTCGTCGCGGCTGATGCGGGTGACGTTCACGGGCGCTGCCGGCCCGCCTTCGAGATGACAGCGCGAACACGGCGCCTGTTCCCCTTCTGCGATCAGGAATCCCGCCACGGACTGCGGCCCCCATCGATTCGGGTCAAAACGGGCGGGCGCATCCCTGAGCCCCAGCCACGTGAGCGTCACGAGACCGGCGCCGACGGTGGTCAGCGCCACGGTGAACCAGCGGCGCGAAGGAGCCCATGGATGCCGGCTCACGCCGCGATCGAGAAACGGCAGCGCGAACAGGCCGCCCACGACCAGACCCGGTACCACTTGAGTCGCGACGAGCTCGAGTGGCCCGGGGAAATACTTCAACATCTGGAACAGCGACAGGAAGTACCACTCCGGGCGCGGCACGTAGTCGGCGTCGGCGGGATTGGCGATCTCGTCGAGGGGGGCCGGGAACAGCATCGCCGTCGTGAACAAGGCCGTAAAAACCGCCGCCATCATGATGGTGTCCTTGACCACGTGCCAGGGGTAGAACACCACTGGCGGACCTGACCGCGCGGTGATCGGACCTGAGATGCCGTGCTTTCGTATGAGCGCGAGATGCGCCACGAGAAAGACCATGAGTGCGCCCGGCAGAAGAAACACGTGCGCCGCGTACCAGCGGCCCAGCGTAAGGGCTCCGAGTTCGCGGCCACCGCGCAGGATGCCGGCAAGATAGCCCCCGATGACCGGCGAGCCTTCGGCCACGCTGATGGTGACGGTGGTCGCCCAATAGGCCTTCTGATCCCACGGCAGCAAGTAGCCGCTCAGCGAGAACCCCAGGATCACCAGCAGCATCACCAGCCCGGTCATCCACGTCAGCTCCCGCGGCGCCTTGTAGGCGCCGAACAGGAACACGCGGGTGAGATGCAACACCGCGGCGACGACGACGAAACTGGCGCCCCAGACGTGCAGACCGCGCATCAGCGCGCCCAGCGGGATTGCCGTCATCAGATACCGCAGACTGTCGTAGGCCAGTGCCGGCGACGGTACGTAGTACATCGCCAGGCCCACGCCAGTCAGTAGCTGACAGCCGATCAGCAGAGACACGACGCTGCCAGTGGTGAACGCCCAGCCCGTGCCTGGCGGCAACGGCTCGTCGAGCGCGTGAGAACGCAGCGCGCGATAGGCAGTGCGCGAGTCAAGCCAGTCCAACAGGGGGGTCAACAAGTCCGGGGGCCTCACACCTGCACCACGACATGGCCGTCTTCGATGCGAGCCTCGATGCGACGCAGCGGCGCCGGAGGGGGTCCCGCAACCACCTGGCCTTCGGCGTCGTAGGCCCCGCCGTGGCACGGACAGAGGAATCGGTCGGTCTCGGCGTCGTAGCGCGTCCGGCAGCCCAGATGGGTACAAGTGGAATCGAGCACCCGTACGCCGCCGCTGGTGCGGCTGACGTAGACCACACGGCGCTCGACCACCTGGCGGTACCCGTCCTGCTTGATGATTCGGAGCGTGACCGGTGTGGGCCCGTCGTGGCTCAGGTCACCCACAGCCGCCGCGCGCAGCCACGACGCCCGGCGTGAGACGAAGCTTGGTCCAAGGACCGCGCCCCCCACGACAAACGCCAGCGCCGCGCCGATGGCGGTGTGGACGGCGACGATGGCGCGAATAAGGAAGCTACGACGTCCGGGTGGGCCGGATAGCGAGGTGCCGGTACTCATGCGAGTGCCCTACCGCTTTCTACTCGGGGACCGCACCGGCGCAAGACACGGGCCCACTCACGGGGTAGTGAGTCGCGGTTAGTATACGCGTCCCACCTGAGAAAAGCTGGATGGGCGGCCTTTCGAGCGCGTGCGGCGGCGGGCTGTGCTACAAGAAGGAGTACGTTCCCTAGTCCGACGCCGTGAGCCTCGCCCCTCTGATTGCTCGACTCGGCCGTGGCGCACAGCCATGGCGCGCGCCGCTGGCTCAGTCCATGATCGTCGTGATCGGACACGATCCGGCGCTGCGCCGGTGCACGGCCGCACGTGTGCTGGCGCAGATTGGAGAGTCGCACCCAGGGGCGCAGGTCGTGCATCCACCGCCTTCAGCCGAGTGGCCGTTCACACATCTGCTCGTGGCGGTGCCCGCCCCGTCTGGTCACCATACCGTAGTGTGGATGCCTGACCTTCACGAGGCTTTCGTCAACCACCAGGCCAACTCGACGCGCCTGGTCACGACCCAGCCGCTCTATCTTCTGCAGCTCTGGGCCGACGCGATGCGGGACCGTTCCGACATGAGCCTCGTGGCCACGGCTGACGCCGATGCCTTGCGGGCGCACGCAAGCGAGGCGCTCGACGGCCGGGGGCCGTGGCGCGACGTGGCGTTTGTCGAAGCCGCCGAAGACGACGCAGCCGCGCCGGCCCGCCCGGACCAGACGCCCACGCCCCGGCACTCCGCACTCGCGGCAGCGTATCGATCGCTCGCGCCAGCGGAGCGACTCGGCGCCGCCGGCCGCGCGCTCGACGAAGCTCGTACGCCCGCGCGCTTGTTGGCAATGGCCAGCGCCTGCATGGAGGTCAACGACCTCGATAATGCGGGCCACCTGCTCTCCGAAGCGGTAGGCGTGGCGCCCACGTGGGCCGCGGCGCAGTTTGAACACGGCAAGTATTCGCTGCGCCGCGACGACATGGCGTCGGCCTCGGCGGCATTCGGCCGTGCGTCTGAGTTGATGCCCACGTTTGCCTCCGCGGCCGCCAACTGGGGGGCGACGCTTGGCGAACTGGATCGTCCCGACGAGGCGCTCGCGGCCTTCACGCGCGCCCTCGATTCCGACCCCGACGACGCGCAAGCCGTCAACAACGTCGGCGTGGTGACGCGCGAACTGGGGCGGCTCGCGGAGTCGGAAGTTGCATTTCGCCGCGTGATCGCCCTCACGCCGGAGCTGGCGTTCGGGCACTACAATCTGGGGCATACGCTGTTTCTCCAGGGCCGCTACCTGGCGTCCTTGGCGGCGTATGCCGGTGGACAACAGAAAGACCCGGCGCGGAATCCGGTTCAGGCGAGCCGTCTGGCCCTGGCGCGACTGGCCACAGGAGATGCCGGCGGCGCCCTGCGCGACCTGCAGCAGTGCACCGCGAACCTGCCCCGCGACTATCGGCGGCAGTTGCTCGGAGACACCCAGACCGTCGCCTGGGCACTGCTCTCGGCGGCGCCCGAGCTTCGTGACTGGCGCGTGGTTGGCGAGTGGCTCGCCGCCGAACTGGCCTCGTCGTAGGCTAAGGAGGGCAGGACGCATGGGCAGCGAACATCGGGCTTCAACAGTCGCCGCGTCGAGCCGTACTTGGCGGCCTGGGTGGCTCCGGCACCTGCTCGACGACCGAGGTATTCGCCTGGCGACGGGCCTCGCCGTCGTCGTTGCGATTCCCGTGGCTGTGCTCTTCTACTTCCAGTTCCAGTCGATCAACGACTTGGCCAGTACGTCGGCCGTCGTGTTGCGCCAACTCAGCCAGGAGACTGCCGACACCGCGGCCAGCAACGTCGAGGACGCGCTCAAGCGGCCTCACATCGGCGTACTGCTCGGCGTGCCGCAGGCCCGGACCGACGCCCTCGACCGAGCGTTCATGGACCCGGTATTCCGGCAGGGCCTTCAACAGAGCCCCTTCGTCGAAGCGTTCTATGTGTGGTCAGGCGTGTCGGCACAGCTGGCAAAGACCATGCTCGTCTACAACCGCGATAGCGTGGCCGATGAATCGGCCGACCTCGATCGGCGGTTCCGAGACGCGCCAGGCGTCGGGGCTGTGATTCTGCCGAGGCTCGAGCAGCTCCTGACGCAGAAGCGGGCGATCGTGGCCTTTCCGGCAACCATCGGCGGCCGCCGCAAGTACGTGCAGGTGCAGCTCCGGTTCCCCAGTGCGGACCGCAACACCATTTCCAGTTTCATCGGGCTGGTGGTCGATGCAGACGAGATGCGCGCGGTGCACCTGCCGGCGATGATGAAGGCGCGGCTCGCGACGGTGCAACACCTGGGTGGATTCCCGCAGCTCGACCTCACGCTGCGCGACGCGCAGGGCCACGCGGTGTTCAGCTCGTCGCCCGCGCAGGGCGATGTCTTCGTGGACCAACGCAGCTTTCCTCTGGTGTTCTTCGACCGCGAGCTTCTGGAGTACGCGGCGCCGTTCGAGGCGGAGCCCGAGACATGGACGCTGCAGACCGGCTTCGGCAACCGCACAATTGCCGCCATCGCCGAGTCGAGCAGCCGCCCGCAACTCGCGCTCATGGCAATGCTCGCTCTGGTCATGGCCGCCGGCGTCTTCTTCGTCGCTGGCGCGGCCGCTCGCGAGGTGCGGCTGGCCGAACTGAAGTCAAACTTCGTGGCCTCGGTGTCGCACGACCTCAAGACCCCGCTCGCACTCATCCAGTTGTTTGCCGAGACGCTCGAGCTCGGACGGGTGAGAACCCCCGAGCGCGCCGTCGAGTACTACCGCATCATCAACAGCGAGGCCAAGAAGCTGACGCGGCTGATCGAGAACATTCTCGACTTCTCGCGGATGGAGGCCGGCCTGCGCCCGTACCGCGCCGAAGCCGCGGATCTCGGCGACGTCACGCGCGACGTCGTCGCCCGGTTGCACAGCCAGTTCGAACAGGGCCGTTTCAATGTGGTCACGCACGTGGAGCCCGGACTGCCGGCGGTTGACCTCGATACCGGCGCCGTTCAGCAGGCCATCGAGAACGTCCTGGCGAATGCGATGAAGTACTCGCGCGAGAACCGGGATATCGAAGTGAACGTGGCGCGCCAAGGCGACGACGTGGCTGTTCGGGTCACCGATCATGGCATCGGCATCGCCAAGCGCGATCTGCCGCTCGTCTTCCGCAAGTTCTATCGGGTCGAGAGCGGACTGGGCGGCGGGCCGCAGGGTTGCGGTCTCGGCCTGGCGATTGTGGACCACACCATGCGCGGTCACGGCGGTTCGGTCGGCGTCCAGAGCGAACCTGGGCGCGGCAGTACCTTCACCCTTGCCTTCCCCATCCCGGCCGGCACGGCCGATGCGTACGGAGATCGACATGAAGCGAATTCTGGTGATCGAGGACGAGCCGCAAATGCTGCTCGGACTGCGTGACAACCTTGAGCTCGAGGGCTACGACGTGCAGACAGCCACCGACGGCGAGCAGGGCCTCGCCCGCGCGGCCACGTTCAATCCTGACCTGGTCATTCTCGACCTGATGCTGCCCCGAAAGAACGGCTTCGACGTGTGTCGGGAGCTGCGTGAGCGTTCGACGACCACGTCGATCGTCATGCTGACGGCGCGGTCGGCGGAAACCGACAAGGTGCTGGGTCTCGAGCTCGGCGCCGACGACTACGTCACCAAGCCCTTCTCGATCACCGAGCTGCTTGCGCGCGTGCGAGCCGTGCTGCGCCGCACCAGCAACCGGCCACCCGCCGATGAGGTCGTCCGCGTCGGCGATCTCGAAATCGACTTCAAGCTGCACCAGGCACGGCGGGAGAAGCATCGCGTGGAATTCACCGCGCGCGAATTCGAGCTATTGCGCTACTTCGTGCAGCACCGCGGCAAGGTCGTGACCCGCGAGCAGATTCTGAACGAAGTCTGGGGCTACGAGGAGTTCCCGACGACCAGAACCATCGACAACTTCGTGGCCAAACTGCGGCAGAAGATCGAGCGGGCACCCCACGAGCCCGAGCACATCCTCACGATTCACGGCAGCGGCTACAAGTTCGTGGGCTGACCTCGACGGGCGCCCGCGACGCTAGTTTCGGAACGGACCCGTTCCGCCAAGGAGACCATGGACTCAAAGACCCTGCTCATCGCCGCAATGCTGGCGCTCACCGTGGCGTATCTCGTGAAGTGGATCGCGACTGCCCGCGCCAGGCTTGCCAGCGGTGGCCACGGCTCTCATGAGCCCGTGCGTCCCACCGCGCTGCACCTGGGCATTGGTGCGATCACGAACTTCCTCGACACGCTCGGCATCGGTTCCTATGCGACGACGACCGCCATGTTCCGGGGATGGAAGCTCGTGCCCGACGAGCAGATTCCCGGCACACTCAACGTTGGCCACGTCGTGCCCACAGTGGTGCAGGCGATCATCTATACCCAGCTTGTGGCGGTCGAGTTCACGACCCTCGCGCTGATGCTTGCCGCGGCGGCGACTGGCGCGTGGCTCGGCGCCGGCATCGTCGCCGGCATGCCGCGGCGCACCGTCCAGCTCGCCATGGGCACAGCGCTCTTTGTCGCGGCCAGCATCATGCTGCTGCAATTACTCGGACTCGTCCCGGGCGGCGGCACCGCGCTCGCCCTCACCGGCTGGAAACTCGCGGTCGCCCTGTCGGTGAACCTCGTGCTCGGCGCGTTGATGACCCTCGGCATAGGCCTCTATGCCCCGTGCATGATTCTCATCAGCCTGCTCGGCATGGACCCCACGGCAGCCTACCCGATCATGATGGGCTCCTGCGCCTTCCTGATGCCGGTAGGCAGCATGCAGTTCATCGCCAAGAACGCATACAACCTGCGCGCGGCCGTCGGCCTGGCGCTCGGGGGTCCGCTCGCAGTGCTGGTGGCGGCCTTCATCGTGAAGTCGCTACCGCTGCTCTACGTGCGCTGGCTGGTTGTCATCGTGGTGGTCTACACGGCCAGCTCCATGCTTTCCGCAGCCAAGCGTTCAACCGTCCGCGCGTAGACACACACCGGGACTCGGGGCTCTGGAAAGAGTCAGCCCCATCGTCCGGTACAAGACAAGGGGCGCGCGATGCAATCGCGCGCCCCTCTCCGTGTGTTCGTTCCCGAAACCCGGCACCGAGTCCCGAGACTCGCCCCTAGTCCCCGACGCTCCCACCAGTGCCACGTGTCACCGGCTCGTCGGGCTCGACCAGATACTCAAGCTCACGATCGAGCTCCAGATCATCGTCAGCGGGCTGCGGCGGAGCCGGCGGCGGCGGCGGTTCGTCGGCGGGAATCGACAGATGCCGATACCACCAGAAGCCCGTGCCCGCCGGAATCAGGCGGCCCATCGTGACGTTCTCCTTGAGGCCGCGCAAATGGTCGACCTTGCCGGAAATCGATGCCTCCGTCAGAACGCGCGTCGTCTCCTGGAACGACGCCGCCGAGATGAACGACTCGGTGGACAGCGACGCCTTGGTGATGCCGAGCAGCAACGGCTGCGCAGTGGCGGGACGCCCGCTATCGCCGAGCACCCGTTCGTTCTCGCTCAGGAAGCGGAACTTGTCCACCTGTTCGTCGATCAGGAACTCGGTGTCGCCCACATCCTCGACGCGCACCCAGCGCAGCATCTGACGAACCATCACTTCAATGTGTTTGTCGTTGATGTTCACGCCCTGCAGACGGTAGACCTCCTGCACTTCGTTGACGAGGTACTTCTGCAGTTCCTTCTCGCCCAGCACGTGGAGGATGTCGTGCGGGTTGCTCGGACCGTCCATGAGCGGGTCGCCGGCGCGGACACGTTCGCCGTCCTGCACGTTCACATGCACACCGCGCGGAATCGAGTACTCGCGCGCCTCACCGCCGCCTTCGTCGGGCACGATCATTATCTTGCGCTGGCCCTTGACGACGCCGCCGTGCTTCACGATGCCGTCGATCTCGCTGATCACCGCCGGGTCGCGCGGCTTACGCGCTTCGAAGAGCTCGACGACGCGCGGCAAACCGCCCGTGATGTCCTTGGTCTTGGTGGTCTCCCGCGGAATCTTCGCGAGCACGTCGCCCGCCAGCACCTCCTCGCCGTCCTGCACCATCATGTGCGCGTGGACCGGCATGATGTACTTACGGCCGACCTTGCCGTCGGCGCCCCGAATCTCCACCGTCGGCTGCCGCTTCTCGTCGGCCGAGTCCATCACGATCAGACGCGACAGACCGGTGATCTCGTCGAGATCCTCGTGCACCGTGACGCCTTCGACGATGTCCTTGAACCGGACGTTGCCGGTCTCTTCGGTGAGAATCGAGAAGGTGTAGGGATCCCACTCGACCAAAATCTGGCCCTGATCCACCTTCTGGCCATCCTTGACGCGTAAATGCGCGCCGTAGACCACCTGGTAGCGCTCACGATCACGGCCCTTGTCGTCCTGCACGACGATGTGACCGTTTCGGTTCATCACGATGAGGTCGGCCGCAGTGCCGGGGGCGCCCTTGACGCGTTCGACCACCGCGAGGTTGTCAAAGCGCACCAGGCCCGCGAATTTCGCCTCCAGGCCCGACTGCTCCGACACCCGCGATGCCGTGCCGCCGATATGGAACGTCCGCATCGTGAGCTGCGTGCCGGGCTCGCCGATCGACTGCGCCGCGATGACTCCCACGGCCAGACCCAATTCGACTCGCTTGCCGGTCGACAAGTCACGGCCGTAGCAGTTCGCGCACACGCCGCGGCGTGACTGGCACGTCAGCACCGAGCGAATTTTCACCTTCTCGATGCCAGCGTCCTGGACCTCCGACGCCTTGTCTTCGTCGATCACGTCGTTCACGTCGAGCACGACATTGCCCGTCACCGCGTCGATGATCTTCTCGAGCGACACGCGGCCGATGATGCGGTCGCGCAAGGGCTCGATGATCTCGCCGCTCTCCACGATGGCCCGCGCTTCGATGCCATCGACCGTACCGCAGTCGATCTCAGAGATGATCACGTCCTGCGCCACGTCCACCAGGCGGCGCGTGAGGTAGCCGGAGTCGGCGGTCTTCAGCGCGGTATCGGCCAGGCCCTTCCGGGCGCCGTGGGTCGAGATGAAGTACTCGAGCACCGACAGGCCTTCGCGGAAGTTCGCCCGAATCGGCGTCTCGATGATTTCACCCGACGGCTTCGCCATCAGGCCGCGCATGCCGGCCAGCTGACGAATCTGCTGCTTGCTGCCGCGGGCACCCGAGTCGGCCATGATGAAGACCGGGTTGAACGTCCGGCCCTCACGGTCGAGCTTTTCCATTTCACCGAACATCTCGTCGGCGACCTTTTCGGTCACGTCCGACCAGAGCGCGATGATCTTGTTCTTGCGTTCGCCGTTGGTGATCGCGCCTTCGAGATACTGCTGCTCGACGCGGATGACCTCGTCGCTGGCGCGTGCCACCACCTCGGGCTTGCTCTTCGGGATGATCAGATCCTTGATCCCGACCGACAGACCCGACTTGGTCGCATAGGTGAAACCCGTGGTCTTCAGCCCGTCGAGCATCTCGACGGTGAGCTGCAAGCCGTGGTGCAGGTAGCAACGCTGCACCAGCTGCTGCAGGCCCTTCTTCTTGAGCAGGCCGTTCACGAACGGCAAGCCCTTGGGCAGCGCCGCGTTGAACAGGACACGGCCCACGGTCGTGTTGATGATCTTGTTCTCGACGTGCTGCACCTCGGTGTGGAGCACGTCCTGGTCGTCGCGCGCCGCGGTCAGGTCCTGGAGGGGACCCGTGTAGCGCAGACGGATGGGCGACAGCGTCTCGAGTTCGCCCGCTTCGAGGGCGAGCACGACGTCGTCGGTGCTGCCGAACGCGCGGCCTTCGCCCTTGGCGCCAGACTTCGACTTCGTCATGTAGTAGCAGCCGAGCACGATATCCTGCGACGGCACTGTGATGGGCGCGCCGTTGCTCGGCGAGAGCACGTTGCGCGAGGACATCATCAGCTCGGTCGCTTCGATCTGCGCTTCGGGCGACAGCGGAATGTGCACCGCCATCTGGTCGCCGTCGAAGTCGGCGTTGAACGCCGTGCAGACGAGCGGGTGGATGCGGATGGCCTTGCCCTCGACCAGCACCGGCTCAAAGGCCTGAATGCCCAGCCGATGGAGCGTCGGCGCGCGGTTGAGCAACACCGGATGCTCCTTGATCACCTCTTCGAGCACATCCCAGACTTCGGGCACCTGCTTCTCGACCATCTCCTTGGCTTGCTTGATGGTGGCAACAAGGCCCCGCTGTTCGAGCTTGTTGTAGATGAACGGCTTGAACAGTTCGAGCGCCATCTTCTTCGGCAGACCGCACTGGTGGAGTTTTAGCTCGGGTCCGACGACGATGACCGAACGTCCCGAGTAGTCGACACGCTTGCCCAGAAGATTCTGGCGGAACCGGCCCTGTTTGCCCTTGAGGGTGTCGGAGAGCGACTTGAGCGGCCGGTTGTTGGCGCCCCGTAATACGCGACCGCGTCGGCCGTTGTCAAACAGCGCGTCGACGGCCTCCTGCAGCATGCGCTTCTCGTTGCGGATGATCACGTCCGGCGCCTTCAGCTCCATGAGCTTCTTCAGGCGGTTGTTCCGGTTGATCACGCGGCGATAAAGGTCGTTCAGGTCGGACGTGGCGAAGCGCCCGCCATCGAGCGGCACGAGCGGCCGTAGTTCGGGCGGAATCACCGGCACCACGTCGAGGATCATCCATTCCGGCTTGTTACTCGATTTGCGGAACGAATCGACGACTTTCAGCCGCTTGGCGTACTTGAGCTTCTTCTGCGCCGACGTCTCCGTGCGCATCTTCTCGCGCAGTTCGACGGCGAGCGTTTCGATCTGCACCCGCTTGAGCAGTTCCTTGATGGCCTCAGCGCCCATCTGCGCCTTGAACTTCGTGAAGCCGTATTCTTCACGCGCCTTACGGAACTGGTCTTCGTTGAGCAGCTGGTTCTGCTTGAGATCGGTGTCGCCCGGATCGATGACGACGTAGGCCTCGAAGTAGAGCACGCGCTCGAGATCGCGCAGCGCGATGTCGAGCAGATGGCCGATGCGACTTGGCAGTCCCTTGAAGAACCACACGTGGCTCACCGGGGTTGCAAGGCGGATGTGGCCGAGGCGCTCGCGGCGCACTTTGGCCTGCGTCACTTCGACGCCGCACTTGTCGCAGATCACGCCGCGATGCTTCATGCGCTTGTACTTGCCGCAGAGGCATTCCCAGTCGGTAATCGGCCCGAAGATCTTCGCGCAGAACAAGCCGTCGCGTTCGGGCTTGAAGGTGCGGTAGTTGATCGTCTCCGGCTTGGTGACCTCGCCGAACGACCACTGCTCGATTTTCTCTGGCGACGCCAGGCTGATGCGAATCGCGTCGAAATCGGCACGCAGGGCCGTCTTGCTGTCCGTGAAGCTAGGTCTCATCATGGATCTCTCAGCCCTCCAACACCGGCTCGGCCGGCACGTCGATCGTTTCGACCGGGCGGCGCTTGGTGGAAATCAGTTCCACGTCGAGGCAGAGTGACTGCAACTCGCGGATGAGCACGTTGAACGACTCCGGCAGGCCGGGCGTGAAGCTGGCATCGCCCTTCACGATCGACTCGTAGATCTTGGCGCGCCCGATGACGTCGTCGGACTTCGCCGTGAGCAGTTCCTGAAGGATGTGCGCGGCGCCATACGCTTCGAGCGCCCACACCTCCATCTCCCCGAAGCGCTGTCCGCCAAACTGCGCCTTGCCGCCGAGCGGCTGCTGGGTGATGAGTGAGTACGGCCCGATCGACCGCGCGTGAATCTTGTCGTCGACCAGGTGCGAGAGCTTCAGCATGTAGATGTAGCCGACCGTGACCGGCTGCTCGAAGAGGTCGCCGGTCATGCCATCACGCAGACGCGTCTTGCCGCCGACCTGGTCGAGCCCGGCCTTGTCGAGCCAGTCGGTGATCTCGGCTTCGGTCGCTCCGTCAAACACGGGCGTGGCGAAGTAGAGGCCGAGCGCATGGGCCGCCCACCCGAGGTGGGTTTCGAGAATCTGCCCGACGTTCATGCGTGATGGCACGCCCAGGGGGTTCAGCACGATCTCCACGGGCGTTCCGTCCGGCAGATACGGCATGTCTTCTTCCGGCAACACCCTGGCGATGACGCCCTTGTTGCCGTGCCGGCCGGCCATCTTGTCGCCGACCTGGAGCTTGCGCTTCATGGCGACGTAGACTTTGACCAGTTTGATCACGCCTGGCGGCAGCTCGTCGCCGCGACGGACTTTCTCCTTCTTTTCTTCGAAAATCTGCCGGATGACGTCGACCTGACGCTCCGTGCGCTCTTCAATCGCCCGAAGGTCCGGTTCGAGACCGGCGTCGTCGGTTTCGACCTTGGCGCGCACCAGCACGGCAAACGGCAGGCCCTGCATGAGCTCAGGCGTCAGAGCCTGCCCCTTGCGCAGGAGCCGCTCGCGACCGAACTCGTCGAACATGTCGGAGCGCAGCACCCGGCCCGTGAGCATCTGGGCCACGCGCTTCTTCGTTTCTTCGTGCAGGATCCGGATTTCGTCCTGCTGGTTCTTGTCCATGATGTCGAGCTCTTCTTGCTCGATCGCCTTGGCGCGGTCGTCCTTCTCGATGCCCTTCCGGGAGAAGATCTTGACTCCGACGACGATGCCCTCGATGCCTGGGGGGCAGATGAGAGACGCATCGCGCACGTCGCCGGCCTTTTCACCGAAGATGGCCCGCAAGAGCTTCTCTTCTGGGGTCAGCTGCGTCTCGCCCTTGGGCGTGACCTTGCCCACCAGGATGTCGCCCGGCTTCACGTAGGCGCCAATCCGGATGATGCCGCTGTCGTCGAGGTCGCGCAGATACGTTTCCGACACGTTCGGAATATCGCGGGTGATTTCTTCCGGGCCGAGCTTCGTGTCGCGCGCCTCGATCTCGAATTCCTCGATGTGAATCGAGGTGTAGTAATCCTCTTTCACCGTCTTCTCGGACACGAGAATAGCGTCTTCGAAGTTGTAGCCACGCCAGGGCATGAATGCGACGAGCACGTTGCGCCCGAGCGCGAGCTCGCCAAGCTCCGTGCACGGGCCGTCGGCCAGGACCTGGCCCTTGTGGACCCGCTGGGCCACCGACACAATCGGCTTCTGGTTGATGCACGTGTTCTGGTTCGACCGCTTGAACTTGGTGAGGGGGTAGATATCGGCCCCCATTTCCTTGCTCGCGTCTTCCCCGCCTTCGACACGCACCACGATGCGGGTGCCATCGACGAAATCGACGGTACCGGATCGGCGCGCCACGATGACGGCGCCCGAGTCGCGCGCGGTGATGTATTCCATGCCCGTGCCCACGTAGGGCGCTCGGGCGCGGAGCAGCGGGACAGCCTGCCGCTGCATGTTCGAGCCCATGAGCGCGCGGTTCGCGTCGTCGTTCTCGAGGAACGGAATGAGCGAGGCGGCCACCGACACGAGCTGCTTCGGCGAGACGTCGATGAAGTCGACTTCGTCACGGCGGGCCAGGATGAAATCGCCCTGCTTGCGAGCGTTGACGCGCTCGGTCTTCAGGTTCAGATCTTCGTCGAGCTCGACGTTGGCCTGCGCGATGATGTACTGGTCTTCTTCCCAGGCCGACAGGTAGAACGCGTGGGGCTCGAACTCCACGCCCTTCTTCTTGCCGCGACCGTCGGCCCCGACGAGTTCGTCGGCCGGCACGATATCGCCGACCTTGTACTTCGCGTGGCCGCCGTTGTTCTGCACGAGCACGTAGTCCACCACGCGCCCATCCTTGACCTTGCGGTAGGGCGACTCGATGAACCCGAACTCGTTGATGCGCGCATAGCAGCTGAGCGAGCTGATCAGGCCGATGTTTGGGCCTTCAGGAGTCTCGATCGGGCAGATGCGGCCGTAGTGCGTGGTGTGCACGTCGCGCACCTCGAAGCCGGCGCGTTCGCGAGAAAGGCCGCCCGGCCCAAGTGCCGAGAGACGCCGCTTGTGCGTCACCTCGGACAGCGGATTGGTCTGGTCCATGAACTGCGACAGCTGAGACGACCCGAAGAACTCGCGAATCGCCGCCATGACTGGCTTCGCGTTGATCAGGTCGTGCGGCATGGCCGTGGCCATTTCCTGGTAGACCGACATCTTCTCCTTGATCGCGCGCTCCATGCGGACAAGGCCGATGCGGAACTGATTCTCGAGCAGCTCGCCGACCGACCGCACGCGGCGGTTGCCAAGATGATCGATGTCGTCGACGTTGGTCGGATTTTTCTTGAGCTTGAGCTGGTACTTGATCACCTCGTAGAAATCCTGCGGGTGCAGGATTTTCTCGTCGAGTGGGGTGTTCAGTCCGAGCTTCGTGTTGAGCTTGAGGCGCCCGACCCGGGAGAAGTCGTACTTCTGTGGGTTGAAGAACATGTTCTCGAAGAGCGTCCGCGAGCTGTCGAGCGTCGGCGGGTCACCGGGACGCAGGCGCCGATAGATTTCGATGAGCGCTTCTTCGTGGGTGCGAACGGGGTCCTTCCGCAGCGTTTGCGACAGGATGGT
This sequence comes from Acidobacteriota bacterium, assembly GCA_031376505.1. Classification (GTDB taxonomy): domain Bacteria; phylum Acidobacteriota; class Vicinamibacteria; order Vicinamibacterales; family UBA2999; genus CADEFD01. The sequence goes on from JANMDX010000275.1 coordinate 21,410, forward strand.
GCCGACCTCGTCGCGCTCCGGGAAGAAGATGTCGACGGTCTCGACCTGCTTCTCGTGCGCCATCGAGATCACGCGGGCCGTGAGCTCCTCGTTGGCCTCGAGCAGCACCTCGCCCGTGCCCGGGTCGATGATGTCCGCCGCCGCGAATGCGCCTTCCAGCGCTTCGTCGGTGATATCGATGGTGTCGATGCCTGCCTTGCGCATGGCATCCACGTGCGCCTTGCTGATCTTCTTGCCCTCGGCCACCGATACATCGGCACCAGGGATCTTCACACCCTTCTTTGCGCGCAAACCGACGATCGTGTCGTTCACGCCCCAGTGCACCGCATTGCCCGACAGATGCAGACGGTCTACGCCGTAGAACGCGCGAATGATCTCGTCGGCGCCGCGCAGCCCCAGGGCACGCAGGAACACCGTCGCGAGGAACTTCCGCTTGCGATCGATACGAACGTAGAGCAGGTTCTTCGAGTCGTACTCGAACTCTACCCAGGAGCCGCGATACGGGATGATCTGCGCGACATACAGCGTCTTGTCTTCCGAATGGAAGAAGGCACCCGGCGAGCGGTGCAACTGGCTGACGATGACGCGCTCGGTGCCATTGATGATGAACGTGCCGTTGTCGGTCATCAGCGGGATGTCACCGAAGTAGACCTCCTGCTCCTTGATGTCGCGGATGGTCTTGACCCCGGTCTCCGGATCCTTGTTCCAGACCACGAGCCGGATCGTCACCTTCAGGGGCACGGCGTAGGTCATGCCGCGCTCCTGGCACTCGTCGACGTCGTACTTCAGCTTGAGCTGCACCGTGTGGCCACAGATGTCACAGACA
>JANMDX010000314.1:0-1796 GCA_031376505.1 Acidobacteriota bacterium
CACAGATCCCCGCCGGCCTTGGGGTTGTTTTCGAAGTACTGGAGCCACCGGCCGTCGCTCGACCAGTCCTGCGGAATCATGATATTGGGCGAGTCCACCAGCCGGGCCTCGGCGCCCGCCCCGTTCGACGCCTTCACGTACAGATTGAAGCGGCCGGTGCGGTTCGACGCGAAGGCGAGCCGCATCCCGTCCGGCGACCAGACGGCTTCGATCTCAGCGGCCGCATCGAAGGTCATGCGCGTCATCCCGCTGCGGAGGAGATCCCGCAGCCAGAGGTCGGTATTGCTCTGCACCGTGCGCCACATCGCCACCCGCCGGCCGTCGGGCGACAGTTCGGGACCGAGCAGGTAATTGGCGTCTGGCTCGCCCGCCGCACCCACGGCCGTGCCCGTCCGGTCGACCCACGTGAGCTGCCGCGATGCACGACTGCCGACGCGATAGGCGATGAGGCCCGTGCCTGACACGGCGAAGCCCCCGCGGCCGGCATCCTGGTCCTCGCCGCCGCGATCGGCCAACGTGACGGGCTCGCCCGTCAACACCCGGCCGGCGAGGTCGAGCCGGCGCGCCACGAGCGTCCCCTGTCGCACGAAGACCACCCGGTCGGGCGGCAGGAACGCGCCCCCGGAGTCCGCGGTCGTCAACCGCGCGGGCGCGCCGCCGTCAAGTGACCCGAGGTAAATCCCCGCCGCCTCTGGCGTGCCCGTCGCGTGAAACAGAAAATGCCGGCCATCGGGGAGAAATTGCGGGTTGCGATGCGCGATCTGGCGTGGCGGATCGAGTTCGGTCGCCGTCATCGGCTCGCCCCCGGTGGCCGCGACGCGCCATAGAGGACCGGGGTTCACCTGCAGAAACAGAATCGTGCCGTCCGCGCTCCAACTGCCAGTGATGCCCTGGCTGGTCCCCGACGCGGAGGCCACCACTTGTGGTGCGCCGCCGGCGACGTCGAGTCGGAGGAGCTTGCTGGCCGCAAAGAAACCGATCGTACGGCTGTCAGGGGACCAGAACGGAGAGACCGCGCCCTCCGTGCCCGCCAACGGCCGCGCCTCGGCCTGGTCGAGGAGACGCAGCCAGAGCCGCGACCGGCCGTCGCCTGAGGCGACGAAGGCCAGGGAGCTGCCGTCGGGCGACAGGGCGAAATCCAGTGGCGCCTCGGTAGCAGGCGTCGTGATCTCCAGACGCATCTCAGGCGGAGCGGGTGGCGGCGCTTCGCGCAAATGCCGCAGCGTAGGAAGCGCCATCGCTGCGATCAGTGCCGCGGCCACGGCGAGGGCGGCCAGCAGGGGCAGTCGTCCGCGCGACGAGGTGGTAGTCGCCGTCGTTGCGCTGCCCCCGTCCTCGGGCGCGCCACTGAGCAGTTCGTCAATCTGTACGCGCGCGTCGCCAATGGCTTGCAAGCGCGTCTTGACGTCCTTCTTCAGGCAGCGCGTGAGCAATCGGCGTAGTCCGGCCGGCGTGGCAGCCGGCACGGCGCTCCAATCCGGCTCCTTGCTGATCACCGACACGATCGTGTCGGTCATGTCCTCACCCCGGAATGCCCGCGTGCCCGTGACCATCTCGAACAGCACGGCGCCAAACGCCCAGATATCTGCGCGCTTGTCGACGGCCTTGCCGCGCGCCTGTTCCGGCGACATGTAGGCGGCGGTGCCGAGGATGATGCCCGCCTGCGTGGCGTGCACCGACAGCGTCGGCGAGTTCATGGCCGTGACGCCCGAGGCCGCGGGCGGGTCGACGGCTTTCGCGAGGCCGAAGTCGAGCACCTTCACGGTGCCGTCCGCGCGGACCTTGATGTTCGCGGG
>JANMDX010000319.1:0-27271 GCA_031376505.1 Acidobacteriota bacterium
CCAGATTCCGCTGCACGTCGAGACGATTGGCGAGGCCGCCATCGATCAGGCGAACCCGCTCTCGACCGGCGACGTGCTGGCCGGAATCGTGAACGTGACGCCGGTCGGCGGCGGGCCATTCGGTGTTCGTCCCCGCCTTCGCGGTCTCGATTCCACCCGGATGCTCGTGCTCGTGGATGGCCAGCGCCTGAACACCGCGCGACAGGCGACCGATCGGACGGGCGCCGAAGTGGGCCTGGTGTCTCCCGACTCCATCAGCCGGATCGAGATCGTCAACGGCGCCGGCACGCTGCTCTACGGGTCGGACGCGCTGGCCGGCACGGTGAACATCGTCACCAACGAGCCCGGCTTCACGCCGTCGGCACGGTGGATCTACGGTCTGAATAGTTACTACAGCTCGAACGAGGATGCCCGTCGCGGCAGCCTCACGCTTGGCGCCACCGCACCGCGCTACGCGTTTCGAGTGCAGGCGGGTGCTGAAGACTACGGCAACTACAAGGCCGGCAAGCTCGACGTCGAAGACACGCGGCCTTTCTTTGCCTCGGGGCAGATCAACCGCGCCGACACCATCGACGACAACTTCGGCTTCGCCTTCAACGCGTTCCCCGACCCGTTCAACGCGCCCTACGTGCGTACCGACAACACCGTGCTCAACTCGCAGGCGACGGGCAACTTCGTGAACGCGACCGGGCTCGTGAAGCTCGGCGACAACCGTCGCGTGCGCCTGCGCTATCAGCGGCGGCGCGTCGACGACGTCGGCTTCGGCGATTTTGCCGCCCCGTACTTCTTCAACAACACGTCGCTACCGCACAGCAACCTGGACAAGGCGTCGGTACGCTATGAGGCGCAGGCGGTCACACCGTGGCTGGCCAACCTGTCGCTGACCGCCTACTACCAGCGCACCGAGCGGTTGCTCAAGACGACGCTGCCCGTGCAGTTCCCCGTGCCCTCGGCGGCGTTCTTTCCCATCAACGTGTTCCGACTCGACATCGTGTCCGAGACCGAGCAGCGCGTGTGGACGCCGGGCATCGACCTGCAGGCCGTCATCACCCCTGCCACCAATCACGTGGTTACCACGGGCGCCACGTTCTATCGCGATCGCAGCAGCGACTCGCGACTGACCTCGACAACGACGTCCATCATCGGGCAGGTGGCGCTCGGCGCCCGCGGCCCCGCCGCGGTGGTCTTTCCTGCGCCCCAAGTGCTCGGACCCGCGTCGGTCGCCAGGCCGGTGCGCGTGCCCAACGCCGCCCTGCGCGACCTCGCCGTCTTTGCACAAGACGAGTGGCGCGTGGCGCCCAGGCTTTCGATCATCGGCGGCCTCCGGGGAGACTTCTATAACGTCACCACCGAGTCCACGCCGGGCTACAACGTGGGCCCGGTGGTGGCGGGGGCGACGCCCGCCATCGATCCCGCGACCCTGCCCAACGCGGACGGCGAGACCATCACGAGGAATGCGCTCACCGGCGACATCGGGCTGGTGGCCAATCCGCAGGGCGCCGTGAATCCGTTCGTGCGCTTTGGCCGCAGCTACCGGCACCCGAACCTGGAAGAGCTGCTCTTTGCCGGTCCGGCCACGGCCGGCAGCATCGCACCCAACATCAAGGTGAAGCCCGAAGTGGGCAACAACCTCGACGTGGGCGCCAAGTTTTCAGTGGGACGCGTGTCGGGCGGCGCCTATGCGTTCGTGAATCGGTACACGAACTTCATCGCCCAGGACCTCGTGGTAGCGACGACACCGGGCGGTCCACTCGCACAAGCCATCAACTTCGCCGATGTGCGCATTCAGGGCCTCGAGGTGGCACTCGACGCGCCCATCGTGACCCGCCGCGGCGTGCTGTCGCTGTCGGGCTCGGGCGCGTTCACGCGTGGCACGGTGACCAGCGGCAAGGGTCCTGGTGGCGTCGATCTCAGCGACACGCCCGCCGACAACATCACGCCGTCGAAGGTCGTGGCGGCAGCCCGCTTCACCGAGCCGCGCGGCCGGTGGTGGGCGGAGTACGGCGTGCGCTCGCAGGCGAAGGTAGGGCGCGTGGCCAAGACTCTGCTCGATTCGCCGTTCCTGATTGCGCAGGATCTGCTCTCGCTTGACAGCGTCACCGTGCAACGCGTGTCGTGGGGGGTGAACTTGTCGCGCGGCCGCGACCGGGTCGGCCTCACCTTCGCGCTCGAGAACCTGGGCGACGCTTACTACCGGGAGCAGTTCCAGTTCGCGCCGGCGCGCGGGCGGAGCTTTACCGTGGGTCTCAACGTGGGAGCGTTCTGACGATGAGCGTCCGGTCGGCCGCGGTTCTATAATCCCCACAGTGCCGACCCCCGCGCGTCTTCCGCTCGCTGCCGACACGCCGCTCGAGATCGAGCGGGTGCAGGTCGCGATGTGGCAGCAGATGACGCCGGACGGCAAGATACGCCTCGTGTCGGGACTCTGCCGACGGTTCCACACGCTTGCGGCGGAGGCGGTCAGGCGGCGGCACCCGCAGGCCAGTGCGCGGGAGCAGTTTCTGCGCCTGGCCATCGTGCGACTGGGAACGCAGCAGCGCCAATGTCATCGATGCCCTGACCTCCGTCAAGGTCGACTTGTTCATGGCTGGTGGCACACCCCTGGACCGCGATGGGCTAGACCGGAAGCGTGGCGACGGTGTCAGCCGGCGTCGAGCGCCCGCTCTACGTGCAGTCACCTGAAGACGTGCTGCTACAGAAGCTCCGCTGGTATCGCAAAGGCGGCGAGGTCTCAGGTCGCCAATGGCGAGACGTGATCGGCATCGTGCGCGTGCCAGGGTCGCGGCTCGATCGCGCCTACCTTTCCTACGGCGCCGGGCTGCTTGGCGTGACGGACCTGTTCGAACAGGTGTTGGCCCAGGAGTAAGGGGCCCGATCACGCCCTCGGCCGGTCGATGCCCTGGTGCGCGCACGGCCGGCAACCGACGATCAATTGCCCAGGTCGTGAGCTGGGCCTGCCGTTTCCTGAGGCAGGCGGCACGCAGACACTGACGGTGGCGGCCCAGGCGAACTGTGCGTGGCAGCCCACGTTCGTGGCTCCGGTGCCATCGTGGCTGACGCTATCATCGACGACGGAGCGTCTGGGCGCGGGCTCGGTCAACGTCACGGCCGCCGTGAACAACACCGGGGCAGCCAGAACGGCGAGCATTCGCCTTGGGACGACGGTCGTACAGGTGAATCAACAGCCCAGCGCCTGCACCTACGCGGTGTCGCGGCTGTCGGTGACCGCCAATCCCGCGGGCGAGACGGGCACGCTGAGTGTCACCACATTGGCAGGGTGTGGCTGGACTGCGGCGCCCCAGGCGACCTGGGTGTCGATCACCTCGGGAGCCTCCGGCTCGGGCTCTGGTGTGGCCGCGTTCTCCGTCGCAGCGTATCCCGGCACGGCACCGAGGTCGACCACGATTTCGGTGGCAGGCTACTCGGTGGCAGTGAACCAGGCCGGTGCGGCCTGTGTGCCGACGGTGAGCCAGACGACGTTGCCAGCTAGTGATGCGGGCAGCCCCACGGTCGTGGTTACTGCTGCGACCGGATGCGGCTGGACCGGCAGTTCGCCCGTGAGTTGGGCGCAGTTGCGCCTGCCACCAGGAGCGGCAAGCGCGTCGGTGACCGGCAACGGCACGGCGAACCTGACGGTCGACCTACAGCAGAACCTGACTCTTACGAGCCGGTCGGCCGTACTCACGATTGCGGGCACCAGTGTGACGGTGACGCAGGCGGCCTTCGCGTGCACCTACACGGTGTCCGCGCTGAATCCCGCGACTATCGCGCTGGGCGGCGGCTCCGTGTCGTTGAGTGTCACTGCCGCTGCCATTTGCGGCTGGTCGGTGGTGGATCCGCCGCCATCGTGGCTGTCGAGCGTGACGCCGCTCAGTGGCAACGGCAATGGCGTCGTGACCTTCACGGCCGCAGCCGGGCCGAACAGTGGTCGCTCGAAGGCCTACACCGTGGGCGGTCAGGGCGTGTTGATCACCCAGGCCGGCGCGCCATGCACCTACACCGGCACGCCCGCGAACAGCCCGTGGCTGCCGTCCATCGGCACCACCAGCTTCGTCGACATCGCGGTGGGGCCCGCGTGCGCGGCTGGGGTGCAGCCCGTGAGTAGCAGCGGCCTACCCTTGACGGTCACGCCCATCGCAGGCGGCATCCGAGCCACGTATACGCTCCCACCCAACACGGATCTACTCCCGCGCACGGGCACCATCACCATGGCCGGCCAGCTGGTGCACACGGCCTACCGACACGGCGCGAGTCAACCGTATCAAGCGATCGAGTCGCCGGTGGCCAACGCGGTGCTCCAGAGCGGCGCCCTCACGCTCACCGGCTATGCCTTCGACCTGGCGTCGCAGGTGGGCCCTGGCGTCTCCGAAGTGCAGGTCTATGTCGATGGCGGGTTCGCCGGGTATGCCACCTTCGGCCTGTATCATCCCGGTGCGGCCGCCGTGCTGGCATCGCGGTTCCACTACGTGGGCTACAGCATGAACCTGACGTTGCTCCCCGGCCGCCACATCATCACGATGTACGCCTACAGTGTCGTGAGCCATACGTTCAACAGCACCACGGCGTATCCTGTCGATGTGAATAGTGCGCCCACCGTCACGCTGACGGGCCCGGCGTCGGGCACGTTGGTGAACCTGGGCACCGTGCTGTCGTTCACGGCGACGGCGAGTGACCCTGAAGGCGACGCGGTGACGGTCACCTACTTGGCCAACGGCACGCCGTTCTCGCCGGCCGTGGGCTCGCCGTTCACGTTCACGGCGGCCACGGCGGCCTACGGCACATTCGCGATCACGGCGCGGGCAACCGACGCCCGCGGTGGGGTGACGGTATCGGCGCCCAGCACGCTGGTGATCAACGCGCCGCCTGCGGTGACGATCACCTTGCCGGCGCAGGGCACGGTGCTGTCGGCGGGCCAGCCGTTCACCGTGGCCGCCGCGGCGTCGGACCCTGACGACGGCGTGCAGCGGGTGGAGTTCAGCTACAACGGCGGCATCCCGATGGGCACGCTCTACGCGCCGCCGTATCAGCTCGGCGCCCCGAGTGGGGTGCCGGCCGGCACCTACACGATCAGCGCGCGGGTCTTCGACACGCGCGGGGCGTGGGTGGATGCCACGCCGGTGACGTTCTACGTGACGGGGGGCCTAGAGGTGCGGCTGGGGCCCTCGACGGGGGACGGACCGTGGCCCGCGTGGCCGGGTCCGCGCGCGGGGCATGGCGATCCGGACGGGTCCAGTCCCTTGCGGGACACGGCCGTCGCCGTGCTCGCGCACACGCTCGGTAAGGCACCCACGCGCACAGGGCGCCGCCGGCGGCGCCGCAGTGCTACCGCAGGCGCGGGCTTGCGCCTCGGTCGCCTCATGCGACACGGCCTGCTGTCGCTCGTCGTGCTGCTGGGCCTGGCCGCGCCGGCCGCGGCCCAAGTAACGATCGAGTACTACCACCTCGATCCGATGGGCTCGGTGCGCATGGTCACCGATGCCAGTGGCGATGTGACGCAGCGCTACGACTACCAGGTGTTCGGCGAAGAGGCGTCGGCCGGTGGCCAGCCGCGCAAGTATGCGGGCAAGGAGCGCGACCCAGAGACGGGCTACGACTACTTCGGGGGGCGCTACTACGCGAATCGGCTGGGGCGGTTCACGACGGTGGACCCTCTGTACACGATCGACGAGAACCTAGTTGACCCTCAACGTTGGAACCGTTACACCTACGTCCGCAACAACCCGTACGAGTACACCGACCCCGACGGGCGAATCTTGGAGACGCTCTGGGACGTGGCCAACGTCGGCATCGGCATCGGATCATTCGCCGGCAACGTCGCGATCGGCACTGGGCGGGCGCGGCCCTGGACGCCGTCGGTATCGTTGCGGACTCCGCGTCGGTGCTGGAGCCTGGCGTGCCAGGCGGAGCCGGCAGCGGGATTCGAGCTGCACGGACGGCGACTAGCCGTGCTGCCGAAATTGCCGGCGCGGTCTCGGCTCGCACCCGCAGAGCGACGACCGTAGCGGTGACGGAAACCGCGGAGGGCGTTCGTGTATCGTCGTCCGAGCGAAGGCTGAGACTGGCGCAACGAAGAATGTTGGGCGCCAACGAAATGGAGGGTGTGGGTCATGCCGAAGTGACCGGCGTCAATGCCGCTCAAGGGTGCAGGCTTGACCCCCACCGGCACCGCGGCGTGTCGACCGATCTGCGCCTGGTGCGAGGGAGAGCTTCGAGACAAAGGCGTGCAGACCCTGAGTCCAACGAAACGTGGCTGAGCAACTGAAGGATATGGATGACCAGCAGGGCCGTGTGCGGCTGCGCATCGAGACTCTTCGCCAAACTGCGAAGGTTGCGTTTTCGTTGGCGATTGCCGAGCGTCTCCTGGCGAACTATCCAGTGTTCTCTTCCGCTGAGGGATTTGGTGATCCCAGCAAGCTGCGCGACGCTCTGGACCTGGCCTGGTCTTGGCTTGCAGACTCCGAATCCGTTGTCGATCTGGACGACGCTGTGAAGCATTCTGAGGCACAGGCGCCAGATCCCGGCGAGAGCAACTCGCTGCTCGTCAGCGCTGCTCTCGATGCGGTCAATGCGGTGTTGTGCGTGCTCGAACTCGTTGCGAATCCTGGGAGTACCGCGGCACTCGAGGCCTCTGAGCTTGCAACGGACACCGTTGATTTGTTTGTTCAAGAGGTAGGCGGGATGGATAGTCGTGACCCCGACCTTGAATCAAGAATCTTGAGCCACCCGCTGATGCAGGCTGAGCACGCTCGTCAGGCGTCTGACCTGAACTGGTTGACGCGCCATTCGACCCAGGGGCGCTCCGAACGCTCTGGCGTGCTCCTGCTATCGGGAGTCTGGGGCTCCTGGAAGGCAATCGACAATCGACTTGGTGTCGCTGGCGCCCAATGGCGCAGTCGCTTTCGTGATGGTCGAGCCGCGACCATGGCTCGGCCGCGAGCAGTTGTTCGACTTGCAAGAAAAAGTGAACTCCTACGCGAGCTATGCGCTCGACGGGGGGCTTCTCTCGGACTATCCGCACCTGACCGGAAAGCCCATTCGACTGGAATTACGATGCGCGGCCCTGCCACGCGAGCAAGACGCTGAGTTCATTTCCTAGATATCGAAGTCTCTTTCAGCTCTTGGGCTCGAGTTTCGAGTCGTTCAGTCGTCTGTGCGACCGCTCGGCTGATTGTTGGTCACGCCCAGTCCTCCCACATCAGTCCGTCGATGCGCGCGAACTCGCGGGTATTCGCCGTGACGAGCGTGATGCCGCGCCGGATCGCCTGGCCGGCAATCATCGTGTCGTAGGCACCGATTGGTGTGCCGACGCGTTCGAGTGCGGCGCGCACGGCGCCGGTCGCGCGCGCGTCGGCGTCGTCGAAGTCCAGCACCTCAACCAGGCCTGAGAGGAACGTGCGCAGGCGGTCGGCGTTGTGCGCCCGGCGTGCGCTCTTCTCGACGCCGTACCACAGCTCGTGCAGCACCACCGTCGACACGCATAGCACCGAGTCCGCCCGCACCGCCTCGGCAAACCGAGCGCGCACGTGGGGCGCCGTACGATTGATGAGCCCGATGCACACGTTCGTGTCGAGGCTGTATTCAATCACGGGAACACGCGACGCTGCGGCGCGATGGGCTGCTCACGTCCGTCGGCCATGAACGGCTCGTCGTCGAACTCGTCGAGAGCCGCAAACCAGTCGTCCACGTCCGCGACGACCGGTTCGAGCAACACACCCTTCCCTTGCCGGCTGACCCGCACCCGATCGCCTGGAAAGCGAAACTCAGCCGGCAGCCGGACGGCCTGACTGCGGCCGTTCGCAAAGATTCGCGCGGTTTTCGGGAGCGGCATGATCTAGACCAATGGTATAGATCGCACGCTGCCCTCGTCAATCGCACCGCACACCGAGCCCTATTCCATTCGTGACCGATCCACTTCGGCCGCGATGTAGCCAAACGCCGCCCACTGCTTGCCGGCCAGCACCCGGTCGAAGATCGCCTTCGCCTTGGCCCGGTCGCCGGTGACGAAGTAGTAGTTGCCTACGCCGTACCCCTGCGTGGCGATGGTGAGGTCGTCGGCGCTGGCCGTGTCGAGCAGCGACTCTACCTTCTCCAGTCCTTTGTACATGAGCAAGCGCTTGTGGTACGAACCATTCTCGAGGATGTCCATCTTCGGCGTGATGCGTTCCAGAACCTTCGCTGCTGCCGCCTTGTCGCCCATGCGCATGTAGGTCATCCATTGCCAGTCACTGGTGGCCGTAATCGAGTCGTCGTTGTTCGACACCGTCAGGCACTCGTCGTAGGCGCGGCGCGCGTTGGCGTAGTCGCCCTTCAGGTAATACGCCAGGCCGAGGTGGTACCAGATGTTGAACTGCAACGTGCTGCGCGGTTTGCCGGCCGCGTTTGGCGCGCCGTCGGGTTCGACGGCGTCGGGCGTGCCGACCACCAGACCGACCGCCTTCTCGAAGTCGGAGATGGCGGCATCGAAGTTACGCACCGTGATGTAGCGGTGCCCGCGATGCCGATAGAAGCGCGCGTCCGTCGGAAAGCGGTCGATGCCCTTCGTGAAGGTGCTGATGGCGTTGCGATACTGCCAGAGATACGCCTGCCGGCGCCCCACCCAGATGAGCGCGTCGGCGCTGCCTGGCGCCTTGGCCAGCTCGTCTTCGGCCGCTTTCAGATTCGCCTCGAGCTTCACGCGATCGGCCGCGGGCAGTTCGATGGGCAGCAATTGCCGCCCCATGAGTGACCGCGCCTCGGGCTGCAGCAGTGGTGCGGGGGGCGGCGCGGGAGTCGTGGCCGCAGCGGGGGCCGCCGGCTCCGGGGCGCCGCAGGCCGCCATCCATCCGCCCATCGAGGCGACGAGCACGAGTCCACGGAATTGCATCGGCGGCTTCTCCTTGAGAGTTCAGTGTTTGACGGTGTCGACCGCGGTGACTGCTGGTGTGCTGACGGCCGGATCAATTGCTGGCGCGGTGGAGTCACCGGCCGGCTCGTCGCCGTTGGCTTGCGCCAGAAACAGGCGCGCCACGCCGAGTGGCGCCCGGGGCGTGGTGTCGACGTCGTTCACCGCGCCGATCTCGTCGCCGGTTGCCGCACCGAGATCACGGAAGCGACGGGCGGTCACGAGCACGCGGCTCTCGTAGGTGGCCACCGTGTCGTTGAACGCGCGCACGGTGGCGTCGAGGCGTCCACGCAGCGTCTCCATGCGGTCGGTGAGGTGCCGCACCCGGTCGTAGAGTTCCTTGCCGAGTTTGCTGACCTGCTCGGCGTTGCGCGTCAGCCGCTCTTGGCGCCAGCCGTGGGCGACCGCGCGCAGGAGCGCGATGAGCGTGAGCGGGCTGGCGGGGAACACCTGCGTGCCGACGCCGAACTCGATGAGGTGGGCGTCCTGTTGCAGGGCGGCCTGGAACACCGCCTCGCCTGGCAGGAACATCACGACGAACTCGGGCGAGGGGTGGAACTGTTCCCAGTAGCCCTTGGCGCCGAGCTTCGTCATGTGATCGCGCACCTGACGCGAGTGGTCGGCCAGTTTTTGCTCGCGCGTCTGGTCGTCGGTGGCTTCCTGTGCGTCGAGGTAGGCCTCGAGCGGCGCCTTCGCGTCGATGACCACCGTGCGCCCGCCCGGCAGGCGCACGAGCAGGTCGGGCCGCACCCGGCCGTCCTCGGTATCGGTGCTCGCCTGCTCGTCGAAGTCGCAGTACTCGAGCATGCCGGCCATCTCGACCACGCGCCGCAGTTGCATCTCGCCCCAGCGCCCGCGCACCGTCGGTGTGCGCAGCGCCCGCACCAGGTTGGTGGTTTCGGCGCGCAGCTGGGTCTGGCTGCGGCCGATGGCCTCGAGCAACGACGAGATCTCGGCGCCGGTCTGCATCCGATTCTTCTCGACCTCGCCGAGTTTCAAATCCACCTGGCGCAGCACGTCGCGAATCGGCGTGACGAGGTCATCGAAGGCTTGTTGCTTCCGCGCGATGTCCGAGGCGGCGCCCGCGTGCAGGCCCGACATCCGCTCCGCCGCCAGCTTCAGGAACTCCTCGTTGCTCGACTTGAGCGCCGCGCCGGCCAGCGCCTGGAAGGAGTCGCGCAATTGCGTCTGCGCCTGCTCGAGCAGCGCGAGCTGCTTGGGCACGTCCTGTTCCTTGTGTGCCAGCTCGGTGTTCACCCGCGTGAGTTCTTCGCGCAGCACCGACCCTTCGATGCGCGCCCGCTCCAGGTCGTCGCGCGACCTGGTGAGCTCGCCCTGCAACTCGCCCACTCGCCGGGTGGTCTGGTGGAAGAGCGCCTGTGCGGCGCTGACCGTGGCCTGGTGCGTGGCAATTGATTCGGTCAGCTCGCGCCGGAACAGGCCGCGGGCCAGTACCCACGCCGCCAGGGCGCCGGTTGTGAGACCCGCGAGAAGTGACAACAGGATGACCGCATCCATCGTGAAAGACCGCCAATCCGGGGGTGCCAAGGGGCACCAGTCATGAAAAGTCGCGCGGTGCAGCGCAGTGTAGCAGCGCAGCACCGGGCAAGACCGGCCGCCCGCAAAAGTGTCGGTGCCGGGCCCACGAAATTGTAAGCCACCCGCGAGAACCGTGGGTCACGAGGACCCGGGCGCCCGGCGGATGGCCCTCCGGCCGGACATTTCGTCTCGCCACTGCGCGCGACTGCACCGATGCCCGCGCCCCGTCCCGGTGGTGCGGACTTTGATGCTAGGGAGGGGTTCCCATGATCGAATCCTCGCCAGTATTTGCCGACGGTCTTGGCCGCCGGGTGGTGCGCGTGACCGGCGCCGACAGCCTGCCGACCGAGCATCTGGTCCTGGACTCGGTGCTCGCCAGTCACGCCGAATTCGCCGCGGCCTTGCGCGAGCGCGCGGCTCAGCTTCACGGCCGCCGCCTGACCTCCTACGCGCGCGTGCACCGGGTGGAGGCCGACGGTCCCGGCGGCCTGGCCATCGTGAGCGACCACATCCCGGGCTGGCGTCTTGCCGACCTGCTCGACGTGGCCGAGTCCGAAAACCTGACCTTCGACATCGGCGTGGTCATGCTGTTGCTGCGCCAGTTGCTGCCCACGGCGGCACTCCTCGGCACCCAACGCCGCGACACGGCCAGCGGCGCGCTCGGCCCCGAACATCTGCTGCTCACGCCGCAGGCGCGGCTCGTGCTCACCGACTACGTGCTCGGCTCTGCCATCGACGCGCTCGACTGGGGCGCCGAACGCCTCTGGCGAACGCTGCGCGTGGCCTCGCCCGCTGGCAGTGAGCGCGCAGTGTCGGCCCGGGGCGACGTGGTGCAAGTCGGGCTCACCGTGCTGTCGCTCATCGTGGGACGGCGGCTGCGCGACGACGAGTTCCCCGAGCGCCTGGAGGACCTGGTCACCAGCGCCCGTCAGAAGACGCCGGCGGTGATTCACGCGCCGCTGTCGGGACCTCTGCGGGACTGGTTGCTGCGCGCGCTGCAGCTGCAGCCCAAGAGCTTCGGGACACTGTTCGATGCGCAGATGGCGCTGGAGCGTCTGCTGGCCGCCGAGCCGTCGTTGCTGGCCCAGCCGGCCGAGCTGGAATCGGCGGTGGCCCGCTTTGCGCGCTTCATGCCGGTGTTCGAGTTGCCCGTGCCGGCGCCCGAGTTGCCGCTGCTCGACGCACCTCCGCCTGGACAAGTTCCCCTGGCCGTGGCGTTCGACCGACCGCCCACGCCCAGGGCCATGCCCGTGGACGCGGCCTCGGCTGCCGTCGTAGCCGACGCTCCGGCGACGCCGCGCAAGTCAGGCGTGCGGCGGAAGGCCGCCGAGAAGGCGCCCGACGCGGCGTCCGCTCTTGCGGTCGCGGCGCCGAGTCCGCCCGCACCGCGAGTCGAGTTCGCCGCCGAGCCCGTGCCGGCCGTCGCAGCGCCCCAGGAGATGCCGGTCCCACCGGCTATCGAAGAGGTGGCGACGGTCGACGAGGTTGCGGCGCGGATCGCGGCGTTTGAGCCGCTTCGTCCGGCAGCGGTCGCACCCCGCGCGATGCTCGACGTTCGGCCTGAGCCCGTCGTCGACGACCCGCCGCCGGTGCCCGAGCCCGTGTACCTCGAGGAGCCGTGGTGGCGCTCGACGCGCGCCGTGGCCGCGCTCGTGGCGGCGGCAGTGGCCCAGGCAGTACTGGCAGGCTGGTTGTGGTCGCGTCCGGGTGAAGGCCTCGGTGGCGACGGCGAGCTCGTCGTGCAATCGCGTCCAGACGGCGCGAAGGTGGTCATCGACGATCGAGAGCGCGGCGTGACCCCGCTCACCATTCGCGTCCGTCCTGGCACACACGTGATGCAGGTGCGCGCCGGCACCTCAGAACCACGCGTGATCCCCCTGCTCATTCGTGCAGGCGTCCAGACCGCGCAGTACGTCGAGCTGATGGGGGTCTCCACGACTGGCGTGCTCGAGGTGCGCAGCGAGCCGTCGAAGGCGCGAGTGACCATCGACGGCCAGGACCGCGGGTCCACGCCACTGACGCTGCGCGACGTCGCCCCGGGTGACTACCAGGTCGTGCTCGAGCGCGCCGGGTGGAAGACCGCACAAGTCGTGCGGGTCGAGCCGGGCGCCACCGCGCAGCTCGTGGTACCGATCCGGTGAAATTTCGCGCAGGTCGCACCCAGGCGCGTGGGTTACAATTCTCGTCTTTCCGGCTCTCGCGGTCAGGCTCACGTCGAGCGTTCGTCCGTCAGGGTCAGAGCCGCGCGGCAGGCAGGCGGAAAACCATGATTCGATTGGTGCTTACAACGGCGGTTCTCGTGGCAGTCGCCTCTCCCTCATTCGCGCAAAGCAGGGTGCTGGCCGAGGCGCTCATGCGCATGCACGCGGGTGTCTCGCGCAACGTGGCCGAGGCGGCCGAGAAGATGGCTGAGGCCGATTTCGCGTTCCAGCCCAGCAAGGACGTGCGCACGTTTGGCGGGTTCGTGGGCCATGTGGCCAACTCCGAGTTCAGCTACTGCTCGCGGGCCAAGGGCGAGGCGAACCCCAACAAGGAAGACTTCGAGAAGATGATGGGGAAGGCCGGGCTCGTGGCCGGGATCAAGGCGGCCGCGGCCTACTGCGACGGCGTCTACAAGGCGATGAGCGACCAGTCCCTGACCGAACTGGTCACCATGGGCCAGAGTCAGCAGCCCCGCGGCCAGATCCTGGTGCAGAACATCAGCCACAGCAACGAGCACTACGGCAATCTCGTGACCTACATGCGTATCAAGGGTCTGGTGCCGCCGTCCACCGAACGGGCGACCGCGCCCCGTCCCGGCGGACTGTAGGCAAGGCAACCGCACGATGATGCGTCCGCGCACCCAGCTTCTCATCGGTCTCGTCAGCCTCTCGCTGAGCGCGGGGCTGGCGCTCGTGCGCGACCGGCTGCCCGAGCACACCGGCAACGTCTTGGCCGACGCGCCCCGGCGCATCGCCGATGTCCTGCTGCCTCGGGACTCGGACATCATCTCGGCAGTCGTGCCCAACGGCACAACGGTGGCCGGCATGCTCGGCAAGCATCTGCTGCCCGAATCCGAGCTGTCGGCACTCGTGCAGGCCGTGACCTCGAGCTTCGACGTGCGCAAGCTGCGTGCGGGCAACATCTACAAGCTCGACCGGCTTTTCGACGGGCGCATCCGCTCGTTCGAATACGAGATCGACCCCACCCGAGCGCTGCGCGCTTCGCGCCGCGACGGCGACATCGCGCTCTTCGAGGCCGAGGTCGTGGAACTACCGCGCACCACCACTAGCGTGGTCGTCGAGGGGCGCATCGACCGCGAGGCGCCGTCGATCAGCGAGTCGCTCGAGCGCGCCGGCGAGCGGCTCGACCTGGCGCTGTCACTGGCTGACATCTTCGGCGGCGAGATCGACTTCAACAGCGGCCTGCAACCCGGCGACACGTTCCGCGTCGTGGTGGAGAAGTCGGTGAGGGAAGACGGAGTGTTTGTGGGCTACGGCCCCGTGCAGGCCGCCGAGTTCCTGAACGACGGCCGCACCCTTACGGCCATGCGGTTCCTGTTGCCGACCGGCAAGCCGGGCTACTTCGACCAGCACGGCCTGTCGCTCACGCGCTTTTTCCTGAAGTCGCCACTGAAGTTCGAGCCGCGCATCACCTCGCGGTTCTCGCGCTCGCGCATGCACCCCGTGCTGCAGTATGCCCGCGCGCACAACGGGGTCGACTACGGCGCCCCTTCCGGCGCGCCGATTGTGAGCGTGTCGAGCGGCGTGGTCACCTTCGCCGGATGGACGAGCGGCGGCGGCCGCACGGTACGCGTGAAGCACGCGAGCGGCTACGAGAGCGAGTACATGCACATGTCGGCGATTGCCAGCGCCATTCACCCCGGCGCTCGCGTGGGCCAGGGCGAGGTGGTTGGCAACGTGGGCATGACGGGCACGGCCACCGGGCCGCACCTGCACTATGGCCTGCGCAGGAACGGCGCCTACGTGAATCCGGTGACCGAGCATCAGAACCTGCCGCCGGGCGAGCCGGTGCCGACGGCGATGCGCGCGGCGTTCGACGCGGAACGCGACACGCTCTTTGGCCGGATGCGCGGCCCGCAGCGCACGTTGCACGCCAACGAAGAGTAGCGTCGCGGCCGGCGCGTCGTCGAGGCGGCCGCGAGCGGCACGATTGCGGCGGGCCGCGCAGCCAGGGATCGAAGAGCCATGCCGACGCAGTCCCCCCACGCTCTCGTCGCCACGTTCCGCCGGTTGCACGAGGCGGGCTGCTTCGTGATGCCCAACCCCTGGGATCTCGGCAGTGCGCGCGTGCTTGCGCAGTTCGGATTTCCAGCCCTGGCCACGACGAGCGCCGGCTTTGCGTGGTCCAGGGGCCAGCGTGACACCCACGTCGGCCTCGACGACATGCTGACGCACCTGCGTGACCTTGCTGCCGCAGTCGATGTTCCGGTGAACGCCGACTTCGAGGACGGATACGCCGTGGATCCCGCCGGCGTCGCCGTGAACGTCAGTGCCGCCGCGGCAACCGGCATCGCAGGCCTGTCTATCGAAGACTCGACCGGCGATGTCACGGCGCCGCTCTTTGAACGAGGTCTCGCGGTCGAACGCATCCGTGCGGCGCGCCTGGCGATCGATCAGAGCGGCACTGGCGTGCTGCTCACTGGGCGCTCCGAGGGGTTCATCGTCGGACGTCCGGACCTCGACGAGACCGTGTCGCGCCTCGTGGCCTATGTCGAGGCGGGCGCCGATTGCGTGTATGCGCCGGGCATTCGCACGGCCGCCGAGATTGCCACCGTCGTGTCGGCCGTAGCGCCCACACCTGTCAACCTGCTCGTGAACGGCGACTTCATCACCGTGGCCCAGGCGGCCGCCCTCGGCGTGCGCCGCATCAGCGTCGGCGGGGCCCTGGCGCGGGCGGCGTGGACGGGGATGCTGCAGGCGGCCCGCGAAATGGCCGACCATGGCACCTTCTCGGCGCTGTCGGCCGCCGTGCCCTCGTCGGAGATCAACGCACGTTTTTCCTCGCGGTAGCGGTGAGGCCCTGAATGACGACTCGCACCTGGACGCTCGGGTTGCTCGCCCTGCTCCTGGCGTCGGCGCCGCGCTTGTCGGCCGACACGCACCGCTTCGTGCCCACGACCTACTACAACACGTACTCGTTCGCGCACCCGCCGGCCCTGCGCGTCAAGCCAGGCGACCGCGTGATCACCAAGACCATAGACGCGAGCGGTGCGGACGCGGAAGGCAAGGCCGTGGCGCAAGGTCCCAATCCGCAGACGGGGCCGTTCTACGTGGAGGGCGCCGAACCCGGCGACGTCGTGGTGGTCACGTTCGAGAAGATCGAGACGAACCGTGCCACCGCGTTTTCGTCCAGCCTGCTGGCACCCTACGTCGTGGATCCGGCCTCGATGGCCACGCGCCAGGACCGCGACCCGAAGCGCGTCACCTGGGAGATCGACAAGGCGGCCGGCGTGGCGCGGCTCAGTGATCCCGACGTACGTCCGGGGACGATCGTGCTCCCGCTCAGGCCGATGCTCGGGTGCGTGGGCGTGGCGCCCGCGCGCAAGGAGGCCATCAGCACGGCCACGCCCGGCGCCTTCGGCGGCAACATGGACTACGCCGGGGTCACGACCGGCGTGAAGGTGATGCTGCCGGTAAACGAACCCGGCGCCCTGCTCTTCATCGGCGACGGCCACGCGCGCCAAGGCGAAGGCGAAGTCGTCGGCACCGGACTCGAGACGTCAATGGACGTCGAGTTCACGGTGGACCTGATCAAAAAGAAGGCCGCCAACTGGCCGCGCATGGAAAGCGATACGCACGTGATGACGCTCGGCAGCGCGCGTCCGCTGCTGCAGGCGCTGCAGCATGCCACGACCGAGATGCTGCGCTGGCTCGTGGCCGACTACGGCTTCTCCGAGCGCGGCGCGTCGGCCTTCATGGGACAGGCACTCGAGTACGAGATCGCCAACGTCGTGGATCCGAACTTCACCGTTGTGGCCAAGGTGCGCAAGGCCATGCTGCCGGCGCGCTGACTGCGCCACGAGCGGCGGCGGTGCCGCGGGCAAGCGCCGCGCCGCCCCGCCCACGGCTGGCCCGGGAAAGGCGCCATGAGCTACGAGTTCCGAGTCGCCTGCGAACTGCACTCGACCGAGCGGCTGCGTGCGGTGCTTGCCGACGGCCTCGACGTGCGGACGCCCATCGAGGGGAAGCCGGCCATCACCTGGTTGACCGAGATGTACACGCGGTCGGATCGCTTCGCTGCCTGCCTGCGCCTCTTGCTGGAGCAGGGCGCCGTTGCCGACGACCCGGTCACGCTGCCCGTGCTGCTGAACGATCCCGAAGCGCTCAGGCAGATGGCGGCAATCACGCCCGCCTGCCTCCAGCACCGCGCCACCATGACCTGCGCCTTCACGCCGCTCACTGGCGTGTCGCTACTGCACGTCGCCGCCGAGTTCGGCCACGTCGAGGTGGCGGGCGCGCTCATCGCGCTTGGCGCCGACGTGAACGACCTGGCTGACGTGGACGGCCATGGGCTCGGCGGACACACGCCGCTTTTCCACACGGTGAACGCGCACGTCAACCGGTCGGCGCCGGTGATGCGCCTGCTGCTCGACGCGGGCGCGGCAGCGGACGCGCGGGTGGCCGGGCTCGTCTGGGGGCGCGGC
This sequence comes from Acidobacteriota bacterium, assembly GCA_031376505.1. GTDB lineage: Bacteria > Acidobacteriota > Vicinamibacteria > Vicinamibacterales > UBA2999 > CADEFD01. The sequence goes on from JANMDX010000319.1 coordinate 17,067, forward strand.
TTCGAGTGGGAGACCGCGCTCTTCGACCTCACGCCCCTGTCCTACGCCCAACTCGGGCAGCTCCCGCAGATGCACCGCGACGAACGCGATATTGCCGGCACGGTGCGCGCGCTGCTGGCCGCCGCCGGCCGGCCGGTGCCGCCGATGCCCAACGTGCCGAACCGGTACTTGCGCGAGCGCGACGGCTCGGCACGCTCGTCGTCATGAAGGCTAGGGCGCAAGGTCGGGCCGGTATTCCTCGATGAACTCCATGACCGAGGCGGCTTCCGCCATGTCCTGTGGACGGAAGCGGACGGCGTGCGCGCTGGTGCGCTCGAACATCGGGAGGTAGGCCAGCACTTCGGCCGGCAGGTAGTTCTTGAAGGTGACGTCAACGACGAGCGCGCCTTGAGGCTTGTAGGGCGGGAGCGATGCGCGCCGTGCGAGTCCGGCTTTCACCTTCTGGCCGATCTCGACCAGCGCCGCCTGGGGCGTGATCGTGAGCGCCGAGTGGAAGCCGAGCGACTTCTTGGTCTCGGCGCCCTCGATGTTGCCGATGACCTTGCGGATCTCGGCGATGGCGGCGTCGTCGCCCGAGACCATCACGACCGGCACGTCGAAGTGGCCCGCGACGGCGGCGTTCCATGCCCCCTCGGTCATGTCGACGCCGTTCAGCGCCACGCGCGCCAGCGTCGCGCTCGAGAACGTGTGAGCGCGGACCCCCGTGGGGTTGGTGGTCGATGCGTGATAGCCGATGTAGATCGCGGCGTCGAATGTCTGATCGATGCCCGCCATCATCTGCAGCTTGCGCGGCCACGAGCGGACGATTTTCACGTCGGGCGGGAACTGCTCGATGAGCAGGTTCTCGCCGTTTCCGTGCGCGTCGGCCACGACGATCTCGGTAGCGCCGGCCTCCTTCGCGGCAATGACCGCCGCAAGCGCCTCCTTCGTCATGAACTCGCGGAAGCGGCCGTACTCGAAGCCCTGCGGTCCGAGCTGATCGCCCGTGACCACGCCGGCCACGCCCTCCATGTCGACCGAGATGTGTACTTTCAGACCTCGCGGCTGCGTGCCGGCGGCCTGGCCCGCCAGCGCGAGCGCGGCGAGTGTCGCGACGAGTCCACGGCGCATCATGCGGCTCCTTTGGCCCGGGACTGCGACGATGCCCGCGGCCCGTTCACTATAGCGCCGGTGCGCGCGAGCCGGTGCGGTAGGATGGGCGCCGTCCTCGAGCGGACGTCATGGCTACCATCGCAATCGGGGACATCCACGGGCATCTGAAGCCGCTCTGCGACCTGCTGGAGCGCGTGCGGCCGAACATCGGCGCCGGCGACACGGTCGTGTTCCTCGGCGACTACATCGATCGCGGCACGGACACCCGCGCATGCATCGACGCCATCCTCGACTTCATGTCCACCGTGTCTGCCCGTGTCGTGTGCCTGCGCGGCAACCACGAAGACTGGTTTCTGCGCACGATGCGCGACTACACGCAGCACTCGTGGTTGCTGGGGATGGAGGCCGACGCCACGATCCGCAGCTACTCGGTCGAGGCGGCCGATGCCATTCGTGCAGCGGCGCGCGCGGCGCGGACGAGCGTGTACGAGGGCACGTGCGAGCTGCCCTACGAGCTGCTCTTCGAGGCCATGCCTGCCGCGCATCGGCAGTTCTTTGAATCGCTCGGGCTCTATCACGAGACACCGGAGTGCCTTTGCTCGCACGGCGGTGTCGATCCGGTCGTGGAGGACCTCGACGCCCAAGGACGGGCGCTCGTGTGGGGCGCCCCGGGGTTTCCCAACGCCTACGTCGGCGACCGCACTGTCCTCTACGGACACATGAACAACCCCTACGTGGACGACAACGACTGGCCCCATCCTCGCGCGGTGGGCAACACCTACGGCCTCGACACCATCGCACACGGCGTGCTGACGGCGATGCGATTGCCTGGTCCCTACGTGCTACAGAGCGCACGCTACCAACGCCGGCACCAACGTCCCTAGCGGCGGACAATCGCCGTTGCATCTCGTCCGGCAATCGTCTACAACTGCCGCAGCTCTTCGGCTCCCTGGAGGCCGCCTCGACTCGCGGCGGGCAATCATGAAAAATGTGCAGACGCGGTTCCTGATGTGTGCGCTGATACTCGCGGCGGTCGGCTCCGGTTCCCAGGCCCAACCGCGGTGGACGATGCTGTTTGACGGCACGTCGCTCGACGCCTTTCGCGGGTACCAAGCTGCCGCCGTGCCCGCCGGGTGGACCATCGTCAACGGCACCCTGGCGAAGACCGCAACGACGGGCGATCTTCTTACGAAGGCGCTCTTCGGCGACTTCGAACTCGAACTCCAGTGGAAGATCGGCGCGGCCGGCAATGCCGGCATCTTTTACCGCGGCACCGAGGAGTACGACCGCGTGTATTGGAGCGCGCCCGAGTACCAGCTGCTCGACGACGAGAAGGCGGCCGACAACAAGACCCGCCTGACGTGCGCGGGCGCTGCCTACGGCCTATACCCGTCACCCGCCGGGCATCTGAAGCCAGTCGGCGAATGGAACACGACGCGCATTGTCGCCAAGGGGGCACACATCGAGCACTGGCTGAACGGCGTGAAGCTGGTCGAGTACGAGCTGTGGAGCCCCGACTGGGAAGCCAAGGTCGCGGCCAGCAAGTTCGGCAAATGGCCGAACTTTGGCCGCGCAACGCGCGGGCACATCGGCATCCAGGGCGACCACGAAGGCGGGCTGGCGTTTCGCGCGATCCGCATTCGCGAGGCCCGATAGCCATGGCGTGTCCCGCGCCTCGATCCCGCCGCCAGTTCGTCTCCACTGTCGGCCTCGCCGCCGCGGGACTCACGATCGTGCCGCGGCATGTGCTCGGCAGGGGATTCCAGGCTCCGAGCGATCGCCTCAACATCGCCGCCGCCGGCGTCGGGGGGCGGGGCCGGGCGGTCATGACCAACATGGTGAGCCAGAACCTGGTGGCGATGTGCGACGTGGACTGGGCCTACGCCGACCAGGGTTTCGCGGCACTCCCCACCGAGATCGCCGTGCTCCAGAAGCGCATCGACGCCAATCTCGTCGAGGTCCGCGTGCCCAGCTCGTCGCGTAACGACGGAGCGCCGCCCACGATCACGACGCGTCCGATGACGGCCCTCGAACGCTCGCGCGCCGTCGCGCTGGTCGATCGGCAGAAGACGCTCGTCGCCGCCGAGCCCAGGGCGGCGCGCTATCAGGACTACCGCCGGATGCTCGACCAGCAGAAGGATATCGACGCGGTGGTCGTGGCGACGCCCGACCATATGCACGCGGCGATCGCGCTGGCGGCGATGGATCTTGGTAAGCACGTCTACGTCGAGAAACCGCTGACGTGGTCGGTGGCCGAAGCGCGGGAGCTGTCGAAGCGCGCGGCCGAGACGAAGGTCGCCACGCAGATGGGCAACCAAGGCCACTCGTTCGATGACGGGCGCAAGGCGGTCGAGTACCTCAGGGCCGGCGCGATCGGCGAAGTGCGGGACATTCACGTCTGGACGAACCGGCCGCTCGGCTTCTGGCCGCAAGGGGTGCCGCGGCCTGCGCCCCTCACGACTCCCGTCGAGGATCTGCGCTGGAATGCCGCCGGCATCAACGCGCGCCTCGGTGCCGCGCTCCTCGACAACCGTCCGATGCCACAGGGCCTCGCGTGGGACCTCTTCCTCGGTGTCGCACCGCATGTCGATTACCACCCGGTCTATCACCCGTTCAACTGGCGCGGGTGGGTGGACTGGGGCGCCGGCCCGCTCGGCGACATGGGCGCGCACCTGCTCGATCACGTCTACTGGGCGCTCGATCTCGGCTTCCCGACGACCATCGAAACCGTGTCGACGCCGTTCAACGGCGTGGCGTTCCCGCACGCCACGACCACGTTCTACGCGTTTCCCAGGAACGGCGCCCGCCCGGCCGTCAACCTGACGTGGTACGACGGCGGTCTCATGCCCCCGAAGCCCGTGGAGATGGGCGACGAGGCACTCAACGCGGGCGGCGGCACACTCGTCGTCGGCACCAAAGGCAAGCTGCTCTACGAGACCTACGGCGCCAAGCCTCGATTGCTGCCTCAGTCGCTGCACGCCTCGGTCGGGACGCCGAAGCAGACGCTGCCGCGCATTCCCGACGAGCTGCACGAGATGAACTGGGTGGACGCCGCCAAGGGCACGGCGACCGGGTCGTGCCCGTTCGAGTACGCGGCCAAGCTCACCGAAGTGATGCTGCTCGGGATCGTCTCTCTGCGCGCCGGCGGAAAGATCGCCTACGACGCCGCACACATGCGCATCACGAACGACGAAGCCGCCAACGAGTTCCTGAAGCGCGTCCCTCGCGTGACCTGGCAATCGCGGTAGGCCGGAACTTCGCAGCGGCGGTCAGAGGCCGCCCACACGGCACGGGTGCATGCGGTAGCATGGCCCCGGGCGTGCGCGCAGGCGCAGGCGTCCTCAAGGAGCATCGCCATGTCACGTGGATTCCTCGCACTGTCCGCCACCCTCGTGGCCGTCGCAGCGGCGGCGTGCGGCGGCCCCGCCGACACTCCGGCGCGCGTCCCCGCGGCGTCGGTGGCCGACTTCACCGTGGTGGAGGCAGGCATTCCCGAGCTCCAGGCGGCGCTGTCGTCGGGACGCCTCACGGCGCGGCAGCTCACCGAGAAGTATCTCCAGCGCATCGCCACCTACGAGGATCGGCTGAACGCGATCATCACCGTGAACCCGCGTGCGCTGGCGGAAGCCGACGCGCTGGACACGGAACGCGCGGCCGGCACGATCCGAGGGCCGCTGCACGGGATCCCGATCGCGCTCAAGGACAACATCCACACCACCGACATCCGCACGACGGGTGGCGCATTGGCCTTCCGTGACCTCATGCCGCCCTATGACGCCACGCTGACGAAGAACCTGCGCGACGCGGGTGCGATCATCATCGCCAAGACCGTGCTCACCGAGTTGGCGCATTGGACGGCCGGGGCGCCCACGCCAATGGTGGCCAACTACACGGGCGTGGCGGGTTTTGCCTACAACCCCTACGACCCGCGCATGGACCCACGGCCCGGCACCTTTGACCGGCGGCCGGTGTTGCAGACCGGCGGTTCGAGTTCCGGCGCGGGCACGGCTGCCAGCTTCTGGGCCGCCAGCGTCGGTTCGGACACGGGCGGATCGATCACCAGTCCCTCGAACGCGAACATGCTGGCGGGCATCCGGCCCACGATTGGCCGCATCAGCCGCTACGGTGTGATTCCCATTACGGCTGATCACGACACGGCCGGCCCGATGGGGCGCACGGTGACGGACGCCGCGATTCTGATGGGCGTGCTCGAAAGCGCGGCTCCCGATCCCAACGACGCGGCCACGACAGCCTGCACGCCGCCGCCCAATCGCGACTACACGCGGTTTCTGAAGGCCGACGGGCTCACGGGCGTGCGCATCGGCGTGCCGCGCGCGTTCTTCTACGACCCGGTCACGGCGCCTGGCGAGAAGACCCCGCAGGGCGGCCTCAACCCGGAGCAGGCCAGGCTGATGGCGGACGCGATCGCGCTGCTCAGGGCGCAAGGGGCGGAAGTCGTCGATCCGGCAGACGTGCCAAGCATCGTGACCGCGAATGCCGCCGACAACTTCCTGCTCTTCAACTACTGCCAGGGCGCTGAACACAAGAAGGGCGGCGACGCGAACTGCACGGTGAACTTCAAGTACGGCATGAAGCGCGACTTCAACGCCTGGCTGAAGAGCCTCGGGCCCGCTGCGCCGGTCAAGACGCTGACTGAGCTGCGCGAGTGGAACCTGGCGCACGCCGAGGCCGGCGCGATGCGCTTCGGGCAGTCGCGCCTCGACATCTCGGATGAGATGGACGTGGAGAAAGACAAAGCGAGGAACGCCGCCGACGTAGCGAAGGACGCGCGCCTCAGCCGCGCGCAGGGCATCGACGCCGTGCTCGCCGAGCACAAGCTCGACGCGATCCTGACGCCGGCCGGCAGCGGCGCCAACCTGGCGTCGCGCGCCGGCTATCCGATCATCGCCGTGCCGTTCGGCCTGGTGCAGAACGCGCCCACGCCGCCACTGCCCGAGGGCTTCGTTGCGAAGCCGGCGCCCTACGGCGTGACGTTCACCGGTGCCTCGTGCAGCGAGCCGAAACTGATTGCCATGGCCTTTGCGTTCGAGCAGGCCAGCAAGAAGCGCGTGCCGCCGCCGAACCTGCCCTGACCTGTCCGTGCGGAGGATGACGATGCGCCTGCTGACGCTTGGATTGATCGTATGCGGGGCGGTGGCGCTGCGCGGCCAGACGCTGCCGCAGAAGCCACAGGACGAAGCGGAGAAAGCCCTTCGCGCGGCGGTGGCCACGGCACCGCAGATCGTTGGACTCGAGGCCGGAGCCATCACGGTGCCCGGTGTTGAACTGGGCATGGTGTCGTGGGTGTCGTCGTCGAAGGACGGCACCGTCTACCTGCTGCAGCGCGGCGACAAGGCCGATCCGGTGATCGCCACCGATCGACACGGCAAGGTGCTGCGTTCGTGGGGCAAGGGCCTCTTCGTGATGCCGCACGCCATCCGCGTGGATCCACAAGGCAACGTGTGGACGACCGACGCCGCCAGCTCGCATGTGATCAAGTTCTCGCCCGAGGGCAAGGTGCTGCTCGACCTCGCCGTGGGCGGCCAGCCCGCGCCCTGCCGCAACAATTTCTGCAGCACGACGGACCTGGCGTTTGCGGCCAACGGGCACCTGTTCATCAGCGACGGCTACGCCAACGCCCGCATCCTCGAGTACACCGCTGACGGCACGAGGGTGCGCGAATGGGGCACACCCGGCACCGGCCCGGGCCAGTTCGTGCTGCCGCACTCGATCCAGATCGATCCGGCGGGGCTCGTCTATGTGGCCGACCGCGAGAACGGCCGCGTGCAGCGCTTCGACCAGACGGGCAAGTATCTGGGCGAGTGGGTCTACGGGAAGACGTTCGGGTTGAAGGCCGACGGTGCGTTCATGTGGCTGTCCACGCAGCCGCTGCAGCAGCCGAACCTGTCGCCCGGATGGCTGCTGAAGGTCGACACCAGGACCGGCGCGATCGCTGGGTGGGTGTCTTCAGCCGGCAATCACGGCATGGATGTGATGACCAGCGGCGAGCTGCTGCTTGGTCCCGGGCCAGGTCTCGTACCCCAGTGGTATCGGCGCGTCCGCTGACCACGTAGTTGTCTCGGCTGAGGGACGACGGTTGCGGCCCCAGATGACCGAGGCGCAGGCGGTCGGGCATGGCAGAATGACGGCTCACAGGTTTGGCCAGAGGGCGGCACACCTCGGCCCAGAGGAGTAGCGATATGAAGTCGATGCGTCTGATACGTGCGGCGGTAACCGTGGCGATGGTGTCGGGTTCCTACCTGCTGGCGGCGCAGCCACCGGCTGGGGCCGCGGGCGGGCAGCCCGCCGCCGCCCCGCCACCACCCATGTCGTTCTTCGTCACCAGCGTTGGCAAGGGCGACGGCGCGAATCTGGGCGGATTGGCCGGCGCGGATGCGCACTGCCAGGCGCTCGGCATTGCAGCGGGACGGGGCGCGGCCGTGTGGCACGCGTACCTCAGCACGCAGGGTCCTGGTGCGGTCAACGCGCGCGACCGCATCGGCAGCGGCCCGTGGCACAACGCGCGCGGCCAGGTCATTGCGGCCGATAACGCCGTGCTCCATGGCGACACCATCGAGCAGGCGCGGATCGGCAACCCGCTGGGCAAGCAATTCGCGCTGAACGAGAAGGGGGAACTCGTGAACGGCGTCGGTGACAAGCCGAACCAGCACGACATCCTCACCGGCTCGACGGCCGATGGCCGGGCTTTCACCGATACTGCCGACCACACGTGCAACAACTGGACGAGCAACAGCACGGGGAGCGCGCAACTCGGTCACCACGACAAGCAGGGCGGCGGCAACAGTTCGTGGAACGCGACGCATCCGAGCCGGGGGTGCAGCCAGGACAACCTCGTGGCCACCGGCGGCGCAGGCCTCCTGTACTGCTTCGCGGTGAAATAGCTCTCAGGCACCGTGACCACCGGCGCCGACGATTGGCTGCCATCATGCCTCCGCTGACTCGTGCGATTCGGCGAGGCGTGGTGCTGGCCGCAAGCGTCGTCTTCGCCACGGCGTGCGCGGCTCCGCCGGCGGCCACGAACGTTGCGGCAGTGCGCACCCTCGTGTTCGAGGGCGCGCGCCTCATCACCGGTGACGGCGGCCCGGTCATCGAGAACGCTACGCTCGTGGTCGACGGCGGCACGTTCGTCGCCGTCGGTGAGCAGCGGCGCGTCACCGTTCCGGCGGGGGCGACGAGGGTGGACGTGGCGGGCAAGACGATCATGCCGGCGATGATCGACACCCACGCGCACATCGGCTACATGCGCGACCTCACGAGCGGTCCACAGAACTACACGCGCGAGAACATCGTGGACCACTTGCAGCGCTACGCGTACTTCGGTGTGGCCGCCGGACAGGCCATGGGCTCGGACTTCACGGATCTCCCGTTCGAAGTGCGCGACGACTCGCGTGCCGGCCGGATTCCGGATGCGGCGCGCTTCCTCACCGCGGGACGTGGCCTGGCGCCGCCCGACGAGGTGCGGCCCGACAACATGCGGCATGCCGCGTACCGCATCACGACCGGGGAAGAGGCTCGTGCCGCGGTCAGAGAGCTGGCCGCCCGCGGCGTGACGATCGTCAAGACGTGGGTCGACGACCGCGGAGGCGCCGTGCGCAAGCTCACCCCGGACCTGTATGGCGCGATCATCGACGAGGCGCATCGGCACGGCCTGCGCGTGATGGTGCATGCGACCGCGCTCGATGACGCGAAGGCGCTGCTGCGGGCGGGTGTCGACGGCTTCGGGCACGCGTTCCAGCGCGTGGACGACGAGCTGGTCGAGCTGGTGAAAGCGCGACCGCACGTGTTCATCCTGCCGGCGCTCGGCGGGCCGCGGCGGGCCGTGGCGGCGCTGTGGCTGAATCCCGTGCATCCGCTCGTGCAGCAGACCGTGTCGGCCGGGCAGATTGCGCGTTTGCAGGCGCGGCTTGCGAGCCAGACGCCGGAGGAGCGTGAACGGGCGCGCGCCGCATGGGAGCGCATGGCCGCAGGCATCGCACGCTTGAGCGCAGCCGGTGCTCGGATTGGCGTGGGCACCGATGGCGGCGGACAGCTCGGCGACCAGTTCGTTGGATGGACCGTGCACACCGAGGTCGAGAACATGGTGGCGGCCGGCATGACGCCGGCCCAGGTTCTGGTGGCCGCGACGCGCACTGGTGCGGGCATTCTCGGCCTCGGCGATCTGGGAACGATCGCGCCGGGCAAGAGCGCCGACTTCATCGTGCTCGACGCCAACCCGCTCGACGACATCACCAACACGAGGCAGATCTCCCAGGTCTACCTGCGCGGGACGGCCGTGGACCGCGCGCGCCTCAGGGCGCAGTGGTCACGCTAGAGTGCCCATACGGCCGGAGCCATCATGCCCAACCGGCACCACGACCGGCGCTCAGTTGACGAGCACGCGTGCGTTGGCGGCAGACAACGCCCGAACAGCATCCGATACGCGATCGTCATCACTCGCCCGTTGCCAGAACTCACGCGCGTCCGCACGGGCGGCATCCCACACCTCCAGCGTATCGGCCGTCGCGTGCGGCGGCGAAAAGGCCCGAGGCGGTACGTGGCCATCGACGGTTGGCGCGTAGAACATCGACACCTGATCGAAGGCCGGCGCCAGCCGTAGCGTGGCGCCGTCAGCGAAGAAGACGACGTTGTACGGATGCCGATCCGTATTGGCGATGAGTGCGCCGAACGCATCGAGCCACTGAAGGCGTCGAGCATCTTCACTCGACAGACGGCCGGCGTCTCTCAGGAGAACAGCTGCTCGCGCCCAAGGGTCCGCGGGGTCGTCTTGAACCGCTGCCAAGCTCACTACGGCGAGACGACCCCTGATGCCGTCGCGATCAAATCGCTCGCTCTCGAGAAAACAATGTGAAGCGCTGTCGATGATGCTGGTCTGCGCTGCGGGCAAGCCGCGGGCAGACACCACACTCAGCGCCAGCGCCTCGAGCACGAGCAGATCGCACCAGCGCCTGGCTACGACATCACCTGCACCGCCACGAGCGGCGAACTTGACCAGCACGTGACGTCCGTCAACGAAGGCGCCGAACTTCGGACGTTCACCGCCCGCCGACGATCCCGGAGGATGTCCTGCGATCGTCGCCTCGGCCAGGTCGGGA
>JANMDX010000368.1:0-14691 GCA_031376505.1 Acidobacteriota bacterium
GATGCGGACCGGTGCGTGGCGGTGAGCCCGTCCGATACGGCGCCGGCCCTGATTGCGCTCGACGGGCAGATGGTGATTCGCCGCCGCGGCAGCGAGCGCGTGGTTGCGGCCGCCGACTACTTCATGGGTCCCGGCACCGACATCACGAAGATGACGGTGCTCGAGCCGGGCGAACTGCTTACCGCCATCCGCATCCCGGCCACTTGGGCTGGTGCACGCGCGTACTTCGAGAAAGCCCGCGACCGCCAGGTGTGGGATTTCGCGCTCGTGAACGTGGCGTCGACGATCAGGATGAGCGGCAACCAGATTGCCGAGGCCCGCATCGTAGTAGGTGCCGTGGCCGCCCGTCCGCTGCGTCTCGAACTGGTGGAACGCGCCATTGCGGGCCGGCCGCTCACAGAAGAGACCGCCGTGATGGCGGGCGAGATGGCCATCGAAGGCGCCGTGGCGCTGCAGCACAACGCCTACAAGATTCCGCTGATGCGGAACCTGGTGCGCCGCGCCGTGCGCGGCGGCCCGCTGCCGGCGGCCACCTGAGGCGCGTGACGTGACGCACGCTCTGGGTTGTGGCCGGCCGCGGTTCACGCGCGCCCTCTCGGCGGTGGTCCTCGCGGGCTGGCTGCCCTTCGGTGCGGCCTGCGACGCGCCGCCTGCACGGGCCGCACAGGTGAGGTCGGCAAACACGGGCTGGCGACCACTGGGCCAGTGGTCAGGCGATGGCAGTCGTCAGACCGAGTCGTTCGACGTGGCCACCGGCGCGCTTCGCCTGCGATGGGAGACTCGCTCAACCGAAGCCGCTGCCAACGCCACATTCAAGGTGTGGCTGTATAGCGCCATCAGCGGCCGACCGCTGCAACTCGTGGTCGATCAGGCCGGTCCCGGCGCTGGCACCGCCCACATCGCCGACGATCCGCGCGTGTCGTATCTCGTGGTGGAATCGACGGAACTGAACTGGACGGCCGCGCTTGACGAGGCCGTCGTGACCTCGTCGACGCGCTGACGCACTGACGCGCGAGGTCCACCTGGAGATTCCATGAAGAGCATGCCGAGACTGATCCTGACGATGGCCACACTGTTGGCCGTTGCCGCACCAGTACGCGCGCAGTTGTCGCCGATGAATGCCGCCGGCATCACGTACGGCCACGTGCACCTGAACGCGTCCGACATCGAGGTGCACAAGAAGCTGTGGGTCGACACCTTCGGGGGCGTCTTCGTTCAGAAGGGGCCGCTCATGACGGTCAAGTTCCCGAACATGCTGATCGCCCTGGCAAACAAGGCGCCCACGGGCCCATCGCAGGGCACGGCCATGGACCATTTCGGCTTCAAGGTGCGCAGCCTGCCGGACATGCTGACCGAGCTGCGCGCGGCCGGCTACGCCGTGCAGAGCGAGTTCACGGGCACCGAGGGGTTCCCCAACGCCTACGTGCTCGGCCCCGACGGACTGCGCATCGAGCTGCAGGAAGACAAGACGCTCTCGGCCAAGGCGATCCCGAACCATATCCACTTCTGGTCGGCGGAATTCGTGACCCTGCTCGATTGGTACGTCGACACGTTCTCACTGACCCGGCGCACCCGCGGGAAGATCACGACCACCGCCGATGCCGGCACCGTGAACCTCTCGTTCCAGACGAGCAAGGAGCCGGGGGTGCCCACCAAGGGCCGCGCCATCGACCACATCGGCTTCGAGGTGAAGGACTTGGCGGCGTTCTGCCGGCAGCTCGAGGCCAAGGGCATCAAGTTCGATGTGCCGTACCGCGACGTGCCCGCAATCGGTCTGAAGATTGCGTTCTTCACCGATGCAGCGGGCATCTACATCGAGCTGACTGAGGGCTTCGACAAGTACTGACCCACATCCGGTCAGGTGAATCGGGAACCCGCTCAGCCGCGGCGACCTCAGCCTGCGAAGAAAAGACGAAACATCGCCGAGGGCGAGGATTCCGGCTGACAGCCGAGGTCGAAGGGTGTAGTTTGTCGGCACCGGGCGCCCGGCCTCGTCCAGGGACACTCCTTACCCGATATGTCTCAATGGCAGGCGTGTGTTCGCGAGGCCGGGTCCAAGTACGAGGATGCGCATGAAGAGACTTCCCGTCGCGCTCGCCACGTTGGTGCTTTCCGCCGCCGTGGCCGCGCTGTCGGCGGCGCAGGCGCCGCGGACCGGCTCGGGCCTGGCGCCGCGGCCCGCACCATCCCATGCGCCCGCGCCCACGGCGCCCGGCTCCTCGTTGAACGAGACGGTCCAGACCCACTGCGTCGGCTGCCACAACGACCGCGCGCGCGCCGGTGACCTGTCGCTGGCGGCGTTTGACGTCGCACAGGCCGCCACGCATGCCGAGGTTGCCGAGAAGGTCGTGCGCAAGCTGCGCACGGGCATGATGCCGCCCCGCGGGGCTGTTCGAAAGCTTGATGCGGCCAGCCGCGCGGCGCTCGCCACGGTGCTCGAATCCAGACTCGATCGGGCGGCCGTCACCAACGTGAACCCGGGGCGCCGGTCGTTCCAGCGCCTCAACCGCGCCGAGTACCTCGCCGCAGTCCGCGCCGTCGTCGGGCTCGACATCGACGTCAGCTCGTACCTGCCCGCCGACACCATCAGCGCCAGCTTCGACAACATCGCCGACGTGCAGATGCCCTCCGCCACGGTGATGCAGGGCTACATGCGGGCTGCCGCCTACGTCAGCCGCGTGGCCGTGGGCGACCCGTCGGTCGACGCGAGTTCCACGCAGTACGAAGTGCCGCGAACGCTGTCGCAGAAGGAGCGCGTCGAGGGCGCGCCGTTTGGCACGCGCGGCGGGACCGTGGTCGTGCACAACTTCCCGGCCGACGGCAAGTACACGTTCCAGGTGCTGTTGCACGGCGAGCCCACCGGCTACCTGTTCGGCCGCACGGTCCGCGACATCGAGATGGAAGTGGCGGTTGACGGTGAACGGGTGGCGCTCGTGAAGGTGGACCGGTGGATGTCGGAATCGGACCCCACCGGCCTCACCCTGTCGACGCCGTCCATCTATGTGCGCGCCGGGGCACGGAAGGTGGCGGCCACCTTCATTCAGGAGTTCGAAGGCACCGAGGACGATCTCATCAAGCCGATCGAGCACACGCTGGCCGACACGCAGATCGGCGTCGGCTACGGCGTGACGACGTTGCCGCATCTGCGGAACCTGTCGGTGGTCGGCCCGTTCGAGGCGACGGGCGTGTCGGACCATCCCGCCCGCCGCGCCATCTTCTCGTGCCGCCCGACGGCGCCCGGGGAAGACGTGGCGTGCGCACGCAGCATCCTTCGGCGCCTGGCGACGCAGGCCTACCGCCGCCCCGCCAGCAAGGCCGACATCGACGAGCTGATGGCGTTCTACACCGAGGGCGCGACGGCCGACGGCTTCGAAGGCGGCGTCCGCAAGTCGTTGCAGGCGCTGCTGACGAGTCTGCACTTCGTGTTCCGCGTCGAAGAGACGCCGGCCGGCGTGAAGCCGGGCGCCGCCTACCGCATCAGCGACCTCGATCTGGCCTCGCGCCTGTCGTTCTTCCTGTGGGGCACCGTGCCGGACCGCGAGCTGCTCGACGTGGCAGCGCGCGGCGGCCTGACCCGGCCCGAGATGTCGGCCCGCCAGGTACGGCGGATGCTCGACGACCCCCGGTCGGAAGCGCTGGGCACGCGGTTCGCGTCGCAATGGCTTCGCCTGCAGGACCTCACGAAGGTCGAGCCCGACGCGCTGTCGTTCCCGTACTTCGACCAGTCGCTCGCCGAGGCGATGGCGCGCGAGACGCAGCTGCTCTTTCACAATCTGGTGCGGGAAGATCGCTCGGCGCTCGAGCTGCTGACCGCTGACTACACGTTCGTCAACGAGCGGCTGGCGCGGCACTACGGCATCGCCGGCGTCAGCGGTCCGGAGTTCCGCAAGGTCACGTATTCCGACGACACGCGCCGGGGCCTCCTGGGCCACGGCAGCGTGCTGACGTTGACGTCGCATGGCAACCGGACCTCGCCAGTGCTGCGCGGGAAGTGGGTGATGGAAGTGCTGCTCGGCAGCCCGCCGCCTCCGCCACCGCCCAACGTGCCGGAGCTCGAAGCCACCAAGGGCACATCGGGTGGCCGGATGTTGTCGGTGGCCGAGCAGCTGGCGCAGCACCGCGCCAGCCCGGTGTGCAGCTCGTGTCACAACGTCATCGACCCGATCGGTCTCTCGCTCGACAACTTCGACGTCACGGGCGCCTGGCGGATCAAGGATCGGGGCGTGGCGGTGAACGCCTCCGGTCAGCTCTACGACGGCACGCCGCTCAATGGCGTGGCCGATCTGCGCGACGCGCTCGTGGCCAGATCCGACGTGTTCGTCACCCATCTGACCGAGCGGCTCTTGTCGTACGCGCTGGGCCGCCGGGTCGAGTACTACGACATGCCGGCCGTGCGGCAGATCGTCAAGGATGCAAAGGCCGCCGACTATCGCATGTCGGCGCTCATCCGCGGCGTGGTCAGAAGCGCGGCGTTCCGGACGGCCAGCGCGGACCAGGCCGAAGACACCCAGCGGTAGCGACTCACGCGATCGAGAAGACAGAGGGAGCACAGAGATGGTCTTGACCCAGAAGCACATGTCGCGCCGCACGATGTTGCGCGGAACCGGCGCCGCGATCACGCTGCCACTGCTCGAGTCGATGGTCCCGGCGGGCACTGCCTTCGCCAAGACCAGCGCGGCCCGCGCCGCCGGCAAGGTGCGGCTCGTGTGCATCGAGCAGGTACACGGCGCCGCCGGCATCAGCGAGTACGGCCAGGCGAACCATCTCTGGATTCCCGCCGCCACCGGCAAGAACTTCGACCTCAGCAAGGGCAGTCTGAGCCCGCTCGAGCCGTTCCGCGACCAGCTGACCATCATCAGCCACACCGACACACGGATGGCCGAAGCCATGTCGGCGCCGGAAGTTGGCGGCGACCACTTCCGGTCGAGCGCCGTGATGTACACGCACGCGCATCCGAAGCTCACCGAAGGGTCGGACGTGCAGGTTGGCACATCGATGGACCAGCTCTACGCGCAGCGGCACGGCCAGGACACGCCGATTCCGTCGATGCAGCTCACCATCGAGCCGGTGGATCAGTCCGGCGGCTGCGCCTACGGCTACGCCTGCGTCTACACCGACACCATCAGCTGGGCGGCGCCGGAACGGCCGCTGCCGATGGTGCGCGATCCGCGCATGGTCTTCGAGCAGTTGTTCGGCTCGGGCGGCACCCCCGCGCAGCGTGCCGATCGCCGCGCCACCGACCGCAGCATCCTCGACATGCTGACGAGTCAGATGGCCGATCTGCGGCGGTCACTGGGGCCGACGGACCGTCAGCGGCTGGACCAGTACGGCACCAACATCCGCGAGATCGAGCAGCGCATCTCGAAGGTCGAAGCGCGCAACTCGAGCGGTGAGGCTCGCGAATTGCCGGGCGCGCCGGCGGGCGTGCCCGACTCGTTCGAGGAGCACGTCAAGCTGATGTTCGACCTGCAGGTGCTGGCGTTCTCGTCGGATACGACGCGCGTGTTCTCGTTCAAGATGGGCCGCGACGGGTCGGGACGCGTGTATCCCGGCAGCGGCATCGCGCGGGGCTTCCACGATGCGTCACACCACGGCGCCACGGAAGACCGGATCAAGGAATTCGCCGAGATCAACAAGCACCACGTCTCGATGCTGCCGTACTTCATGGAGAAACTGCGCGGCACGATGGACGGCGACGCGAACCTGCTCGACAAGACGCTCATCCTCTACGGCTCGCCGATGGCGGTGGGCAACACCCACAACCACCGCAACTGCCCGCTGATTCTGCTCGGCAAAGGCGGCGGCGTGGTGGATCCCGGCGTGCACATCAAGGCGGCAGAGGGCACGCCGATGGCCAACGTCATGTTCACCCTGTTGAAACGGCTCGGGCTCGACGATCTGCAGAGCTTCGGCGACAGCTCGGGCGAGTTCTCGTTCACGGCGCCGAACCCGACCGTGGCCTGATCGAGAGCGGGAGACACCAGATGCGTTTTCGTTTGCAGACCTCCGCGTTCGTGCTGCTGGTGGCCTCGCTGGCTGCCGGTGCGACCACCATTCACCTGACGGCCGCTGCCGAACCGCTCGTGGCGGACGCGGCAATGCGCAGCGACGTCGACGGCGTCCGGACCTTGCTGCGCAGTGGCGCCGACGTCAGCGCCGCCCAGAGCGACGGCATGACGGCCTTGCACTGGGCCGCGTTGAACGGCGATCTGAAGACGATGGACGTGCTGCTCGTGGCCGGCGCGGCCCGGGAGGCCTTGACGCGCGTCGGCGCCTACACGCCGCTGCATCTGGCGAGCGAGCGCGGGCATGGGGCGGCCGTGGCCCGGCTGCTCGAGGCCGGCGCCAAAGCTGGGCCGGTGACCAGTACCGGCGTGCAGCCGCTCCACCTGGCGGCCCAGGCCGGCGACGTAGCGGCCGTGAAGGCCCTACTCGATCGCGGTGCGGCGATCGACGCCGTGGACACGACCCACGGACGGACGGCGCTCGTCTTCGCGGTATCGAAGGACCGGCGTGACGTCCTGAGCTTGCTCGCCGCTCGCGGTGCCAATCTCACGGCCACGACCACCGTCATCGACTACAAGGAACGCGCGGCGACCGACACGAAGGCGCGGCAAGCCCGCGACCGCATCGTCTCGGCGACCATGGGACGCACCGTGGATTCGAGCTTCGATCCCGATCCGCCGCCACCTGGCACCGGCGGCGCCGGCCAGGCGCAAGTGTCTCGGGCAGGTGCGGTGGGCGGCGGCGGCCCCGGCGACCCGAACGAGGGACGGCGTGGCGGCGGCGGCACGCGTCCGCCCTCGGACATCGATCAGATCGGACGGCAAGGCGGTTTCACCGCCCTCCATTACGCCGCGCGCGATGGCTTCATGGCGGCGGCCGTGGCACTCGTGGACGCGGGTCTCGACGTGAACGTGCCGACGGCGGGGGATCGCTCGACCCCGATGACCGTGGCCCTCATCAACGGGCAGTACGACCTGGCGCTCACGCTGCTTGCGCGCGGCGCGGACCCGAATCTGGCCAACGAGGACGGCGTGACGCCGCTCTTTGCGACGCTCAACAACGAGTGGGCGCTGCGCACCTGGTATCCGCAGCCCACGGCCGGCAGCCAGCAGCATGCCTCGTATCTGCAGGTGCTCGAGACCCTGCTCAAGGCCGGCGCCGACCCGAATCGGCGGACGTCGTCGCACATCTGGTACGCCGCCTACAACACGGGCCGCATGGGCGTGGACTTCACCGGGGCCACCGCGTTCTGGCGCGCCGCCTACGCCCTCGACGTCGACGCGATGCGCCTTCTGGCCCGCCACGGCGCCGACCCCGCTATTCCCAGCATGACCTACGGCGCGACCAAGCGGACCAGCGACCTGTCGGGGCTGCAGACCGTGCCCCCGGGCGGGCCCCATGTGCCGGCGCTCCATGCCGCCAGCGGCGTGGGCTACGGGACCTCGCGTGTCGCACAGCAGCATCGCCACGTGCCCGAGGGTTGGCTGGCGGCGGCGAAGTACTTCATCGAGGAACTTGGCGTGGACGTCAACACGCGCGACGCCGACGGCTTCACGGCGCTTCACCACGCCGCTGCCCGCGGCGACAACGAGACGATCAAGTACCTGATCAGTCGCGGCGCCGACGTGATGGCTGTCAACCGTGCCGGTCAGACGACAGTGGACATGGCCAACAGTCCCGAGCAGCGCACCCAGCCGTTTCCCGACACGATTGCGCTGCTCGAGGGGCTTGGCGCCAAGAACAACCACAATTGCCGCGCCTGTAAGTGACCCCCGGGCTGGGGCAACTGGACGGCGGCCGCGACGAAGCTCCAGCCCATGAAGAAGGTGCGCTATAGCGTAGAACCGGCCTGATTGTGGCCGTCGACACACGAACTCATCGCCGCGGGTAGGCCTTCGCCTGTCCGGTCCGCCCGTTGGTCACAGTGAACGATCCATCGGTCGTGGCACTCAGCTTGAGCCAGTGTCCTGTCGTCTCGTCCAGGTTCGCAATCCGCGCGTCGGCGAAGTTCGTGACGCCGGAATTGCGCGAGCGATGCAATTGCCACACGTCCTCGACGCCTGGTGCGGCGCGGAGCATGTCGAAGGTGTTGGCACCGCCGCCCTTGATGGCGCCGCTGTTGAAGATGGCGACGCGTGGGGTGAGGGCCGCGACCAGCGACGGGTGAGCGATGTCGTTGCCGCCGTGATGCGGGATCAGATACGCGTCGATCGGACCCAGCAGGTTTGCCGGGCAGACCAGCGAATAGAGCGGCGCGCCCGAGAGATCGCCGAGGTCGATGAAGCGGAAGGATCCGAAGCGGAGGTAGAAACCGGTCGACCGCGGATTCTCGAGCTTCTCCGCGGCTTCGGGCAGGGTCGCGGGACACGCCGGATTTGCCGCGCCGGCGCCCGCGACGGGCGTGGTGATGAGGTTGCGCGCGCTGCTCACGAACATCACCTCGAGGCCTGTGAGCGCCAGCCGATCGTTCGGCTTCGCGTTCATGTGCGCGCCCGTGGCGCGAACGCCTAGGTACGCTCGATAGGCGGCCATCGTCGGGCCGTCGATATCCTTCTCCACCGCGGGATCGAAGCCCCCGTGATCGATGAACGTCTTGATGGGAATCTGCGCCGCCAGCTCCACGACGCCGCCATCGTGATCCGGATGGAAGTGCGTGATCAGCAGATAGTCGATCTGCGTCAGCCCTGCATCGCGCACCGCCGCCATGATCCGGCTCGCGTCGCGCGCTCCGTTGCCGGCGTAGCCGGTGTCGATGAGCAGCGACTGACCGGCGGGCGTCGCGATCAGCGTGGCTTGGCCGCCTTCGACATCGATGAAGTAGATGTCGAGCGTGCTGGCGGCGTGGAGCGCCACGGCGCCCGCCATGGCGACCGTGAGGGCGCGGACGATTCCCCGGAGGAGGTGCATCCGTGCATGCTACGCCACGCGAGTCCCAGATTCCGGCAATTACCCCGCATCGCGCCATTGTTGGCGTGGTCTCTTTTGCGGCGAGACTCCATCCCAGCGTGCGGAGTCCGCACGCCGGGGACTTGGCTGTGCCGTGGGGGCGGCAATGCAATCTGCTGTGCCAGGTCCCCAATCTGCCTCGGCCAGGGTCTGATCAGGGGATTCTGTCACCATCGGCCGCTGCCAATGCTGCTAATGCTTACGGACGTCTGGAGAGCCAGCGACGAAGAACCATGCGTTCCTCCGTAAGAAACCGCGAGAGCCGGTCGCGGAGCCACGCGCTGGCGGAGTAGACGGCGCCGGGACGCGCTCGTCCGCCAGTCGCCCGCGCGGTCCAGTCCAGCATGGTGCGCCGCGCGTGCTCGCACTGCGACGGCGATGGATGCAGCACGGTGTGGCACACGTCGTCCCAGTACGCCTCGAGTGCGTCTGCGCAACTTCGCGCCAGGGCCTCCACATGACGCCCGCGCGCGGCGAGGCGCGCGATCGCAGCAGGGTCGTCGAGATCGGCGACGCCGGTGAAGGGGTCGAGCAGGTCGTACTTGCTCGGTCCCCAGTAGATGCGCACGCGCGCCACCGGCACGCCGTAACTGAGTGCCGTGATGCAGGCATGCAGGCTCGACGCCACGACGAACTCCGCGCGGCCGAGGATCTCGCACACAAGCGCCGGCGGCGGCCACCCGCGGTTCGCCAAGACCGGTCTCGAGCTGGCCGGCATGACCTCGACGCGGTCGCCGTGACACGGGCAGATCGGCAGCAGCGCGATGGACACGCCCATCTTCTCGGCCAGTGTCTCGATCTCAGCGTGTCGCCTGGCCACGGCGTTGGTCGCCTGCATCACCAGGTAGCGGCCACGCAGCCCCAGTTCGGCACGCCACGCGGCGAACGCTCGGCTTTCGTCGGCGAGCGGCCAGAGCCTGCTCACGCCGAAGGCGGTGTCCGGCAGTACCTGAATCGGTGCTGCGGGGGCGAGTGTCGCCAGCGCCGCCTGCGATCGTCGATCGCGCACACCGATGAACGCGCTCGCCATCAGCACATCGCGGATGAGCTCTTCGTGCCAGGCCGTGCGAGGCCAGCCCAGCGAGACGCCCACCGCGTTCCACACGACCGGCTTGCCGAGCAGGGCGGCGTGCGCCGCCGGCGTCAGCCAATACGCAAACGGTGCCTCGACGCCAGCAGGCGCGGGCACGGGATAGCGGCGGTCGAAGCGCACGATCTGGCCGCCCCCAACCAGCAAGGCGGCCAATTGCGGAAGCGCGTCGTTCAGCTCGGCGACCGAACTCACCGCATAGGGCCACTCGGCCGTGGACCTGGCGTGCATCGAGTAGGCGCGCACGCGGATGCGAGAGTCGCGCCGGCTGAGTGCTGCTTCCGCGATCAGGGGCAACAACAAGTCGCCGAAATTCTCGACGTCGAACGTGCCGACGATGCCCGCATCGAAGTCACCGCCGACCGCTTCCATGAGCGGTCAATGTATACCGAATCCGAGGCGGCTGAAGAGGCTCGAGGACGCGGCTGGTAGCCCGTGATCGTTGGAACGACATCCCTGAGACCCTGAAACAGCAGGTGGCTCACCCGTCGCGACCTGGCCGTCAAGTTCTGCCGGATTGGCGCGAACGTGACGGGCAGGCGATGGTCGCGGCCCTCGGCGCTGATCAGATACCAGCCGGCATCCGAGGCGAACGACGAAAAACGCGCCGCCGTCGAGCGCCAGCTGTTCATCCTTGGAGAAGCGGCAGCCCGCTTGCCGGATGACGGGAAGCTGCGACTACCGGAAGTGCCGTGGCGGAAGATGCAGCCGGACCTGGGTCCTTGGCGTATCACGTTTCGCTGAGACGGAACGAACGCCCACGAACTCGATCTCGAGGCGTGTCAGTGAACGGAAGGCGACGATGATGGCGACGACGAAGACGACGAAGGTGCTCCCTGTCCGACGGCCATTGAAGCGGGAACCCACCCATCCAGGTGAGATCCTGCGAGAGGACGTGCTGCCGGCATTGCGAATGAACGTCTCGCAGGCAGCCCGCGAGTTGGGCGTCTCACGACAGCTCCTGCATCGAATCCTGGCGGGTAGCGCGCCAGTCACGCCAGAGATGGCCGTTCGGCTCGGGAAGTGGGCCGGCAACGGACCGGCCCGGTGGCTCGGAATGCAGCAGGCGTTTGACGTGTGGCACGCGGAGCAAGCGCTCGGGGCAGAGCTCGAGCGCATTCCCGGACACGCCGCGTAGACACTCTGCCAGCGCGCACTCGGCCATCCTGCGCAGTGCCTGCGGGCCTTGTCCGAGGTTCATGGCGGCAAGGCGATGGCGCGGCATAGATCCCCCTAAGTGACGAGTGAGACGATCGCCGGGAGCGTATCGCAAGCAAGCTCGGAAGCGCGGGCCCAGGCCTGCCAATGTTTTCCCCTGGACCCGAACGATCGCGCCGCCCGCCGGGCGTAGAATGCTGGGCACGTGACGCTTCCCCCCGACCACTGGCCCCGCTTGAAAGAGGTGTTCGCGGAGGCGCGGGCGCTGCCGGCCGACCTGCGCGCGGCGTACCTGGCCGAGGCGTGCGGCGGCAACGAGGCGCTGCGCCGCGAGGTGGAGTCGCTGCTGGCGTCGGAGACGCCCGCGAAGAGCTTTCTCGAGACACCGGCCGTGCTGCTCGCGGACACGGCGGCAAAGCGCCTGGAAGGCCAGCGCGTGGGCCCGTACCAGATCACGTCGTGGATCGGCGCCGGCGGGATGGGGGAGGTCTACCGCGCCCGCGACGCCACGCTGGGCCGCGAGGTCGCGATCAAGATGCTGCCGCGGATCTTTGCGAGTGATCCCGATCGGCTCGCGCGGTTCGATCGCGAGGCGCGGATGCTTGGGTCGCTGAACCATCCGCACATCGGCGCCATCTATGGCGTCGAGCAGTGGGAGGGCGTCCCCGCCTTGATCCTCGAACTGGTCGAAGGACCGACCTTGGCGGATCGACTGGCCACGGGTCCGGTCCCGCTGACGGAAGCACTCGGGATCGTCCGGCAGATTGCTGATGCGCTGGAAGCCGCGCACGCGCGAGGGATCGTCCACCGAGACCTGAAGCCGGCCAATATCAAGATCACGCCCGACGGCATCGTGAAGGTGCTCGACTTCGGCCTGGCCAAGGCCGTCGCCAGCGACGCAGTCCATGATCGCTCAACGTCACCGGCCGTGACGGTGAGCGGCACGCACGAGGGCGTCATCCTGGGCACGGCGCCGTACATGAGCCCGGAGCAGGCGCGCGGCCAGACGGTCGACAAGCGGACGGATATCTGGGCGTTCGGCTGCGTCCTGTACGAACTGCTCACAGGCCGCATGACGTTTCCGGGCAAGACGGCATCCGATCACATCGCGGCAATTCTCGAACGCGACCCGGACTGGGCCGCCCTGCCGGTGACCACGCCGCTCAGCATTCGTCGTCTGCTGCGCCGCTGCCTCGAGAAGGAATCGGCGCGTCGACTGCCGGACATCGCCGTCGCGCGTCTGGAAATAGACGATGTGGCCGGTGAGACGGGTGGCGCCGGTGAGGCGACGGCGAGTGTGACGTCGCGCTCACGCGATGGCGTGTGGAGGAGTGCCACCGCGGCGGCGGTGGTGGTTGCCTTGGTCGCGGTCGGCTTCGCCGCGTGGTCGGCGAGGCGCCCGTCGCCGATGACCGCGCCGATCACGTTCACGCTCCCGGCACCCGAGGGGCTTGGGTACCTCGCCATTTACGGCGCCCTCAGCCTGTCGTCGGACGGCCGTCACGTCGCATTCGTGGCCGTGGATGCGACCAGGCGTATTGCGGATGCCGCAACCAGCCCGGGCGCCCTGTATGTTCGGTCGCTCGGTTCGCAGGAGACGAAAAAGCTCCCTGGAACCGACGGCGCCTCGGCTCCGTTCTGGTCTCCGGACGGCCGATTCGTCGGGTTCATCGCCGGCGGGAACTTGAAGAAGGTCGCCGTTGCGGGAGGTGCACCGGTCACGCTCGCCGAGCGTTCCACCGGCCGCTCCGCTTGGAGCGCGCAAGGCGTCATCCTCTTTAACCGAACTGGCGACTTACCCGGGCTGTACCGAATCCCGGACACTGGAGGCGAGCCGACGCGGGTGACCGAATTGGACGGCTACCCCGACGAGGTGGGGCAGTTCTATCCGATGTTCCTGCCCGATGGCCGCCGGTTCCTGTTCGTCGGCGGCCACATAGACCGCTCGAAGAGGGCGATCTATCTGGCGTCGCTCGACTCCAAGACGCGCACGCGTCTCATCGACGTCTACTCGCAGCCGGATTACGCACCTGGGTTCTTGCTGTATCAACGCGGCGGCGCGGTGATGGCGCACCCTTTCGACGAGAAGCAGGGGCGACTGACGGGCGACGCCGTGGTGATTGCCGAAGGCGTCGACAGCGACAACATCAATGGGCGCGCGGCGTTCTCGGTTTCGGCAAACGGCGCGCTGATCTACCGGTCAGGACCAGCGACCGGTGGAACTGGTCGCCTGACGTGGTTCGACCGCAGCGGCAAGGCGCTGGGCACGATCGCCGAGAACGGTTTCTACCGCTACCCGCGTGTGTCACCGGACGGCCGTCAGGTGGTGGTGACGTTCAGCAGGGACGGAGCCTGGATGGATTTGTGGCAGATCGACCTTGCCCGCGGCTTTCCGACCCGGTCCACGTTCCACCCGGAGGATGATTTCAATCCCAGCGTGTGGTCGCCGGACAGCCAACGCGTCGTGTTCTCGTCGAGCCGAACGCGTAAAGGCGTCGTCGACCTGTATCAACAGCCGGCGGCTGGCGCCGCCACTCCCGAGCTGCTGTGGGCGTCAGATAAATGCAAGACCGCGAGCGGTTTCTCGCCGGACGGAAGCATCCTGCTGGTCGACCAGTGGACGAACTGCGGCGAGACGTCGGACATCTGGGCGCTCCCGATGACCGGCGACCGTAAGCCGTTTCCGGTCATCGCGACCACGTCCATCGAGAACGCAGCCGTCTTTTCGCCGAGTGGCCGACTCATCGCCTACGTGTCTAACAAGTCCGGGGTCTATCAGGTGTATGTGCAGCCATTCCCAACGGGAACGAGCGTGCAGGTGTCGGGTGGAAACGGGCGGTCGCCGAGGTGGACAGCAGATGGCCGCACCGTTCTGTATTCGGCCGTGAACGAAACCTCGACGAGGACCTTTGTCGCCGAGACTGCGTTCATGGCGGTTGACGTGACGACGTCCGGCTCGACGGTGATACCTGGATCTCCCCGAATGCTCTTCATGCAACGCCACGTTGGCGGCGGCATGAACGGCTTTGCCTTCGACCCGACCAGTCAGCGCTTTCTACTGGTCGTGCCCGATCAGAAGGAGTTCACTCCAATCACCGTCTTGTTGAACTGGCCGTCGCTGTTGTCGAAGGACTAATGGCGCGCACGATCTTCGATCGACTGCGGCCGATGTCAAGTGGCGGGCCAGGTTGCGACGTGTGCAACCTGGCCACCACATGAGGCGCTCGACGCTTCGTGCGCGCGGCGGGCTCAGTCCTGCTCAGTCCCGAGGGGCGCGCCCAACGTGAACCGTCCCGACGAAGCAGGCAAGGCCCGCTGGCGCACCGACGCAGCCGGTGGCGATCCGGTCGAACTCCACGTGCACGCTGGCGCCGGTGCGCCACCCTGCCAGGACGACGCCGTCGAGATAGGCCTTGCCGGTCACGCCGTTCGAGCCGCCCCGGATGAGCGCCGTGAAGAAGTCGTCTCCGTGGTGGAATTCATAGACCGCC
>JANMDX010000227.1:0-11977 GCA_031376505.1 Acidobacteriota bacterium
ATCGAGCGCATCACCGGACAGACGCTGGCGCAGTTCATCGAGGCGCGCATCACGACGCCGCTCAAGATGGTGGACACGGCGTTCTACCTGCCGCTCGAGAAGGAAGGCCGCTTCGCGGCCATCTACGTCGCGGGCGCCGATGGCCGCATCACGCGGGCGGAGGAAGGGCATACCGGCCAGCAGGGACTCGCGCACT
The DNA here is from genome assembly GCA_031376505.1 of Acidobacteriota bacterium. Taxonomy (GTDB): domain Bacteria; phylum Acidobacteriota; class Vicinamibacteria; order Vicinamibacterales; family UBA2999; genus CADEFD01. The sequence continues at coordinate 197 of JANMDX010000227.1, forward strand.
CCGGCCAGGGCGCCTACGTGCGCGGACCCCGCGTGGCATTCTCGGGCGGCGCGGGCCTGCTCTCGACCGCCACCGACTATGCCCGCTTCATGCAGATGATGCTGAACGGCGGCGAACTCGAGGGCGTGCGGCTGCTGAGCCCCACGACCGTGAAGCTCATGACGTCGAACCACGTGGGCACGCTCTACCAGAACGGCGCACTCGGCTGGGGCCTGGGCTTCGAAGTGGTGGAACAGACCGGCCGCGCGCCGCGCTACGGCGCCGCCGGTGAGTTCTCGTGGGGCGGTGCGTATCACACGACTTATTGGGCCGATCCGGCCGAGAAGCTCGTGGTCGTGTTCATGACGCAACTGCTGCCGGCCGGGACAGTGAACCTGACCGGCCGGGTCCGCACGCTTGTGAACCAGGCCATCGTGGGACCGCCGTCGGGCATCTCTGGGCCCGCCACGACCTCCACGGCGAAGAAGGCGCCCGCGCGCACGGGCGGCCAGTGAGCGCTGCGCACGACGGCGCCACGCGGTGCTGACGACGCCGCTGCCCACGCTGACCGCAGCGGCGTTTGCCGCGCTCGCCGTGGCCATCGTGGCGTTGTGGGCGCCGCGCCTCACGGCATCGCCGCGGGCCGGCGAGTGGTGGGTGTTGCCGTTTGCCGTGGCGCTGCTGCTATCGCAAGTGGCTGGCCTCGTCGACACAAGGGGCCTCGGCGTGCTGTTTGCGTTCGTCACGGCCTGTCGCCTCGGAAACCACGCGCCCGACGGCGCGTTGCGCGGCTTCGCCCTGGCCGTGATGCTCGCGATGAGCGCGGGCCTGCTCGCGCATGTGTTCCCGGGGTTCGCCAACCCCCGCGTGCTCGACGCGGTTATGCTCAGTCCTGATTCGGCGCCGTACACGAAGTTCCTGAACTTCGACAAAGGCGTGATGGGGCTGTTCCTGTTGGGTCTGGTGGCGCCGGCGCGTACCGTGCACCCGTCGCGTCTGCCCGCGTCCGCGTTCCTCTGGCGACTCGCCCTGATCACCACGGTCGTTATCGCCGCCACGGTCGCCGCTGGCTATGCGCGGTGGGATCCGAAACTGCCGGCCTGGTGGCCGATGTGGCTGGGAAGCATGGTGTTCCTGACCGTACTACCCGAGGAGGCGGTGTTCCGACACCTCGTGCAGGGCGGCTTGCAGGACTGGCTCGGCGGCACCATGCGCGCGCGGTGGATCGCCATCGGCGTGTCCAGCGTGCTCTTTGGAGTCGCGCACTTCGCCGGCGGGTGGACGTACGTGGCGCTCGCCACACTTGCCGGCCTGGGCTACGGCTGGATCTACGCGGCCAGCGACTCGATCGCCTTGGCGATCCTTGCGCACACGGGGGTCAACCTCGCGCACCTGCTGCTGTTCAGCTATCCGGCCCTGCAGGCATTGTCGTGACCGCCGCCGCATCACAGGGGGCGTCGCCTGTCGGCCAGCCCGTGCGCGCTTCCCGTCCTTGACCACGGCGCAACTGGAGGGTCATCCAGGGACACGCCAACCCCTGGATGTCGGGGGTCAGTGACTCTCTGGCTCCGACACTGGCTTCCCGGAACTGGCCCTCAGTACCCCCAGCTGGAGCAGCATCTGGGTGAAGGCAGATGACGGCGCCTTCAACGTGCGCAAGATGCTCGAGCGCAGCCGTCGCTGCCGTCCGCCCGCAGCGGATGATCCGCCGGCACGCGGCTCTCGGCCGAGACGTAGCTAAACGGGTGAGTGAGTGGGCTGGCGATCGCCTCCGCGCATGCCGCGAGTCCAGTACGACCGCCGCCCGGTGTCGATCTCCTCAGCCGTCGTTTTTCCGCAAACCCCTAGGGCTCCGAACTGTTGACGAGCGACCACCGCACCGCATTTCGCATGCGCGACTGGTTCGAGAACTGGAGCTCTACTTGGAGCACGTGGTCGCCCGGGGGAAGGAAGCCGCCGGAGATCGGGCAGCGAAAGGTCTGGCCGCCACTGGCGATCGTGCCCGGCCGGAGACACGGCAGCAAGTAGCCCGTCACGTCGGACCCGTCGAACGAGATTCGGCCGCCGATCAAACTGCCCGTGGCGCCCTCGATGCCGATCACGATGTCGAACCCACCTGTCCGGAAGAATCGGCCGGAGCCAGGCGCCAGCGTGAGTCCAGCGGTGGCCACCGGCTCGCCGTAGATGAAGTCGTCCATCGCCACGACATCGAGTGCGCCCGTCTCGTCGGGGCCGAAGGTCGTGTTGCCCGAGACGATGCGCACGCGGCCCACGATTTCGCCGGCATTGAACGACACGCCGAGGAACGACAGGGACTCGTTGCCCGTCCACGCCGGCACGGCGCTTTCGTAGAGCAGGCTGCCATCGGGAGTGAAGAACTGCAGGCGCGTGCTCGTGGCGCTGTCCACGTCCGTGAACACCGCGCCAAATCCAGTGACGCCCGCCGCCACTGCCTGGCTTCCGGGGACGTTGAAGAGCACGTCGGTCACGTTGCTGCCGAGCGGCGCGAACAGCTTCGGCGCGCTGAAGGTGGCCAGCAGCATCGGGTAGGTCGCGTTGACCTCGCTGAATTCCACGACCGACGTCCCACTGATGCCGAACGCCGTGCCAGGCGTTGCGAACACCGCGCCGCGGTTCGCGAAGCGCGGCATCGGGTTCGGGTCCTGGGTCAGCCCCGCGCCTGGGACCGCGTCCCAGTTGATCTCACGCCGGCCCGAAGGCTGCGTGCCGGACGTGACACCGTTATTGGCGCCGCCGAGATCGGCGCGGAATTGATCCACTGTGGACTGGATGGCGGCAGCGTTGATGCCGCTGGCCTGCCGAACCACAGGCCCCGCCACGGCGGCGTCGGGTATCAGTCCGCCAGCGACGAGGAAAAACATGCCGAGTAGGAACGGGTGGGCGATGGGTGATCTGTACATGCGGCGAATATCCGGCATCGACGAGCATTCTGCAAGCCAATTCTCGACGCCTTGAGCTGTCGATGGTCGCCCGGGTTCGTGGGCGTCCCATCCGGGCAGCGCCCTCATCGCGAGCGTCGCGGTCCCCGCCTGCCCGCGGACGCGCCGCCGCACGGCTTCATGTAGAAACGGCGCCTAACGAATGGGACCATCCGCTACCGGATCGCCTGCACACACCATGTGGTGCAGGCCAACGGTGGGCCTTCGGCAAACGACGAACCACCCGTTCGATTCGAGTTCTGTTCGTCACCGCTTGCGCAGCACGTTGTCGACGGCGTAACGCCTCCTGGTCGGCAAGCTGACGGAAGCCGTTGTAGGAGCGCGTCACCGACGGGTTGGTGCCGGCGCCGGTCCAGGTCACTGAGAACGGGATGTTGTCCTGACCGAACAGGCGCTCCATCACCCGCGACGTCGCTCCGGCGATGCAGGCCATGTTGCCGGGCGCGCTCGGATAGGGGGGTGGTGAGCAGCGGTAGCCAGGTCGGATCGGCCTGGGTCGCGTCGTTGCCGTCGGTATCGGCCTCGCGCACCGCCGTCACCGGCCGCCACAAACCATTGGCGTAGCGCGCGCTGGTGAGAGCCGGCGGCCCCTCGGGCAGGAAGCGGCGGCCATTCTCGACGATGAACCCGCGAGCGTCCGGATAGTTGGTGAAGCCCGCCGTGGGATTGTTGGGCGGCGTCGACTTCCAGTAGCCAGGCAGGTTCGGCAGAACCAGCGGCGGGAACGGGCGCTCCCAGCCATCGCCGGTCCGCAGCTCGAGAATCGCCTTGGCCGCCGCGGCGCCGACCTTCGAGCCATCAGCCGCCGCCTGCGCCGGGATGCCAGCGAGCGCCACCATCCCCAAGATCGGAACCAGCGAGCGACCGTCTTCAGTGCGTGTCTTCCAGGAGTGTTCGAGACATTCGGTACGGTGGGTCATTCTTAGCCTCCCTATAGCGATCAGGACCCCACTCCTTTCGGAAGTATCAATTGTCTCCAACCGCTGGGCTAGGAGGTTGCTAGAACGATGATAAGCATCGGCGTACTTCCAGGGCGACGGAATGCCCGCTATCTGCCCCTGGCCGCGCACGCCGAGAACAGTTGCGGCGCCGGACTTGTATCCAACGAGCAAGGTGCTGCCGTGGTGCACTGAGGTTGAGCGGGACGCGTGGGTACCGCTGATTGGGCGCCGCGGAGCGGGCGACGGCGCATTGGGTCATATACTCCGCTCATGCCGTACGCGCCTTGCCGCTTCCGCCGATTCGTCCTGGCCGCCGCCGCACTGGCCGTCATCACCCTCGACGCGCGACAAACACCCACTGCGCCAGACCCTGCAGCCGCCTTCACCGTGCGCGACGAGATGATCCCCGCCCGCGACGGCGTCAAGCTCTTCACCAAAATCTTCACGCCCAAGAATCAGTCGGGGCCGTTGCCAATCATCTTTCGCCGCACGCCCTACGGCATCGACGGCGCTGCCGGGTCGTTCGTGCGGTACTACAAGGCGCTGGCGGACGAGGGCTACATCTTCGTGTTCCAGGACATCCGCGGGAAGTTCAAGTCGGAGGGCGAGTTCGTCATGCAGCGCCCGGCCCGCGCGCCAGGCGACACCAAGAGTCTCGACGAAGGCACCGACACCTACGACACGATCGAGTGGCTGCTGAAGCACGTGCCGAATCACAACGGCCGCGTCGGCATGCTGGGCGTGAGCTACGACGGGTGGACGACGATCATGGGCGCCATCGAACCGCATCCGGCGCTGAAGGCGATTTCGCCGCAGGCCTCGCCCGCCGACATGTGGCTCGGCGACGACTTCCATCACAACGGCGCGTTCCGCCTGAGCTATGCGTTCGAGTACGCCACGATGATGGAATCCGGCAAGGACGTAAAGAACTTCGAGTTCGATCGCTACGATACGTTTGACTGGTATCTGTCACTCGGGCCACTCAGCGCCGTGAACCGCAGGTACCTGCGCGAGACGATTCCCACGTGGAACGACTACGTGCGTCATCCCGACTACGACGACTTCTGGAAGCGTCAGACGATGGTGCCGCACTTCCGCTCGGTGAAGGTGCCCACGCTGAGCGTGGCCGGGTGGTGGGACCAGGAAGACTTCTACGGCCCCATCACGATCTACGAGGCGCTCGAGAAGTACGACACGGCGAACCAGAACTACCTCGTGGTGGGTCCGTGGAACCACGGGGGCTGGACCGGCAACGGCACGGCGCTCGGCCCGATCGGCTTCGGCAGCGACACCGCCGCCTACTTTCGCGACCAGGCGCAGGCTCCGTTCTTCGCCTACTTCCTGAAGGACAAGGGCACGCGCAACTTCCCGGAGGCGCTCACGTTCGAGGCCGGCGCGAACCAGTGGCGCAAGTGGAGCCAGTGGCCACCCGCGAAAGACACGAAGACGGTGGGCCTCTACTTTGGCGCCAACGAAGCGCTGCGCGTGGGCACGCCGCCCGCGCCAGGCACGACTGGTTCAGACAGCTTCATCTCGGATCCCGCGCACCCGGTGCCGTACCGGCAACGCCCGATTCAGCCCACCTACTTCCCCGGCGGCTCGAAGTGGTCCACGTGGCTGGTCGAGGATCAGCGCTTCGTGGACGACCGCGCCGACGTGCTCAGTTGGGAGAGCGCTCCGCTCCCGGCCGACATGACAATTGCCGGCGAAGTCGTGGCCAAGCTGTTCGCGTCGACTACCGGCACCGACGCCGACTGGATCGTGAAGCTCATCGATGTGTATCCCGAACAGAATCCCGACAACTGGAACCTCGCGGGCTATCAGCTCATGGTGTCGAACGAGGTGTTCCGAGGGCGTTACCGCAAGGGCTACGAGACGCCCACGCCAATGACACCCGGCGCCGTCGAGCCCATCACCTTCAGCCTGCACACGCAGAACTACACGTTCAAGGTCGGCCACCGCATCATGGTGCAGGTGCAGAGCACGTGGTTCCCGCTCATCGATCGCAACCCGCAGACGTTCACGAAGAGTATCTTCGACGCAGAGGAGAAGGACTTCGTGAAGGCGACGCATCGCGTCTATCGTTCGGCGCGATATCCGTCGCGGGTGGATGTGCCGGTAGTGACGCGTTAGGCGACGCCCGTGTCCTGGTTGCGAGTGCCATGACTGATGCCACTGCCAACGCCCCCATCACGATCTACTGGGGCGACGACGTCCCTGCCGGCTGGTGTGGCACGTGGCCCGACACACTGCGCACGGTGCCCGAGCGCACCAGCTGGACGCGCACCATGTCCACGCTGCAGCTCCACGAGTGGATCGCCGCGCTGAAGCTCGCGACCGAGTGCCTGCACGTCGAGACGATGTTCGTCAGTCCGATGCGCAAGGCGGCGCCGGTGCTGGTGCTGGCCAATCCGCGCGTCACGACACCCGAGCAGGCGCGGGCATCAGGCAAGCCGGTCGTGTGCCTGGTCGGCAACATCCATCCGTCTGAACCCGAAGCCGCGGAAGCGATGCTGCTGGTGGCCCGCGACCTGGCCGCGGGCCCGCGGCGGGCGTTGCTCGACGACGTGATCGTGATGATCGCGCCGATCTTCAACGTGGACGGCACCGACACGTTCGTGACGCAGGACGGCAGCCTGGGCTGCGAGACGCCGCACATCGTGGGCGTGCGCGAGAACGCCGCGGGGCTCGACTTGAACCGCGACTCGGTGAAGCTCACGACCGTAGAAGCCAACGGCCTCTATCGCACGCTGAACGCCTGGGACCCGTTGCTGCTGCTCGACGGTCACCTGATGGACCGCGTGTCGCACGGCTACGCCAACACGTATGGCACGACCACCGTCCCCGCAGCCGCAGCCGGTCCGCGCGACCACATGACGCACACCATCTTCCCCGCCGTACGGAACATGGTGCGGACGAACTTCGGTCTGGAGGTGTTCACGCACGCACTGGCCACGCCCGACACCTGGCCGCCGCAGGCCTGGAGCCACGATCGCGCCTTCTGGACGGTGGAAGCGAAGATGCTCGTGAACGCCTTCGGTCTGCGCAATCGCTTCGCGATCATCACCGAAACGCCAGGCCAGCCGACCTTCGAACGCCGCACTTACGCCCAGTACGCGTATGTCGTGGCGCTGCTGGAATACACGAGCGCGCACCGGGCCGAGATGCAGGCGATCGTGAAGAAGGCCGACGACGACACGGTGGCCGGCGTACTCGCTGGTGCCGAGGCCGGCACGCTCGCCAATTTCCTCGACGGCGAATACCACTCTGCGGGCACCATCGACCTGCTCGCCTATCGCGCCAACGAGCCCATGTACCGGCCCGCCACGAGCCTGCTCGCCACGAACCCCGGCACGGCGTCTGGACCGCCCGAACTCGTGCCGAACGTGGACGACCTCACAAAGCCCGTGGGCACGCGCTCAGCCCGTGTGCCGCGCGCCTACGTGCTGCCGCCCAGCCTGGCCGCCGTGGCCGCCAAGCTGCGCGCCCACAATATTCGCGTCACCACTCTCGAGACCCCGGTGAGCCTGCCTGGTGAGCAGTTCACGATCACGCGGATCTACTCCGTGCGCAGCTACGGCTACGACATGACCACGCTGGACGGTGCGTTCGCGCCCGTGGCTGGCCAGGCGTTCCCGGCGGGATCGTTCCTGGTGGACATGGCGCAGCCGATGGCCAACGCCGCGTTCTACTATCTGGAGCCGCAGTCGCGCGACGGCTTCGTGGGCTGGCACGTGATGGACGACGCGCTGCAGGCGCTCGGCGCCGCGACCGGGCAGACGGTCTATCCCGTGTTCAAGGCGCGACGGCTACCGTAGCGTCTGGCGCCTCGGTGCGCTCCCGGATGCCCAGCCACACGACCGCAGCGGCCATCATCACGATGAACGGCACGCTCAGGCCGTTCACCGCTTGCCACCCCAGGCGCGTGATGGCCGGTCCGGCCAGGAGCGACGCCAGCGCCTGGGTCCCAAAGACCACGAAGTCGTTGAGGCCCTGCACGCGGAAGCGCTCCGACGGCGCGTAGCTGGTCGTGAGCAACGTCGTGCCGCCCACGAACAGGAAGTTCCACCCGATGCCGAGCAGCACCAGCCCGGCGGCATAGTGCACGAAGTGCTGACCCACCCACATGCTGATGACCACACAGGCCGCCATGCTGGCCAGGCCTGCCAGCATCAGGCGGCGCACGCCGAGCAGGCGGATCAGCCAGCCGCTGAAGAGCGAGGGCACGAACATCCCGAGCAGGTGCATCGAGATCACCGATTTGGTGGCGCCCGTGGTCATGCCGTCCATGACGTGCATGCTGATCGGCGTGGCCGTCATGATGAAGCTCATCACCGCGTACGACGTCACGCCCGCGAGCACGGCGGCGACAAACGCCGGCTGCCGGGCCACGACCGCCAGCGGCCGGGCGGCATGCGTCGTCGACACGACCCGCTCCGGCGGATCGCCAAGTGCCAGCAGCACCAGCGCCGCCAGGGCGCATACACCCGCCAGGGCCACGAACGAGCCAGTGAACTCGGGCCAGCCGCCCATCATGCGCATGCGATCGCCCAGCTCCGGCGCCAGCACGGCCGCGGCGAGCGTGCCCAACATCACCGTCGACACGGCCCGGCCGGCATCGGCCTGACCCACGAACTCCGCCGCCGCGAAGCGGTACTGCTGCACGAACGCCATGTTGGCGCCCAGCAGAAAGCCGGCCACGCACAGACCGGAGAACGATCCAGTGGCCACGCTCGCCGCGCATAGCAGCGCGGCCACCATGGCCATCAGCGCGCTGCCAATGAAGGCGGGCTTGCGGCCAATGCGCTGCATCAGGAGCGACGCGGGAATGGACGTGAGGGCCACGCCGAGCACCGAGAGCGAGAGCGGCAGGGTCGCGATCGCCGGAAACGGCGCCAGCTCGGTGCCGACGATGCCGCCGAACGTGACCAGCACGATCGTGCCGCAGGCGGCACACGCCTGGGCAATCGCCAGAATCCACACATTGCGCATGCCGTCCATGGTACGCGGACGGCGCGCGAATAGGTGGCCGCGAGCCTTGGCGCGTCGGGCAGAGGCGGACGCCGCCGTTACGCGACGGGGCCGCGCCAGCCGGCGGTGCGCTCGAAGGCCGTGGCGACCGCGGCCTGCCGCTGCAGCAGCGACCGCAGCGCCGGACCGTCGATGCCGTCCCAGGGCGCGCTCACGATGTGGAGCACCTGCTGCTCCTTCACCCACAGAGGGCCGCGTGCCACGGTCGTGTCGTAGAACGCGGTCACGGCGCCTCGGGTGTCGGCGTCGAACCACCCCTCGCGCACCGGCACACCGTCGTTGACCACGCGGAAACGATCGTCGCTGCTGCCTGCGCCCATCTTGGCCTCGAGCGCGCGCAGGAGCCGGTTCGCACTCACCGGGATGATGTCCACCTGATGCAGTGCCCAACGGCTGCCAGAGAGCGGCGTGGACGTGATCAGCAGATGCCCGCCCGGCCCCCGGTAGCTGCCGCCACGTCCGCTGCTGCGGTAGTCGTAGCTCACGGTGAAGGCGCGGCCGTCGACAGCGGTGGCAAACGACACCGGCCACTTGTCGCGGCCCAGCGCGGCGGTGGCACCCAGGTCGGTCGCCAGACCCTCGAGCAGGGCGCGATAGCGGCGGTACTCGCGGCTCGGCCCTACGGCCATCACCACGAAGGCGAGCGCGAAGAGACCCAGGAACACCTGCGCCCACACGGGCATTGCCGCCAGCCCGGCCACCAGGTCAGTGAGCATGCGGGTCGGTTACGGCTGGGTGGTGACGGCGGCAGGCTTGCGCTGGCCGGCCAGGAACTCGAATGCCTTCGGCAGGTTGGGCACGACGACGTCGGTGTGGTTGCCGCCGGGCACTTCCACATAAGTGACGGTGGCGCCAAGCTTCTTGAGCGCCGCGACCATCGTGCGCGACCCGGCAACGTTCACCGTGGGATCGGCGTCGCCATGCACGACGAACTGCGGAATCGCCTTCATGCGCTCGGCCAGCAGCGGCGAACCGACCCCGGAGAACGGCACGACGGCCGCCCAGATGTCGGGATACTTCGACGCGAGCGCCCATGTGCCGATCGCGCCCATGGAGTGGCCGATGAGATAGATCCGCGACCGGTCGACGTTGTAGTGAGCCTTCATCCGCTCGAGGACTTCGAGCACGTCTTTTTCGCTGTACTCGGTGCGCCGCTTCGACGCCACGTCGGTGGCGCCCATCCGCGGCACCCCATAGGCACCGTCGACGCGGTAGCCGAGCGGCGCGGCCATCAGGAACCCGTGCTGCTCGGCCAGCGTCGGCGTGACCTTAGCATACGAATCGAAGAACGAGTCTTCGGTGCCGCCCAGCCCGTGCAGCGCGATCACGAGCGGCATCGCCCGCGTCGGCAGATAGTTGGTGGGCACGTAGACGCGGTAGGGCATCACCTCGTTTGCCCCCTCGAGCAGGTAGTGGCGCTCGAAGTCGCCCACGCGGCCCTTGAAGGGGTCTTTGTTGCCCTTCGCAGCGGCGACGACCGCCTCGGCGACCGTCAGTTCCGCGCTCACGTCAAACGCGCCCAGGCTGACGCGACCACGGTTCACGGTGCGGATGTAGTCGGCAGGATACGTCACGTCGGCCCGCACCGACGGCGGCACGGTGGCCGCGGCCGCGGCCAGCGTGCGCACACGCGCGTCGAGCCCCTTGTGCAGCACGACCGGCAACATCGTGGTGGCGAGCGCGGTCGTGCCGTCGAGCACCTCGGCCTCGATCGCATAGGCCGCGTCGGGCGCGCCGGTCACGTCCACCTCAATACCGAACGGGGATTCCCGAAGGTCGCGGCTCACGCCGTCGAACACGCCCAGCTCGCGCACGAGTTGATACGTGGGCGCCGCGGCCGGAGTCGCACCCGGCGCCACCACACGCTGCTTCAGACGCACGGCCACCGACAGCGCTGGCGTGAGGTCGATTGACGGGCGGTAGATCTGCTCGAGTCGCAGCGTGTAGGGCGCCGACGAATCCACGACCGTGCGTTCGGCACGCAGCGCGAGCGAGTTCTGGAAATCGAGTGCCGGCGTCCATTCCCGGCCCGCCAGCAGCGCGAGGCCCTTGGCCAACTGCCGCCGCACCTCGGCCGCGTTGCCAGCCTGCGACGCGTCGGCGATGGCCTTGTCCACCCCATCGATCTGGGCCTTGAGTTCGCCCTGGGGATTCACGGTGACCTTGAGCGTGTTGTAGCGCACGCGTGCCAGGGTCACATTGGGTAACGCTTGGGCGCCCACGGTGGAGGGCACGAGCATCGCCGCGAGCAGCAGGGCAAGAAGAGGTGATCGCATGCCCGTCATGCTACTCCGGTTGCGACGACCGCGGTCGTGAACCGGAGCCCAGCCAAGGCCCCCGGCGGTTGTCGAACGGCCTCCCGCGGCACGAGCCGGCAGGCAGCGGAATCCGACGCGGCACGGCGCTGACAAGAAGACGGCGCCCGAAGTCGCGTCTCAGACAGTTTTTGTTCATTCAACGCTGCCTCGCGCCGACCGTCGCGCAGGGCCCCTCGCGCGGTGTGGCCGGATCTCCACCGGCTTGCGCGAATTCGCGGTTGGCACCTCCATTGCAACGCGAAGGCCCAGGGGCTGGGTCGGGGAGCGAGGGCTGTCGCGGCTGATGTCCGCAACTGTCTGGTCGCTGCTCGCCCTGCTCCGGCCAATCCGGTTGCCGGCCCGACCTACGCGTCTGCCCGGTCGCTCACGGCCGTGAGTACGCCCACCGTGAGCACGATGCAGGCGCCGGGGAAGAGCGCCAGCCACGGCTCGGTCGTCATGGCGCTCTGCGCCTGATACAGCATGCTGCCCCAACTGGCGGCGGGCGGCTGCACGCCCACGCCAAAGAAGCTGAGCGCGGACTCGACGAGAATCGCGCGTCCCACCGCGAGC
>JANMDX010000022.1:0-62607 GCA_031376505.1 Acidobacteriota bacterium
GCAGATCTCCCGAAACTCTTCCACGTTGTAGGCGATGCCGCCACCCACGCCGCCCATCGTGAACGACGGGCGGATGATGGCCGGGAATCCCGTGTCCTCAACCGCTTCAAGGGCTTCGGCCATCGTCTTCACCACGCTGCTACGCGGCACGTCGAGGCCGAGCTCGATCATGGCGTCGTGGAAGAGTTGCCGGTCCTCTGCCACCTTGATCGCAGGAATGGAGGCGCCAATCAGCTTTACGCCGTACTTCTCGAGCACGCCGGCCTCGGCCAGGGCCACGGCGAGGTTGAGCGCCGTCTGGCCACCGACCGTGGGCAGAATGGCATCGGGGCGCTCACGGGCGATGATGCGTTCGACGATGTCGACGGTGAGCGGCTCGACATAGGTGCGGTCGGCCATCTCCGGGTCGGTCATGATGGTGGCCGGATTGCTGTTGACCAGCACCACCTCGAGCCCTTCGGCGCGCAGCGCCTTGATGGCCTGCGTGCCGGAATAGTCGAACTCGCACGCCTGGCCGATCACGATCGGGCCAGAGCCGATGACAAGGACACGTTTTAGATCAGTACGTCGCGGCATGAATGGTGGCTCGTTCTGTCAGCAAGGCTGTGCCATCAGGTCGACAAACTGCCTGAAGAGGTAGTCGGCGTCATGTGGTCCGGGCGACGCTTCGGGGTGGTACTGCACCGAGAAGACCGGTTTGACGGTGTGGCGCAGGCCCTCGACCGTGCCGTCGTACAGATTCCGGTGCGTGATCTCAGTGTCGGCGGGCAGCGAGTCGGGGTCGACGGCGAAGCCATGGTTCTGCGAGGTGATTTCCACCTGTCCTGACGACAACCGCTTCACCGGGTGGTTGCCGCCCCGATGACCGAACTTGAGCTTGTAGGTCGTGGCGCCCAGCCCGAGCGCTAGCAGCTGATGCCCCAGGCAGATGCCGAAGATGGGCCGGTTCGCTGCCACGAGCGCCTTCACGCTCTCGATCGCGTAGCTGACGGCTGCCGGGTCGCCTGGCCCATTGCTGAGGAAGACGCCGTCGGGGCCCCACGCCATCACCTCGGAGGCCGGCGCCGACGCGGGGAACACACGAACTTGGCAGCCATGCGCCACGAGACGGCGAAGGATGTTCGACTTGATGCCGTAGTCGTACGCGGCCACCTTGAACACGCGGCCCGACGGCCGATCCGGCGTGACCGCGAAGGTCGCGTCCGCCACTGCGTCGGCCAGCGACAGCGAGAAGTCGTAGGCGGCGGTGCAGGTGACGTCCTTCACCAGGTCGGCGCCTTCCATGAGCGGTACCGCGCGCGCGCGTTCCACGAGCGCCTGGGGGTCGTTCGCACCGGTGGCGATGATGCCGCGCATCACGCCCGCCGAGCGTAGCTTGCGCGTCAGGGCACGCGTGTCGATATCGGCAATCGCCACGATGTGGTTGACCGTTAGGTACTCCTTCAGTGTCCCCTGCGAACGCCAGTTGCTCGCCACTGCGGACTGGTCACGAATGACGAAACCCGCCACCTTGGGCGCCGCTGATTCGACGTCGGTTGGCGTGACGCCGTAGTTGCCAATCTGCGGCGCCGTCATCGTGACGAGCTGCCCGGCATACGACGGGTCGGTCAGCACTTCCTGATAGCCGGTCATGCTCGTGTTGAACACCACTTCGCCGGTCGTGTCGCCGTGCGCGCCTGCCGCTACTCCCTGATACCAGGTGCCGTCTTCAAGTGCCAGGATCGCGTTCATGTCTATCGGGGCCTTTCGGTGGTGAGCGTGACCGCAACCCGGGCCCGGATTCCGGGCTCCACGCGCGTCGACGTCGAGATGGGGAGATAGCCGAGAAGTTCAATGCGCACCGCGTGGTCGCCGGCGGCCACCGCGGGCAGGGTCACCGGCGTGCGGCCCGCCTCGCCACCATCGACGAGCACTCGTGCGCCGGCTGGACGGCTCTCGACGAGCAGGCTCCCTGCCGCGGCGGCGGCGCGGACGCGCGACGACGCGGTGACTGCCGCCAGGCGCACGAGGGTCACTTCGAGGGCTCGCGCCGGGCGCCCGGCTTCGAGCACTACGCGCTGCTGCGAGGGCGTGAAGCCAGCCCGGGCCAGTCGGACGTTGTAGGCGCCGAGCGGCAGGTCGCGAATCGACAACGGCGACACCCCACGGCGTTGGCCGTTCAGAAACACCTCCGCACCACTCGGAGTGGACCGAACGAGCAGACGTCCAGGCAGGGCGGCCGCCGCTGCAGGCCCCGCTCGAGCTGCCGGCACCGCTGTGCCGGCGGGCCGCGCGGCTGGCGGCGGGAGCGACGGCGCGGCGACCGCCGGTGAGGGTGCAGGCGTGGCGTTCACGTCGCGCGGGGGCGACTCGCGAATCGCCCCCGCCACCGGTTCCGGCGCGTCGACAATCACTGGCACGGCGGCCGGGGCAGGAGTGGTCGTGACCGACGTGGCTGGCAAGGTTGCCGCAGGTGTGCCCCAGCGCAGCAACGCCCGCCCGCCCAGTACCACCAGTAGGGCGCCAAGGGCCAACACCCCGCCCATGGTCGCCCACGAGGGGCCACCGCCCGGCCCAGTGGGCTCACGAGCCTCGGCCGTCCGGTCGGGCATCGCATCCGTGGATGAAAGGGGCGCGGCTGCGGACGGCGTTAGCGCCTCGTCGCGACTGTCGTCGTGCACGGCCTCGTCCCTCTCCGTGGCGTCCGCCTCGCCCAAGTCGTGCAGTCCCAACGCCAGTGGCAGATCCGCCATGCCGCTCAGTCCGTCGCGGGTGTCGCTACGCGCTCCGGGACCCGCCAGCAAGTCGCCAATCCCGTCCGCCTCGTCGCCCTCGGTGGCGTCGGCGTCGAAAAACCGACCCGGACGCTCGAGCTCGGACGCTGCCAAAGTCAAGGCCGGTGCCTCCTCCGCTGATTCGAACTCCAGCAAGGGTGCCGCCGGCGGCGCCTTGCGGCGCGAGGCCCGCATCCTTGGCGCTACCAGGTCCGACACGTCGGCCAGTGCCTCGACGAAGGCCGTCGCCGAGGGATACCGCGCATCGGCTTCGGCTGAGAGTGCGCGGCCAAACACCATCGCCAGCGACTGAGCGCCTTCAGGAGAGAACGTCGGCACGTGGACGCCCTCCGAGCCCGACACCCGCCGTCCGCTCAGCCACTCGTGGGCGATGGCCGCCAGGGAGTACTGGTCCGCAGCCGGGCTGATGCCTCGGCCGAGCGCCACCTCGGGCGCGCAGTAGGGGCGCCGCACCGGCGGCCGCACGCCGACGCGCTCCAGCACCGCGGCGATCCCGATGCCCGTGAGCACGGTGGCTTCGACCGACACCACGATGTCGCGCAGATGCAGGCTGCCATGTGACACGTCAAGCGCCGCCGCGGCGTCCAGGGCGTCGGCCAGGGCACGAAGCCGCGGGATGGCGTCGGCCATGTTGGCCGGGCCGTACTCGCGAAGGGCGACGTCGAGCGAGTCGCCGTCAACGACGGGGCTCACGACGAACGGCTCCACGTCGACCACGCCCGTTTCGAGAATCGTACAGAGCGCCGCGTGCGCCACCCGCCGCTCCTACACCGCGCGAAGCGCGGGCCCGACCACCGCCACCCGCTCGGGCGTCAGCCCGACCCGAATGACCTTGATGACGACTGGTCGCCGCGTTTCGGAGTCTTCGCCACGAAAGACCGGGCCCACGCTGCCGGCACCGATCTGATGCAAGATGCGAAAGCGACCGTACATCGCCCGTGGGCCGTCGAACAGGAGGCTGTCCTCGGTCAGTTGCTGAACTCCTGGAGTGTTCGGATGAAACCGAATGCGGTGTTGCACATCTTAGCATGTGCGCCTCGACCGTCCGACGCGAGCACGGATGGGTTGACACTCCGCTCAACCGTCTGCAAGAGTAACCCTCCGGTGTCATCACCTTCAGCTCCAGCTTCAGCCACAGGCAGCCTCGCGATCGACATCCGCCAGTTGCCGTGGATGCGCCGCCTCGCCGCCGACTACGCGTTTGCGTTCGACGGGCTGGCGCCCTTCTATTCCGGCGATCCTGCGAGTCCCGATGCCTGGCGCGCGGTCATCGCCCAGGTGCACTCCGGCCCACCTCGAGCGGTGCCCGCCCTGGCCGCGCTCCTGCAGGCTCAGCAAAGCTCGCGTGAGGCACCTGCGGCCGCCCGCGCCGCCGGCGCGACCTTTGCCGACCCCAGAACCGTCGCCATCGTGACCGGTCAGCAGGCGGGACTGTTTGGCGGGCCGCTTTACACGCTGCACAAGGCCATCACCGCCATCAAGCTGGCACGGCGGGTGTCGACCGAGCACGGCGTGCCGGCCGTGGCCGTCTTCTGGATCGATTCCGAGGACCACGACTGGGAGGAAGTACGGTCGTGCACAGTCCTTGACGACGACCAACGCGCGCAGACCATTCGCCTGGACGAGCTATCCGGCGCAGGCCAGCGGTCCGTGGCGCGCCTGATGCTCGACGGACAGGGGCCTGCGGCCGTGGACGCGCTGCAGGCAGCCTTGCCTGCCACGGAGTTCACACCGGCCTTGCTCGACATGCTCCGCAGTGCGTACGCCGCGGGGCACAGCATGTCGCAGGCCTTCGGCCGGGTGCTGGAGTACGTGCTCGGGCCCTACGGCCTGGTCGTCTACGACGCGGCCGATCCAGCCAGCAAGCCGCTCGTCAGTGATCTGTTCGCACGGGCGCTCGGCGAGCCTGGCCGCACGTCTGGCCTCGCCAGCGCTGCGGGCGACGAACTGGAGCGACGCGGCTACCATGCCCAGGTCACCGCAGCGGAACACTCCGCGCCGCTCTTCCTGATCGACGAGTTGCGCCAGGCGATCCGGTGGCGCGACAACGTGGCGATCGTGGGCGAGCGCGAGCTGCCGCTGACCGAACTGGTCTTGCTCGCCCGCTCGTCGCCCCAGTCGTTCAGCCCCAACGTACTGCTGCGGCCACTCGTGCAGGACACTATTTTTCCGACCGCCTGTTACGTCGGCGGTCCGAGCGAGTTGGCGTACCTTGGGCAGCTTCGCCAGGTCTACGCCCACTTCGGAGTGCCGATGCCGCTCGTGTCACCGCGCGCGTCAGCCACGGTCGTGGACGCGGCGACCCTGCGTTTTCTGGGACGGCACGACGTGCCGTTTGCGGCGTTCCAACGACAGGACGAACTCACCCTCAACCAGCTGCTCGAGAGTCAGCTGCCGGCAGGGGTGGAGGCGAGCTTTGCCGACGCCGGTCGCGCGCTGGTCGACCGACTCGAGGCGGTCACCGCGGCTGCCGCCGTAGTCGACAGCACGCTTGAAGGCGCGGCGAAGTCCACGCTGGGCAAGATGCAGCACGACTTGCAGGCCTTGCACGGCAAGGTCGTGCACGCCGCGAAGAAGAAGGATGAGACCCTGCGCCGGCAGTTCACTCGCGCTCAGGCCCAGCTGTTCCCAAACGGGCACCCGCAGGAGCGCGAAGTCGGCGCCGTGTGGCTGCTCAACCGCTATGGCCCGGCCGCCGTCGACCGGCTAATTGAACTGCTGCCGCTCGACTACGGGCACCACTGGGTGCTGACGATCTGAGTGCCCGGGCCGTGAAGACGTCGTGGCTGCCTCGCCGGCGTTCGACGCGGCTGCTTGCGGCGCTGGTTGCTCTGCCGATATTTGTTGTCTCCGGCGTCTCCGGCTACTACTACGGTCGCTTCGCCAATCTCATCGACGAACGCCTGCACGGCGAGCGCATCCGCGTCATCCCCCGCGTGTACGGGCGGCCGCTGGCCTTTCGGCCGGGGCAGACCCTGGCCAGCGCCGAGGTCGTCCAGCGGTTGAACGACCTGGGCTACACGAGCCGCGACACGGCGCGCGAACCCGGTGAGTTCACCGTCGGCTCCGACGTCATCGTGATTGTGCCGCGCGGAGGCGCCAACGCTGGACGCCGCGTGGAGCTCGAATGGGCGCCGCAGCCGCAGGAGGCCTCCAGCCCGAACGCGAGTCCGCGCCTGCGTGCCATCGCGCGCGTGGCCGTGGACAACCAGGCGGTCACCGACGTGGCACTCGATCCGCCGCTGCTCAGCGCGCTGGCCAACCCCGCACGCGAACGCCGGCGCCGCGTGCCGCTCGCGGCGATTCCCGGCCACGTGCAGCAGGCGGTGCTCGCCATCGAGGATCGGCGCTTCTACTCGCATCCCGGCATCGACCCGATCCGGATGGCCGGTGCCCTCGTCACGAATCTGCGGGGCAGCCGCAGCTATCTCGTGGGCGCCAGCACGATCACGCAACAGCTCGCCCGCAATTTCTTCCTGACCGAGGAGATGGCCGTCGAGCAGCAATCAGGCCGCCGCTCCATTCGCCGCAAGCTGCTCGAGCAGTTCATGGCGGTCGTGCTCGAAACCAAGGCCACGAAGGAAGAGATCCTCGAGCTGTATTTGAACGAGGTCTATCTGGGAAACCGCGGCTCGTTTGCGCTCCACGGCGTGGCGGTGGCGGCGCGCACGTTCTTTGCCAAAGACCTGACCAATCTCACGGTTGCGGAAGGCGCCCTCATCGCCGGCATCATCCAGTCGCCAGGGAACCACTCGCCATTTGCCGACCTCGCCCGCGCGCGCGACCGCCGTGACGTCGTCCTGCGCGCGATGTCGGCGGCAGGCTATATCACGTCCGCGGTGCTGGAGACGAGCCTGAAGGAGCCGTTGCTGGTGGCGGCCCGGGCGCTCGACTTCGAGGCGCCGTATTTCGTCGACTACGTGGCCGACGAACTCGAGCTGCTGCATCCCGGCTTCGCGCTGAGCACCACCGCGTTGGAAGTCCACACCACGCTCGACCTCAACCTCCAGCGCGCGGCCCAGGACGCCGTGCGTGCCGGGCTTGCCGACATCGATACCGTCCTCGCCAGGCGAAAGCGGGCGGTGCGCCCACAGGCGGCGCTCGTGGCCCTCGACCCACGCACCGGCGAGGTGCTCGCGCTCGTCGGCGGACGCTCGTATAGTCAGTCACAATTCAACCGCGCCACCGGCGCGCGTCGCCAACCAGGGTCAGTGTTCAAGCCCTTCGTCTATCTCGCCGCGTTCGACAAGGCCGCGGCCGACGGCCGCACCGACGTCACGCCGGCGTCGCTCGTCCTGGACGAGCGGACGACGTGGGCCGCCTCCGAGGGTGACTGGACCCCGAGCAATTACGACGACGAGTACGACGGCATGATCACCCTGCGCCGTGCCTTGGCCCTGTCGCGCAACATCGCCGCCATCAAGGTGGCCGAGCAGGCCGGCTTCGATACCGTTGCGGCGCTCTGGAGGCGCACCGGCCTGGGCAAGACGCCGCTTCGAGGGTATCCCTCGATTGCACTGGGCGTCTTCGAGCTGACGCCGCTCGAGGTGGCCGAGGCCTTCACGTCGTTTGCCACGCTTGGCCGTCAGATGCGGCCCCATTCGATCACGCGGATCGCGGGGGGGACAACAGCCCGTGCCTCCTCCGCGGCTCCCGTCGCCAAGGTCGTGGCCTCCCCTGCCGTTACTTACCTTGTAACCAACATGATGCGCAGTGTCATCAACGAGGGCACGGCCGCGTCGGCGCGGGCCGCTGGCTTCGCCCCGGATGCCGCCGGAAAAACCGGCACCACCAACGACCTGCGCGACGCCTGGTTCGTCGGGTTTACGCCCGAGCTGCTGGCGGTCGTGTGGGTGGGTCTCGACGACAACCAGGTGCTGGGCCTGACCGGCGCGCAGTCGGCCCTGCCGATCTGGACGGCGTTCATGAAACGCGCGCTCGCCGGCCGCCCCAGTCTGCCGTTCCAGGTCCCTCCAGGCGTCTCGCTGGTCGACATCGACCGCGACACCGGGTTGCTGGCGTTCCCCGCCTGTCCACGCGTGGCAGCCGAAGCCTTTCTGACGGGCACGGAGCCAGCCACGTGGTGTCAACTGCACCACTTTCAGTGATAATCGACTGAGCTATGAACCAGGAAGTCTTCGCGGCGCTCGGCGAGGCCATGTCACGCGCCGAGGACGTGGCCCTCGTGACCATCGTGGCCACCAACGGCTCGACTCCCCAGCGGGTCGGCGCCAAGATGCTGGTGTATGCCGACGGACGCATTGTCGGGACCGTCGGCGGCGGCTGCTATGAGAACGACGCGTTCTGGAAGGCCAAGGAATCCCTGAAGACGCGCAAGGCGCTGCGCGTGAAGTACGAGCTCGACGACGACTTCGCCCAGGAGAACGGCCTGGTCTGTGGCGGACAGATGGAAGTCTTCATCGAGCCGATCGAGCCGCCGCCGTCGGTCTACGTCATCGGCGCCGGTCACGTCGGTCAGTACCTGGGCAAGTTCGCGCACGACGCCGGGTTCATGGTGCGTGTGGTCGACGACCGCGAGGCGTTCGCCAACCGCGAGCGCTTCCCCGATGCCGCGGAGATCGTCGTCGACGATGTCCCGGGCTGGCTGACCGCCGCCGTGCTTCCGGCGAGCGCCTACGTGGTCATCGTCACCCGCGGCCATCGCCATGACCTCGACGCCCTGCGCGCTGTGGTCAGTCGCGACCTGCGGTATGTGGGCCTCATCGGCAGCCGCGCCAAGATCGCCCGCGTGTACGAGGCGCTCGTGGCCGAAGGCGTCGATCCGGAACGGTTTGCCAAGGTCCACGCTCCGATCGGTCTGGATCTCGGTGCCGTGACGCCTCAGGAGATCGCCGTGAGCATCGTGGCCGAACTGATCGCAGTCCGTCGAGGACGCGCCGATGCCCCCTCGGTCGCCGGCGCGTCACTCAAGTGGATGCCCAAGTTCAGCCAATCCGCCGCCTCGCGGTGACCCGTCCCCGGCGCTGGCAGGCCCTGGGAACGGCATCTGGTATACTTTGGCTGGCAGTCTCCACACACGACTGCTAAACGCATGACCTTTGGGGCCCTTTCCGACCGCACCCGCCGTGTCCTGGCCTGCCTGGTCAAGGACTACATCGACAGCGGCGAGCCCGTGGCATCCGCCACGCTGAGCCGCCGCCCCGGCCTGGGTGTGTCGTCGGCCACCATCCGGAACGTGCTCGCGCAACTCGAGGACATGGGATACGTCAGCCAGCCTCATACCTCGGCCGGCCGCGTGCCGACCGACCTCGGCTACCGCTACTACGTGGACATGCTGCTCGAGACCCGCCGAGCGTCGAGAGATATCTCCACGGTCGAAGCCAGGATGCGCGAACAGGCCGGCGACGCGCCGCTGTTCGACCAACTGCTCTCCAGCGCCTCGCACGTCCTCTTCGAGGTGTCGCATCACGTTGGATTCGCCATTGCGCCCTCGGACATGCACGCCATCTTTCAGCGCATCGAGTTCGTGCCGCTGTCAGCATCACGGGTGCTCGTCGTGATGGTGGCGCGCGGTAATCACGTCTCCCAGAAAGTCATCGAGCTCAACGAAGACATCGCGCCAAGCGCGCTGACCCAAGCCGCCAACTACCTCAACGCCGAGTTTGCCGGCCTGTCGCTCGACGAAGTACGTCAGGCCGTCCTGGCCCGGCTGGAGGAGCAGCGCACCCTCTACGACGAGCTGCGGGCGGTCGCCCTCACGCTCGCCCGGACCACCCTCGAGGGGATCCAGTCGCCGACTGCCGTATTCATCGATGGGGCGTCGTCACTGGCCGACGACGCCGAAGACGCCAACGGCGTGTCGATGTCGACGCTCCGGACGTTGCTGCGGATGGTGGAGGAAAAGCAGCGGCTCGTGCGTCTGCTCGATGCCTACCTCGACGGCCCTGGCGTCGCTGTGGTGATCGGTGCCGAGCATCCCGACCCTCAGTTACATGCCTGCAGCCTCGTCGTGGCCGCGTATCGCGACGGCGCGCGGCGGGGCGCGGTCGGGATCATCGGCCCGACGCGTATGCATTACTCCCGCGCCATCAGCGTCGTCGACGGAGCGGCCGTCGCGGTCGCGCGATTCCTGCGCGACCAGAACTAGCGCGACGCGCGCGTCCTTGAAGCCCACGCCATGAGCCAACCACCCTTGTCCGACGACCCTTCGACCTCGGCCGACCTCGACAATACCGCTCCGCCGCTCGACGCCCTTCAGCGGGAGCGTAACGAGGTGTACGACCGGCTGCTGCGAGCCACCGCGGAATTCGACAATTACCGGAAGCGCACGGAACGGGAGCGCCGCGAGCATGCCGAGTGGGCCACGGCGGATCTGCTCGGCGACGTGCTGGCCGTGTTGGACGACTTCGAGCGCGCATTGGCCGTGCCGTCACCGCCCGAGGCCAGCGCCTATCGAAGCGGCGTAGAACTCATCCACCGCCAGTTACTTGACCTCGTCAAGAAACGCGGGGTGTCGGCCATCGATACGGCCGGTCGCGACTTCGATCCCGCCGTGCATCAGGCCGTGGCCTACGACGAGGCGCCGGGCGTTCGGGACGGCGAGATCCTCGACGAGTTGCGGCGTGGCTACCGCCTGGGCGAGCGCCTGTTGCGGCCCGCGATGGTCCGGGTGGCCAAGGCCTCGTGAGCGCGCACGACTACTACGAGGTGCTCGGCGTCGCCCGGGACGCCAGCGATGCCGACATCAAGAGCGCCTACCGGAAGCTCGCGCTGAGACATCATCCCGACCGTAATCCCGGTAGCGCCACTGCCGAAGAGAAGTTCAAAGAGGCCGCCGAAGCCTACGCCGTGCTGGCAGACGCCGACAAACGGGCTCGCTATGACCGCTTCGGCCATGCGGGCGTCAGTAGCGGCGGCCAGGGCTTCGACCCGACGGTGTTCACAGGCTTCGAGGACATCCTCGGCGGCCTGGGCGATATCTTCGGCTTCGGCGACGTGCTGGGCGGCGGCGGCCGCCGGCGCTCCGGGCCGCAACGCGGCTCCGACCTTCGCTACGACCTTGAAATTACGTTTGCGCAGTCGGCCAAGGGCACCGAGACCTCGGTGCAGATTCCCCGGCACGAGAGCTGCGGCACCTGTACCGGCACCGGCGCCGCGCCCGGGACTTCGGCCTCGCAGTGCGGGCAATGCCGGGGCTCGGGTCAGATCCGCTTTCAGCAAGGCTTCTTCACCATGGCGCGCACCTGCAGCGCCTGCCGCGGGACGGGCCGCGTCGTCGCGACGCCCTGCGCCACGTGCCACGGCGAGGGCCACGTCGAGCAGCAGCGCAAGCTCAGCGTAAAGATTCCCGCAGGCATTGCGTCGGGTCAGCGCCTGCGTCTCCAGGGTGAAGGCGAAGGCGGCGCGCGGGGCGGCCCAGCCGGCGACCTCTACGTCGTCATCTTCGTCCAGGACGACGACCGGTTCACGCGCGACGGCAACGACCTGCACGCCGAGGCCGACGTGCCGTTCACAACGCTGGCACTCGGGGGCGAGCTCTCTGCGCCCGGCATCGACGACCCTCATCTGGTCACGATTCCCGAAGGCTCCACCACCGGCACTACGTTCCGCCTCAAAGGCAAGGGCATGCCCGACGTGTCGGGACGCGGCAAGGGTGACTTGCTCGTGACCGTGCGGGGTATCACCCCCCGCAAGTTGAACCGAGAGCAGCGTGAGTTGCTCGAGAAGTTCCACGCGACCCTGAGCCCCACCGAGGCGGCGGGACGACGGGATGACGAGAAGGGCATCTTCGGCAAGGTGAAGGACATCTTTGGCTGAGCCCCGGACTTGGCCGGCACTCGAGGTGCGTTCGGCCGCCACCGATCCGACCGGCCTGGTCGACGGGCTTGTCACCGCCGCCTTGGACGACCATGCGCCGCTCGCGATCGAGGATCTCATCCCGCCTCCGCTGCCGCCAGGGGGGCTGTGGGATCCCACGGCCCCGCCGACGCCAGACGCTCCGCCCACGCCAGTCGCATGGCGCGTGTGCTTCGCCAGCACTGACGCTCGTGACGCCGCCATCGAAAGTCTGACCGGGCTGGGTCTCGCCCTCACTGTGACGGCACTCGCCCTGCCGGACGACGACTGGGTGGCGCGCAGTCAGGCAGCCAACCGCTCGGTCACGGCCGGCCGCTTCATCGTCGCACCGCCCTGGGACGTGCCATCGCCGATACCGCCCGGCGCCGCGGTCATCGTGATCGAACCATCGATGGGCTTCGGCACCGGCCATCACCAGACGACCCGGCTCTGTCTTGCCGCCCTCGGCAGACTCGACGTCGCCGGGCGCAGTGTGCTCGACCTTGGCACCGGCTCGGGCGTGCTTGCCATGGCGGCGAGCCTGGCCGGAGCTCGCGACACGACCGGCATCGACATCGACGACGATGCGATTCTGGCGGCCCGGCGCAGCGCCGCCATGAACCTGCTGCCCCGGCCGGTGTCGTTCCTGACCGCCGACGTCTTCTCGGCGCCGTGGCCCGCCGCAGAGGTCGTGCTGGCCAATCTGACCGGCGCGATGCTGATCCGCACCGCCACGCAGCTGGCATCCCTGGTCGTGCCGGGCGGTCAGCTCGTCGTGAGCGGGTTCATGGATTACGAAGCCGCGGGAGTCGAAGCCGCTCTCACCGGGTTTGGGGTGGAGACGCGCGACCACGAAGACGAGTGGTGCGCCTTCGTGATGCGCCGCGCCGACGTCTGACGCGGCTACTTCACGGCGCGCTGCTGCCCCTTCACGCGCCGCTCGTTCCAGCCCGTCACGAGCCGGCGAAGTTCCTTGATGGGCTCAGGGCTGTCGTCGACCTGTAGGCGCAGCACGACGTCGTTGTTCAGCCACACGCCCTGGCCTTTTCCGACGATGAGGATCGCGGCCGACTGCATGCCGCGCTTGTCGCCGCCGGCCATCTGCCCCGCTTCGAGCGCCGCCGTGAGTCGCTGTGACAAGTGCCCGGTCGTGGCCTCGAAGGCTCGAACCATCTCGCTGACCACGGCGTCGCCTGCCAGGATGTTGCCCTGCGCCGTGCAGTAGGCGCCGGCCTTGTGCCCGGCCCACTCGGTCGCCTTCGGCCCGGTGAAGGCCGCGGCCTCGCCCTTCTGGTTGATGACGGCAAACTGACGTCCCTGCTTCGTCCACTGTTCAGGCTGCGGGTCGGAGTCGCTGTCCCAGATCGCTTTCAGGATCGCGCCTGGCGCCATGCCGGCCCTGAGCAGTGCGATGGCCTTCGGCCCGTAGCTCACATCGACAATGGCTTGGGTCGCGGCCGCGCCAACCCCGGCCTCGGCCCACAGAACGCCGTTGCCGACCGAGAAGACGCGCGATTGCACGGCCCCGCCCACTTCGCCGGTGGCGGGGTCGAAGCCAAGAATCGAAAACGTGGCCACCGGGTCTGGATGCGCCTGTCCCACAGGCGCCTGTGGCGCCAAAGCAAAGGCACCGGCGCTCATCGCGCATGCAACCGCGGCCACAACCGCGGCAAATCTCGTTCCTCTCAAGCTCGTCATCGCCTGCTCCCTCGGAGTATTTCCCTCGTCAGTCGTCCCGCCATACCGCCTGGCATGCCGCCAGTGCCGCCAGCGGCGCGCTCGTGGCGCGAAGCGTGCGCCCGCCCAGTCCGACGAGCAGCCATCCCTCCCGCTCGGCCAACGCGACTTCTTCCGGCGCCCAGCCACCCTCTGGGCCCACGGCGAGCGTCGCGGCTTCAGGCGCGGGCAGGTCCGCAAGCGCCAGCGGAATCCGCGCGACGGCCGGTTCGACTAGCCACAGGCGCAGCCCAAACGTCGGCGCCCGTGCCAGCGTCTCAAGCTCGACCGGCGCCGCGATCACGGGCACCATGGCCCGGCCGCACTGTTTGGCGGACGAGGCCGCCACGCGCATCCATCGGTCGACGCGGCTGCCGCGCAACGCCGACACCGCGCCGACATCGGACCGCGCCGACACGAACGGACGCACTTCCGATACGCCCATCATCACCGCGTCCCGAATCGCGTCGTCGGTGCCGTCGCCTTTCAATACCGCGAGCGCCACGGCGTAGCGGACGCGGGTTTCGCGCGCCGACGCGACCGGTTCCGCCAGACCGACCGTTACCGTCGACCGGGTTCGGGCGGTGACCGTGGCGGCCCATTCGCCGCCGCGGCCGTTGAAGACCCGCAGGGGGTCGCCGGCGCTCAGGCGCAGCACGCGAGACACATGCGCGGCTTCCTCCGGCGGCAACTCGAGCTGCTCGCCAGTCAGCGACGCTTCCGGCACGAGCACACGCGCGGCCACCGGCAGATTATAGCGGTGCCGGGCGCCATACCAGCCAACGCCGCACGGCGTCGTTCGTCTATACTTCGGCCCGATGTTCTTCCGCGACCAGGTGGTCGGCAAGTACAAGATTCTCTCGCCGCTTGGCAGCGGCGGCTTCGGCACCGTCTTCCTCGCCGAAGACACCTGGATCGACAAGAAGGTGGCGCTCAAGGTGCCCCATCGCCAGAGTCTCGACTTCGGCGAACTGCTGCGCGAGCCGCGCCTGCTGGCGACCCTCAGCCATCCCAACATCGTCACGGTGCTGACGGCCGAACGCATCGACGACGTCTTCTTCATCGTGATGGAGTACGTCGCCGGCGAGACCCTCGAAGCGATCGTGGACCGAGAGGGCGCGCTTGAACTGACCCGCGCGCTCGACTTCACGTGTCAGGTCTGTAACGCCGTGGACCACGCGCACAGCCAAGGCATCATCCATCGCGACCTGCGTCCTGGGAATGTCCTGGTCAATGAAGCCGGCATTGCCAAGGTGGCCGATTTCGGCACCTCGCGCTTCCTCGAGATCGCCGCTCACGGCACAACCGTCATCGGCAGCCCGCCCTACATGGCGCCCGAGCAGTTTCACGGCAAGGCGGTGTTTGCGTCGGACGTCTACTCGCTGGGCGTCACCATGTACCAGCTGCTCACCGGCCGGCTGCCCTACGAGTCGCCGTCGCTCGCCGACCTTGACAAGCTGATGCGCGGCGAGCTCACGACCTCCCCGCGCCTGCACAACCCGAAGCTGCCCAAAATCATCAGCGACATCGTGCTCAAGGCCATGGCGCCCGACCTCACCGCCAGATACGCGCGAGCGCACGATCTGCTCGACGCCATCCTGGCCGCGCGGTCCCAGGCCACCGGTCGGCGGCCCTGGCCGGCCGCTGGAACGCCCTCAGTCGGAGCGGCGTCCCGGGAGCCAGCCAAGGATATCCGGGACCGTCTGCGCGCCCGTGAGACGCCCGTGCCCCGCTTCTGCTGGCACTGCAGGAAGCCCCTGCACGCCCGTACCGCTACCTGCCCGTTCTGCGGCGAAAAGCAGTGACGCGACGGCCCTCGAATCGGCCCGGGGTGCAGCTTCAGCGCCCGGCGGCCGATACGCAGGCCTAGCGGACCTCGGTGTTTCCAGGTCTGCACGGACCGACATGGACATCAACCAACTGCTCAAACACGCCATCGACCAGGGCGCCTCGGATGTGCACCTCAAGGTCGGCAACTTCCCAGTCGTCCGGGTCAACGGACAGCTCCGGCCGCTGACCGAAGAAGTGCGCCTCGACCACGAAGCCCTGGTCACCATGGCGGCCACGATCATGTCGGCCAATCAGCGCCAGCGATTCAAAGACGCTCAGGAACTCGACCTCGCCTACAGCGTGGCGGGTCTGGGCCGGTTTCGCTGCAACGTGTTTCAGCAACGCGGCACCATCGGCATCGTGCTCCGCGTGATCCCGATGGGCGTGCGCACGTTCGATGAACTGGACCTGCCGCCCGTGCTGCGCACCATTGCCAACGAGCAGCGCGGCCTCGTGCTCGTCACCGGCACCACCGGTTCGGGCAAGAGCACCACGCTGGCCGCAATGGTCGACCACATCAACAACACCCGCGACACGCACATCATCACGATCGAAGACCCGATCGAGTACCTGCACCGCGACAACCTCTCGATTCTAAACCAACGCGAGATCGGCAGCGACACGCGCTCGTTCGCTCACGCGCTGCGCAGTGCCCTTCGTCAGGACCCTGACGTCATTCTCGTCGGCGAAATGCGCGACATGGAGACGATCGAAACGGCCCTCCACGCGGCCGAGACGGGCCACCTCGTCTTCTCGACGCTGCATACCCTCGATGCCACTGAGACAATCAACCGCGTGATCTCGGTGTTCCCGCCGCACCAGCAGAAGCAGATCCGCTTGCAGCTCGCCTCGGTGCTGAAGGCGGCCGTGGCGCAGCGCCTCATTCCCCGCACCGACGGCGGGTCCCGGGTGCCGGCGGTCGAGGTGCTCATCGCCACGCCCTTCGTGCGCGACTGCATCGTGGACAAGGAAAAAACGCATCTCATCAAGAGCGCCATCGCTCAGGGCACGTCCCAGTACGGGATGCAGACCTTCGACCAATCAATCTTCAGTCTGTTTTCACAGGGCCTCGTGACCTACGAGGAAGCCCTGCGCTGGGCCTCGAACGTCGACGAGTTCAAGCTCAAGGTGCAGGGCATCTCCACGACCGCCGAGCTCTCGCGCGATCAGATGGCCGGATCTCTCTTCGCTCGCGCGGCCGCTCCGAAAGAATCCGCCGGTGCGCCAGAGATCACGCGGTTCGGCGGCTGACCGCGGCGGGCCGCCCGAGCCGCCGGCCGACCCGTACGGGCTGGCCCTTGGCTGGCTCGGGGCGCGGGAGCTGTCCGCCCGACAGGTTCGCCAGCGCCTCACCCGGCGTGGCGTAGCGCCGTCGGACGTCGACGAGACCGTCGCACGGCTGACCGCTAACGGCGTGCTCGACGAACAGCGGATGGCCCTGGCCGCCGCCCGGCTGGAGACCGTGATCCGCGGCCGGGGACCGGCTCGCACGCGTCAGAAGCTCCGCGCCTTGGGCCTGCCGGATTCCGCAAGTGAGGCCGCGATCGCGGCGACATTGGCCGACGTCGACGTCGACGCGCTGCTCGACCGCGCGCTCGAGATCCGACTCCGCAAGACGACCGCCGGGGCGCTCGACCAGGCCGCCGCGCGCCGCGTCGTCAGCGCCCTGGTGCGCCAAGGCTTCGACGCCGGCACGGTCTTCAAGCGCCTGCGCCAGCGGGGCGCGAAGAGCCCCGACGACAGCGACGACTGACGCGCACGTCCAAAGGCCGGTCGCTGACCCGGGACGCGATCACGGCATCCCCCGCCGGCTCAACTTCGGTCCGCGATGCCGGGCTGACGCGACGCAAGCTGCCAGTGCACCGCAAGGCTGGGGGACCGGCAGGGCTCGCGGTCCTCAGATTTCGCCGTCGGGGGACGCCGCGCCCGCGCCCCTGGGAGTCCCGACGGCTACGCGCCACGGCCGCCGTGCTGATGCGGGTGTCTCCGTGAGGCGAAATCTGAGGACCGGCCGTTCTGGCGGTCCTCCGAGGTCTCGGGCGCAGTTCTACTCCGCGGCAGGACGTCCCGCCAGGCCGGACCGAAGTTGAGCCGAAGGGAGATACCCGCGTCAGTGCGGCGGCCACAGCGACCAGCGCGGCTAGTACACTTGGGGTCTGATGCATCCGAACGAGATCCGCCGGTCGTTTCTTGCCTATTTCGCCGCCAACGGCCCCCGCACCGTGGCCAGCTCGCCGCTTGTCCCGCACGACGACCCGACGCTGCTCTTCACGAACGCCGGCATGAACCAGTTCAAGGACGTCTTCCTGGGCCGCGAGTCGCGCGACTACACGCGCGCGGCGACTTCCCAGAAGTGCATGCGCGTCAGCGGCAAGCACAACGATCTGGAAAACGTCGGTCCGTCGGTGCGTCACCACACCTTCTTCGAGATGCTCGGTAATTTCTCATTCGGCGACTACTTCAAAGAGGACGCGATCGCCCTGGCCTGGCAGCTCCTCACTGACGAATGGAGGCTCGATCCGACCCGGCTTCGTGTGACGATCTTCAAGGGCGAGGACGGCATCCCGCGCGACGATGACGCCTATGCCCGCTGGCGCGACTTCGTGCCCGCTGAGCACATTGGCGAACTGGGTGCGGTAGACAATTTCTGGTCGATGGGCGACACCGGGCCGTGCGGGCGCTGTTCAGAGATCTACGTGGACCGCGGTCCGGGCGTGCCAGGCACCGGTGACTTCATGACCGACATCACGTCGGGAAGCGACCGCTTCGTCGAGATCTGGAACAACGTATTCATGGAGTTCGATCGCGGCGCGGGCGGCGTGCTCGCCCAGTTGCCGGCTCGATCCATTGACACCGGCATGGGCCTGGAACGCATTGCTGCCGTGCTGGTCGGTTCGACCTCCAACTACGACACCGCCCTGTTCACGCCCATTCTCGATGGTATTGGCGCCCTCGCCCGCCGCCGACACAACGGCACGATGGATGCGTCCGACGTGTCGATGCGCGTCATCGCCGATCACGTGCGCGCCATGACGTTCCTGATTGCCGACGGCGTCGTGCCCTCGAACGAATGGCGCGGCTACGTCCTGCGCAAGATCATGCGACGCGCCATGCGTCACGGCCGCGCGTTGGGCCTCGAGGGCGCATTTCTCCACACCCTGGTTGGCGGCCTCGTTGCCGAGATGGGCGGCGCCTATCCGGAACTGGTGGCCGGCCGCGGTGCCGTCGTGCAGATCGTGCACGGCGAGGAAGACCGCTTCGAGGCCGTGCTCTCTGGCCCTGGCATCGCCAAGGCGGAGCAGATCATCGAGCAGAGCCGCACCGCCGGCGTCTTCCCCGGCGACAAGGCGTTCATGTTGTACGAGAGCTTCGGGATGCCACGCGACTTCGTGGAGGATCTCGCCGCGAGTGCGGGCCTCAGATTCGATCCCGAGGGTTTCGACGCGAAGCTGCAGCAGGAGCAGGAGCACGCCCGGAAAGGGAGCGCGTTCGGCAGCGGCCCGAAGACAGAGGTTCCGGCCGGCACACGCGAATCGCTCTCGGCGATCGCGGACGTCTTCACGGGCTACGAGCAGGAGTCGGGCGAGCCCTCGATGGTTCGAGCGGTGCTCGACGACAGCCTTGAAGTCGTGATCGAGCTCGCGCCAGGCGCCTCAGGCGTGGTGGTGCTCTCGACCACGCCGTTCTATGTGGAATCGGGCGGGCAGGCATCGGACACCGGGATCCTGGTCGGTGCAAGCGGCGCCTCTACCCCGGTGGTTGATGTCATACGACTCGGCGCCGGGTTGCCTCGCGGTCACAGGGTGTCGCGCGTGGCTGAACCTTTGCGCGCAGGCGCCGTCGTGACGCCGTGTGTCGACCACGACCGTCGAGCGGCCATTCGGCGTAACCATACGGGTACCCATCTGCTGCACGCCGCGCTGCGCCAGACGCTCGGCGCGCACGTGAAGCAGGCCGGGTCGCTGGTGTCGGCCGATCGCTTGCGCTTCGACTTCGTGCACTCTGCGCCTGTGAGCATTGTCGATCGCGAGCGGATCGAACAGATCGTGAACCGGGCGGTCATTGCCAACGAGGCGGTGCACACTACTCTGAAGGACACGCAGCAGGCGATCGCGGACGGCGCTACGGCGCTCTTCGGCGAGAAGTACGGCGACCGAGTACGCGTCGTCGCGGTCGGTGACGGGCGGTTCAGCACGGAGCTGTGTGGCGGCACGCACGTGCGGGCCACCGGCGACATCGGCCTCATGGTCATCACCGAGGAATCCGGCGTTGCCGCTGGCGTACGCCGCGTCGAAGCGCTGACCGGCCCGGCCGCACTGGCGCATCTGCGCGGCGCGTTCAACGATCTGCAGCGCGCATGCGCGGCGGCCAACGTGCCCGCCGGCCAGCTCGTCGCGAAGATCGAGCAGCAGGCTGCCCAGTTGTCGAAGGCGCAGAGGGACATCCGCGAGTTGAAGACCGCGGCGGCCATGGGCGGTACGACCGCCACCGGCAGCGCCGGCGACGGCCACTTCGCCGTCGGTGCCTTCGTCGTGGTGGTCCGGCGCGTCGACCAGCTCGACCGTGAGGGATTGCGTGCGCTGGCGGACCGCACGAAGTCCACGCTGACCGACGGCGTGGTGTTCCTGGCCGGAGAGACCAGCGATGGTCGCGTCGCGATGGTGGCGTCGGTGACGCCTGGCGCCGCCAAGAAAGCGGCCGCGGGTGCACTCGTGAAGCACTTGGCCCCGATCGTGGGCGGCGGCGGCGGCGGCCGGCCTGACTTCGCCGAGGCTGGCGGCAGAGACGCCGTGAGGATACCGGAACTGCTCGCCACGGCACGGGCCCACATCGAATCGCTGCTACGACCCTAACGGCCACGAGGCGGCCGGACGATACCCGTGACGGGGAGTCGTGTCTGGCGCGTGTACCGGTGTCGCGGCGCCCCACCGAGGAGTCCCGTGACCGCCGTACGTCTGACCTGGTTCGCCCTGGTTCTCGTTATCTCCCGGGCCTCGGCGGCCGAGGCGCAGATCTACGTGTGGCGCGACGCGGCGGGCCAGATGATTCTTTCGGATCAGCCGCGCGCTGACGGCGGCGAGACCCAGACGTATGCCGTGCCCAGAGCGACGGGCCTCAAGGTCACCCGCCCCTCGGACAAGAAATCCGCCCAATTCGACCCGATCATCGACGAGCATGCGGCGGCCCAAGGTGTGAGCGCCGATCTGGTGCGCGCGGTCATCCAGGTTGAGTCTGCGTTCAACCCGCATGCCGTGTCGCCCAAAGGTGCCATGGGCCTGATGCAACTGATGCCGGCGACTGCGTCTGAGCTCGGTGTGGTGAATCCCTTCGACCCGGCTCAGAACATCGGCGGCGGTATCAAGTATCTGAAGCGCCTGCTCTCCCGCTACGACCAGAAGGTCGAGCTGGCGTTGGCGGCCTACAACGCCGGACCGGGCGCCGTCGACAAATACGGGCAGCGGGTGCCGCCCTATCAGGAAACCCGTGAGTACGTGAGGAAGATCACCAAGAACAGCACGGACGTTCCGGCCAAGCCCGCCACCCGTATCTACCGCTGGGTGGAAGTGGTCAACGGGCGCACGGTGACGCGCTATTCCGACCGTCCCCAGTTCCCCGCCAAGGCCCCCTAGGGGGCGACAGCCGCCTGTTAGCTGTGGTATTCTTCGTCTTTTGGCGCGCCTAGCGCTCTAGAGGTTTGTACACGTGGCGAAGCGAAATCCCTCGGCCCTCAAGGCCCACCGTCAGAACGTTCAGCGCCGTGCGCGCAACCGCGACCTGCGGTCCACGCTGCGCACTGGTCTCAAGGGCATCCGGGCCGCCCTGAGCGCCGGCAAGCTCGAAGAGGCGCAGGCACTCTTGGGAGCCGCAACGTCTCTGGTCGACAAGATGGCCGGCAAGGGCATCATCCACCGCAATACCGCCGGCCGCTACAAGTCGCGGATCGTCGCCAAGCTCAAGCCCAAGACCGCCTGACCTGGGGGCCGCCCGCCGGCCCTCCTCCGCAGATCTCCACCACCAGCCGCTCGAGCACGAATCGCGGCTCGCCCTGCGATGACTTGATGGCCAGGTCGGTGTCGAGCACCGTCTTCAGCGCCTGGCGGGCGCGGGCATCAGGCCGCAGGCGAATCACGGCCGCCCGGATCTGTCCCAGGATCATCGGCGCCATCGCGCCGGCTTCAAACTGCGCGTCTATTTCGCGCAGCGCGGCGGCCGGGTTGCCATTCCAGATCGCCTTCCCAAGCGCGAAATCCTCGCCGGGTTCTTCGACCGGAATCACGACTTCGCGCACGTGCGCTGCCGTGATTGCACCCTCGCCAGCCGCATAGAGCACGAGCGTCTCGATCGCACTCCGGATCCTGGGTAGTCGCAGCCCCGCGGCATCGATGAGCGCGTTGATGGCTGCCACGTCCATGGTCATCTCGTCCCGATCGAGCCGAGCCTTGATCCAGCGGGCTGCGTCGGCCGGCGTGTCGAGCGTGCCGCAGTCGACAACCAGCGCGTGTTTCAGCAACAGCTTGGTGATCCGCCGGGTGCGGTCAAGTGACGCGACGTCGAGCACGAGCGTGGTCATAGGCTCAGGGCGCTCGACATAGGCTTCGAAATCCTCGGCGGGCGTCGCGCTACGGGCGCGCCGTTTCCCGGTCCCCGCGACCGCCGCCTGTGCCGGTTCGTCGTCCTTTGCCCGCTTTGGGGCCAGCAACGCCTCGGCGTCATGCACGAGCAGCACCCGGCGTGGCGCCATCATGGGCAACGTGCGCGCGGCGCTCACGATCGCCGACAGCATCGTGTCGCGGTCACCGGCGCTGCCCGCGTCTCGACCGTGGAACGACGCGGTGTTGAACGCCTCGAGCCCTTCCTCGACGAGGCCGAGAAACGCCTGGGACAGCTCCAGCCGCGACGGGACGTCGTCGCTCTCGAGCAGGTAGATCGGCGCGGCCGTACCGGCGGCGATGGCGGCGCGCACCTGGGCCGGCGTCATTAGAAGGCTTCCAGGATGGCGCTGACGACCGAGCGGGCGAAGTCGGACGAGAGACGGTCGACCGCCGCCCGCTCCTGGTCGATGAAGGCCCCGGCCCCCAGGCTGGCGCTGGCGGCGCTCGCCAGTTCGTACTCGTCACTGAAGCTCAGCGAGGGATTCTCCCAGAGGGTCTTCTGCTGCTTTACGTCGGTGAACGACACGCTCACGATGACGGTGAACCGGTAGCGTGAGGCCTGCTGGCTGGCGTTGAAGCCGACCGGCGCCGCCCCGATGTTCACGATGTCCCCGCGCACCACGCCGTCGACGCCAGTATCGACCGGGAACACCTGATACCGCCCGCGGCCCTGGAACTCTACTCGTACCTTCTCGGTGAAGATTTGCTCGAGCGGCGAATACGGGGTGCGGTTTCCGAACATCGGCACACCCAGGGTCCGGATGTAATCGGGCAGGAACGAGCCCCGTCCAGCCAGCGAGTAGCCGCACCCGGCCGCCGCCACGCAGGCCGCCGCGACTGGGACGAGGCGTAAGGCCGCGCGCCGTGACAGCACCCCGCCCGGCGCCCGACCCTCGGGACCCGCGCCGTGGCGGCTCATCCGACCACCACCGATACGAGGCGGCCCCTGGCCACGACGACCTTCCTCACGGTCTTCCCTTCCAGGTGTGGCAGCACGGCCGGGTCGGCCAGCGCCAGCCGCTCCAGTTCGGCATCCGGCGCGTCGGGACTCACCGAGATGCGTCCCCGGACCTTCCCGTTCACCTGTACGGGCACGACCACACTCTCGGGCTTCGCCGCCGCTTCGTCAACCGCCGGCCACACTGCCGCTGCCAGACCGCCGTCGTGACCGTAGCGCTCCCAGATTTCGTCGGCCGTATGCGGCGCAAACGGCGATACCAGCAATACCAGCGACTCGATGGCCTCACGCGCCACGCTCGGGCCCTGTGCGGTGGGCGCGCTCCGCTGCGCGTCGGTAAAGGGATACAGGTCGTTGACCAGCTCAATCATGGCTGACACGGCGGTGTTCATCTGCTTGCGAATGTCGATGTCGGCGGTGACCCGGCGAATCGTCTCGTGCGTCTTGCGCCGGAGCGCGCGTTCCACTCCGGTCAGCGTGGTCGCGTCAAGGGGCGGCGCCGCCACGGCAGACTCGCGCCAGTGTTCGGCCACGCGCCACACCCGCGCCAGCCATCTGAAGCTGCCGTCGAGGCCGCTGTCGGTCCACTCGACCTCCTTTTCCGGCGGCGCAATCGACATGACATAGAGCCGCAAGGCGTCCGCTCCTGCCTGCTCCAGCATCGTGTCTGGGTCGACCACGTTGCCCTTCGACTTCGACATCACGTTGCCGTCCTTCAGCACCATTCCCTGGGTCAGCAGGTGGGTGAACGGCTCGCTGTGATCGACCATGCCGAGGTCGCGGAACACGCGGGCAAAAAAACGCGAGTAGATGAGGTACAGAATCGCGTGCTCGACGCCGCCCGAGTAGAAATCGACAGGGCACCAGTACTTGACCTTCGCCGGGTCGAACGGCAATTGACTGTTGTGGGCGTCGGCGAACCGGTAGAAGTACCACGACGAGTCCACGAAGGTGTCCATCGTGTCGGTCTCGCGCCGCGCCGCGTGCCCGCACGTGGGGCACGGGATATTCACAAACTCCGGAATCGTCGCGAGGGGCGAGTCGCCTCGACCAGTGAACTGCGCCAGCTTGGGCAACTCCACGGGCAGTTGGTCGTCAGGCACAGCCACGACGCCGCACTCCGGGCAGTGAATCATCGGGATGGGCGTGCCCCAGTAGCGCTGGCGGGAGATGCCCCAGTCTTTGAGCCGGTACTGCACGGTACCTTCACCGATGCCGCGGGCCTTCGCTTCGGCCGTCAGACGACGCCGCGCCTCGGCCGACGCAAGGCCGTCATAGGACCCGGAATTGGCGAGTAGGCCCTCGTCGGGCCGCGACTCGGTCATGTCTGCAATGGCGGGCACGTGGCCGTCGACCGGGCGGATGACCGCACGAATCGGCAGGCCGTACTTGCGCGCGAATTCGAAGTCGCGCTGGTCAGCGAATGGCACGCCCATCACGGCGCCCGTGCCGTACTCGCCCAGCACGAAGTTGGCCACCCAGACCGGTGCGCGCTCGCCGCTGAACGGATTGACGACGTACTGTCCGGTGAAGAACCCCTCCTTCTCGACCTCGCCGCTCACCCGTCCGGCGCGATCCTGGCCACGGAAGCGCGCAGCCTGTTCGCGGAACGCCTTCGGGTCCGCCGCGGCCTCGGCAAACTGGGCAACGAGCGGATGTTCGGGACCGAGCATCAGGAACATCGCGCCGTAGATGGTGTCGATGCGCGTCGTAAACACCTCGATCGCCCCGGGCCAGCCATCGAGCGCAAAACTCACCCGCGCGCCTTCGGATCGGCCGATCCAGTTGCGTTGCATCGTGAGGACCTTTTCAGGCCACTGCGAGAGCTCGTCAGCACTGGCCAACAGGTCATCGGCATAGGCGGTGATGCGAAAGAACCACTGCTCCAGGTCCTTCTGCTCCACGATCGTGCCGCAGCGCCAGCAGGCGCCGTCGACCACCTGTTCGTTAGCCAGTACGGTGTTGTCGACGGGACACCAGTTCACGGTCGATCGCCGCCGGTACGCCAGTCCGCGCTCAAACATGCGAATGAACAGCCACTGGTTCCACCGGTAGTAATCGGGCAGACACGTGGCCAGTTCACGCTCCCACGCGTAGCTGATGCCGAGGCGCTGTAACTGCCCCTTCATGTGACTGATGTTCCCGAGCGTAGAGGTCTCGGGATGGATGCCACTCTTGATGGCCGCGTTCTCCGCCGGCAGCCCGAAGGCGTCCCAGCCAAAGGGGTGCAGGACGTTGAACCCCTGGAGGCGCTTCAGCCGGGCCACCACGTCGCCGATGATGTAGTTGCGGACATGACCGACGTGGGCGTGTCCCGAGGGATACGCGAACATCTCGAGGCAGTAGAACTTGGGCCTGGACGGGTCTTCGACGACCTCGAACACCTGGCCGTCGTGCCAGCGCGTCTGCCACTTCTTGTCGAGTTCTTGCGGGTGATAGTCAGACACGGCTATGGACACCAAGGGGCGGCTGAACAGCCGCAGTTCTCTGAATTCTAGCAGCGCGCCGCCCGTTGCGCCGCCCGTTAGAGCCTCCGCCAGAACGGCGCCAGTGCCGCCCGCGCTGCCGCGGCGCTCGCGCGCCCGCGACGGCGGTCTCCAGGGACGAGCGTGTCGTTGGCGTCGCCACCGGCCATCACGTGGAGTACCGCGTTCAGCGAAGCCGTGAGGCCCTCGAGGTCGTAGCCGCCCTCAGTGACACACACCAGGCGTCCGCTGGCGTGCCGCGCGGCGACTCCGCCGATGAGGCGGGCCAGGTTCGCAAAGCCCTCCGGCGTCATGAGGAACCCGCCCAGAGGATCGTTCGCATGAGCATCAAAGCCTGCCGAGACCAAGATGAGCTCGGGCTCGAACGCGTCGAGCACCGGAACCGCGACGGTCCGAAACACTTCGTCGAGGTCGGCGTCGCCGGCTCCCGCCTCAAGCGGCAGGTTCACGGTGAAGCCGGCGCCGGCCCCAGCGCCGACCTCCGTGGCGCCGCCAGTGCCCGGGTAGTAGGGATACTGGTGGCTCGAGACAAACAGCACCGACGGGTCATCGTAGAACATGGCCTGGGTGCCATTGCCATGGTGGACGTCGATGTCGACGATGGCGACCTTCCCCACCCCCTGGGCGCGCGCCCACGCCGCCGCCACGGCCACGCTGTTGAACAGGCAGAAGCCCATCGCGGTCGAACGCTCCGCATGATGTCCCGGCGGCCGTACAAACGCGATCGCCGGCTCGCCTGGCGTCGCCAGCACGTGGCGGACGCCGTCAACGACCGCACCCGCTGCCAGACGTGCCACTTCGTAGGACTCGGGACTGGTGCTGGTGTCGGCGTCGAGCCGCACAGCGTGCCCAGCGGTCTCGCGGATGGCGGCCACGTAATTCGGATCGTGCACGCGCTCCAGCATCACCTCGTCGGCCATCACGGGTTCGACCAGCGTATGTCCCGCCGTGGCCCACGCGCGGGCCACGCGGCGCAATGCCTCGGCGCGCTCGGGCCGCTCCGGATGCCCGGGTGGGGTGAGGTGGTGCGCGAAGTGGTCGCTGCTGAGCAGAATCATGTGGACTCCCGGTGAGTGAGAGCCCGCCGGCACGCGCCCTCGGCGTCCTGCAGACGGAGTTCGAGCGTGTGGCGCGCGTGCTCCATGGCCGCGGTGTCGGCATCGGGCATCACGGACAGCGGTTCACCGATCGCCACCACGACACGGGAGAACGGCTTGGGAATCTGCGTGCGGTCCCAGCTGCGCATCGTCCAATGACGCGCGGCTTCGGCATGAAACGGAATGATCGGATGCCCGGCGAACTTGGCGAGCCACACTGCCCCGGGCTGCACCACGCCGGCAGGTCCCCGAGGTCCGTCCACGGTGAAGGCCGTGGGCGCATGCTGCGCCGCACGCACCAGTTGGCGCAACGCCCGCGCCCCGCCTCGCGAACTGGATCCCCTGGCCGTGCCGTACCCGAACCTGGCGACGACGCGCGCGATCCACTCGCCGTCGAAATTCTCGCTGATCACGACGACCATGCCGCGACCGCGCCAGAACCACACGCTCGGCAAGATACGACCGTGCCAGGTGGCCAGGATAAAGGGCGTGCCCGCGCTGTCGATCGCCGCCAGGCGCTCGGCTCCCACAACCTCGACGCGCACTGAGGCACACAGCGCGCGCAGCAGCGGCGCACCCAGGCCGGCGATGATTGCCAGTTGCGCCCGCTTGCGCCACGATCGCCGCCAGGCTGGCTGGACGGGGTCGTCGTCAGCCGCCGTCTCGATGGTCACATGCCGTCGTACTGCGGGCCTTCGCCGCCTTCGGGCGCGACCCAGGTGATGACGCCGTATGGATCCATGATGTCGCAGGTCTTGCAGTGCACGCAGTTGGACGCGTTCAACTGCAGACGACGGCCGCCAGCGCCGTTGTCGACCATCTCATACACATTCGCGGGACAGAACTTCACACAGGGATGGCCGAACTCCGGACCGCAGACCGAATGGCACACGTCGGTCTGCACCAGCAGGTGAGGGGGTTGGTTCTCTTCATGATGCGCGCCCGAGTAGTGCACGCTCGTGGCCTTGTCGAACGTGAGCACGCGGTCCGGGAGCACGGCGTTCGATCCCGCGAGCACATCGCGCTTGTTGAGCCCGTAGTAGTTGCTGACGGTGTCCATTCGCGTGTGACCCGCGTGCCCATGCAGGTCCTCTGGCCACCGGCCGCCCGTTGCCATGGCCAGACCGGCAAACGCGGCGCCCACATACGTGCCAGCGCCGAACGCCTGGTGGACATTGCGCACCGGATAGAGCTCGCGTTTGATCGCGCTGGCATCGACGGCAGTCTTGTAGGCACAGAGGCGCACCTTCGACGTGTCGCCGGCCTGCACCGCGGAGAACGCGGTTTCGGCGGCGAGCATGCCACTGCGCATCGCGAGGTGGATCCCCTTCAGCCGCATGGAGTTCACGAAGTTGGCCGCGTCGCCGGTAATGAGGGCACCGTCGGCCACCAGCGCCGGCTGCGTATTCCACCCTCCTTCGGGCAAGGCCTTGGCGCCAAAGCGCACGAGCTGGCCTCCCGCAAGGATGCGGGAGATAAACGGGTGCAACTTGAAGCGCTGGAACGCCGCGTGCGGATCGAGCAGCGGGTCTTTGTAGTCGAGCCCAACGACGAACCCGATCGACAGCCGCCCGTCTGGCATCGCGTAGACCCAGCTGCCGCCGAACTCTTCCTGGCGCAAGGGGTAGCCGAGCGTGTGGATCACGGTGCCGGGTGCGAGACGGTCCCTGGGCACGTCCCAGAGTTCCTTGAGCCCAATGGCAAACTGCGCCGGTTGGCTCCCGTCCATCTGCAGCGTACGCAGCAAGTCCTTGGTCAGGTGTCCGCGCACGCCGTCGGCGAAGATCGTGACCTTGGCACGGATGTCGGCACCGGGCTCAACCGCGCCGCGAGGCCCGCCATGCTTGCCTATGCCCCGGTCGCCGGTGCGAATTCCAATCACCCGCGAGCCATCGAAGAGCACCGACTGGCCCGCAAAGCCCATGAAGAGGTCGACGCCCGCCGCCTCGACCTGGCCCGCGAGCCACTTGGTGAAATGGCTGAGCGAGATGATGTAGTTGCCGTGATTCTCGAACGGCGGGGGCGTGACCGGCAGACGAAATGACTTCTGCGGCCCGAGTAGATAGACGTTGTCGTTGGTGACCTCGCAGGCCAGCGGTGCGCCCTTCGCAACGAACTCGGGCACCAGTTCGGCGAGCGATGACGGATCGAGCAACGCCCCCGAGAGCGAATGCGCGCCCGGCTCGCGGGCCTTGTCGATGAGCGCAATCGACAGCGGGTCCCCGCCGTGCGCGCCCTGCAGTTGAGTCAGCCGAAGCGCGGCCGACAAGCCGGCCGGACCGCCGCCCACGACGAGGATGTCGACGTCGAGCGTCTCGCGTTCCATGCTGGACTAGCCCTTGCGGAGCTCCGCGATGAGCGCAGGGCCCACCTCGAAGAGATCGCCGACGATGCCGTAGTCGGCGACTTCGAACATGGGAGCCTCGGCGTCCTTGTTGATGGCCACGATAGTTCGCGCGCCCTTCATGCCGACCAGATGCTGAATCGCTCCTGAGATGCCGACGGCCACATATAACTTGGGAGCGACCGTCTGGCCCGAGCTGCCGATTTGCCGTTCCATCGGCAGCCATCCGTTGTCGCAGATCGGCCGCGACGCGGCCAGTTCGGCGCCGAACGCGTCGGCGAGCGCTTGTGCCATGGTCAGGTGCTCCTGCGCCTTGATGCCACGCCCCACCGCTACGATCCGTTCGGCCTGCGACAAGTCGACCGCGGCTTTGGTCTCTTGAAACGGCGCCTCAGCGCGTTGCCGCAACGCCGCGGAGTCGATCACCGGCACATGGGCAATCACCGGCGCGCCGCTGCCCCGTCGCGCCGCGTCGGCCCGGAAGGCGCCAATCTGACACGACACGAGATGTGGTGCCGCACCCTCGGCCACAACCTCGGCGACGAGCTTGCCCTGGAACATCGGCCGCGTGAAGACGGGCGCCCCGTCCCGTCGGCCGACGCCGATGACGTCGGTAATGAGTGCGCGGTCGAGCCGCGCAGCGAGCACCGGCGCGAAATCGCGCGTCTGGTAGCTATGCGGCAGACACACGTGCGACGGCGACAGGGCCGTGATGACGTCGGCGGCAGCGGCCACAAACGCGTCCGGCGTGTACGACGCCAGCAGGACGTGATTGACC
The DNA here is from genome assembly GCA_031376505.1 of Acidobacteriota bacterium. Lineage (GTDB taxonomy): Bacteria > Acidobacteriota > Vicinamibacteria > Vicinamibacterales > UBA2999 > CADEFD01. The sequence continues at coordinate 29,433 of JANMDX010000022.1, forward strand.
GCCCACACACTGCTCACGTCGGCCGCCGCGAGCTCCGCGGCCGCGGCGTCGATGCCGGAGCCGAGCACGGCCACCCCAACCGGCTCGTCACCGTCGGCGAGTTGCTGCGCCGCCGCAATGGCTTCCCACGTCGCCCGATTGAGGCGCCCATCCCGCTGCTCTGCAATGACAAGAATCATAGGACCCGCGCCTCTTCGCGAAGCCGGCGCACCAGTTCCTTGGCGGCGTCGGCGGGCGAGCCCGTGATCATGGCGGTCTGCTTCGACTTCTGTGGCACCGACAGCGACAGCACACGCTGGCGCGAGGTGACCGGAGCATCCGGGGTGACGACGCGAATGTCCTTCTTCTTCGCGGCCATGATGCCCTTGAGCGTGGCATAGCGCAGCTGGTTGATGCCGCTCTGAATCGTGAGCAGCGCCGGCAGCGGCATCGAGAGGTACTGGAACCAGCCGCCTTCGAGCTCGCGCTTCACGCGGAGGTGGCCGTCGGCGACCAGCACTTCCATGATGATGGTCGAGTGCGGCATTCCCAGGCGTTCGGCGAGCACGGGTCCAAATTGCGCGTGTCCCTGGTCGTCGGACTGCAAGCCCGTCAGCACGACGTCAAACTGTTCGGGACGCACCGCCTCGGCCACGGCCGCCGCCGCCGCCCACGCGTCTGCCCTCCCCAGGGCATCGTCCTGGGCGTGAATGGCACGGTCCGCTCCGCGGGCGAGCGCCTCGCGAATCACTTGCTGCACGCGCGACGGACCGGCCGACACCACCACCACCTCGCCGCCGTGCTTCTCCTTGAGACGCAAGGCCTCCTCGAGCGCGTAGGCGTCGGGCTCGTTCATCTCGTAGCTGATCTCGGTGTCACGCACCCAGGTGCGATCGTCGCTCAGACGAGGCTGCCACTCCCTGGTGGGCACCTGCTTGATACAGACCGCTATCTTCATACCGTGACCAGTGCACCTTTCGCACCACCGCGAGCGCCGGGCAGCCGCGCCCGTCGCGTTCCTACGCCTCGTAGCGGCGCAGGACGAGAGCAGCGTTGGTGCCGCCGAACCCGAAGGAATTCGAAAGCACGTGCCGAATCGGCATCGAGCGTTTCGTGTGTGGCACATAGTCGAGGTCGCAGCCCTCGTCGGCCACATCGAGATTGATGGTCGGCGGCGCCACCTGGTGATAGACCGCAAGCGCCGAGATGCCGGCTTCGAGGCCGCCGGCCGCGCCCAGCAGGTGCCCCGTCATCGACTTGGTCGAGGACACCGCCACCCGCGCGGCGTGTTCGCCGAAGCAGCGTTTGATCGCGAGCGTCTCGAGGCGGTCGTTGAACGGCGTCGAAGTCCCGTGGGCGTTGATGTAGTCGATCTCATCGGGCGCAATGCCGGCCTTGCGTAGCGCGCGCTCCATGACGCGCACGGCGCCGTCGCCGGTCTCAGAGGGTGCCGTGATGTGATACGCGTCGCCCGACATGCCGTACCCGACGACTTCCGCGTAGATCCGCGCACCGCGGCGCCGCGCGTGTTCCAGCTCTTCGAGCACCAGAACCCCGGCGCCCTCGCCAATGATGAACCCGTCGCGGTCCTGTTCGAACGGCCGACTCGCCCGCGTGGGCTCGTCGTTGCGCGTCGAGAGCGCCCGCAGCGCACCAAAGCCGCCCACGCTCATTGGCGTAATGGCCGCTTCCGACCCGCCCGTGATCATCGCATCGGCATCCCCGCGTTTGATGATCTCGTAGGAATCCCCCACCGCGTGCGCCGACGCCGAGCAGGCCGTGCACGTGGCCAGATTCGGCCCCTTCGCGCCGAACCGGATCGATACCTGGCCCGAGGCCAGGTTGATGATCGAGGCCGGAATGAAGAACGGCGAAATCTTCCTGGGCCCCCCAGCCAGCAGCGAAATGTGTTCGCGCTCGATCGTGGCAAAGCCACCGATCCCCGACCCGATGCACACGCCCACTTCAGGCGCGATCTCCGGAGTGATGACCAGACCAGAGTCGTCCATGGCGAACTGTGACGCCACCACGGCGTACTGAATGAAGACGTCCATTTTCTTGACGTCCTTCTTCTCGACAAACGCCGTGGCATCGAAGCCCTTCACCTCCGCGGCAAACCGCGTCGAGAAGCCTTCGGTGTCGAATTTCGTGATTGGCCCCACGCCGGACTTGCCCGCGAGGAGCCCCTCCCACGTCGCCTCTGTTCCGATCCCCAGGGACGTCACCAGGCCGATGCCCGTGACGACGACTCGCCTGCTCAAACTGCCTCCTGTGGCTACTTCTTGCCCTTGGCGTTCTTCTCGATGTACTCGACGGCGTCCTTGACGCGCGTGATTTTCTCGGCGTCCTCGTCAGGGATCTCGATCTCGAACTCTTCTTCAAATGCCATGACGAGTTCGACGGTGTCGAGCGAGTCTGCGCCGAGGTCGTCGACAAACGATGCGTCCGACGTCACTTCCTCCTCGTCCACACCGAGTTGCTCGACGATGATGCTCTTCACCTTGTCCGCTACGGCCATCTGGCCCTCCTACGTATACATCCCGCCGTTGACTGCGAGAACCTGCCCTGTAATATACGACGCCTCGTCGGATGCGAGGAAACAGACCGCCGACGCGATGTCGGCGGGAGTGCCCAGGCGTCCGAGCGGAATCTGCGCCGTCCACTGCGCGTGCGAGCCCTCCACGAGAGCTTTTGTCATGTCGGTCGCGACGAACCCCGGCGCCACGGCATTGACCGTGACGTTGCGCGAGCCCACTTCCCGGGCCAGCGATTTACACAGGCCGATCAGGCCGGCTTTCGACGCCGCGTAGTTGGCCTGACCAGCGTTGCCCATCTGCCCGACGACCGAGCTGATGGCGATGATGCGGCCACCCCGTTGCTTCAGCATGGGCTTGAGCGCAGCCTGGAACAACGTGAACGCCGCGGAGAGATTGGTGCCGATGACGTCGTCCCAATCAGCCCGCTTCATGCGCAGCATGAGCTGATCGCGCGTAATACCGGCATTGCTCACCAGGATATCGAGCCGCCCGTGAGCCGCCACCAGGCCGGCCACCGCCGTCACGACCGAGTCGGCATCGGTCACGTCGAGCGGGACCATGGTAGCCCGACCGCCGGCCGCCACGATCTCGTCCACGACGGCCTGGGCATTGGTGCCCCGCGCCGCTGCCGCGACCGTGGCCCCTTCCGCCGCCAGCTGGAGCGCAATAGCGCGGCCTATGCCCCGCGACGCCCCAGTCACCAGCGCCACCCGCCCCTCGAACCGATTCATGATTGGTCGCTCGTCCGTGCGGCGTCAGTGCCGAAAAGAGCCTCGATGGCCGCCAGGCCGGCCGGCTGTTCCAGATTGAGGATCGTCGCGTCGCGTGCGACTCGCCTGATGAGTCCGCTCAGCACAGTACCTGGACCCACCTCAACATATGCGCTCACTCCGTTGGATGCAAGACGCCGGACGGTGGCGTCCCACCGCACCGGCGCGCAGACCTGCCGAATGAGCGCAGCCACCGCGGCCTGCGCGTCGAGCTTCGGCGTCGCGTCCACGTTGGCGATGACCGGCACTTTCGGGTCGCGCACCGGCACCGACCGCAGCTCCGGCGCCAGCCGTGCTTCGGCGGGGGCCATCAGCGCGCAGTGAAACGGCGCGCTCACCTGCAAAGGGATCACGCGCTTTGCGCCACGCGCCTTGGCACGTTCGCCCGCCCTGGCCACGGCCGCGGCGGTGCCGGCAATAACAATCTGGCCGGCGGCGTTCAGATTCGCGGGACTGACGACCTCGCCCTCGGCAGCCTCGTCGCAGGCAGCGCGAACCGCGTCTTCGTCGAGGCCCAGGATGGCGGCCATCGCGCCATGACCCACAGGCACGGCCTCTTGCATGTACTGCCCGCGGTGGTGCACCAGCCGGACCGCGTCGGCAAATGCCAGCGTGCCCGCGGCGACGTGCGCGGAGTATTCGCCCAGGCTGTGGCCGGCCACGACATCCGGCCGGAAGCCGCGTGCGTCGAGCACTCGCCAGGCCGCCACGCTCACCGTCAGAATGGCGGGCTGCGTGTTCTCGGTAAGCGTCAAACGCTCGACCGGGCCTTCGAAAATCACGTCGCTCAGCCGCCACCCAAGCGCCTGGTCGGCTTCGTCAAACGTGGCACGCGCTTCGGGAAACGCCTCGGCCAGCGCCTGGCCCATGCCAACGGCTTGCGACCCTTGCCCCGGAAACACGAACGCCGTCATGCCCGGTTCTCCATGGCCCGTGCCACGCGGGTGGCCACAAGCGGCACCACGCCGTCGGCCGCAAACCTCGAGGCCGCCACGACGGCGTTGCGAATCGCCTTCGAGGACGACCGCCCATGACAGACCAGCATCAGGCCCGACACGCCCAGGAGCGGTGCCCCGCCGTACTCCGAGTAATCCACCCGCTTGCGAAACCGTCGGAACGCCCGCCGCGACAGAAGGTAACCCACCTGACTCGAGAACGTGCTCGACAACTCCGCACCCAACAGTTCCTCGACCGTTTCGACGAGTCCCTCACAGAGCTTCAAGGCCACATTCCCGGTAAAGCCGTCGCAGACAATCACGTCGGCGCCGCCTGAAAAGACCTCACGAGCCTCGACGTTGCCCACAAACCGCACCGGCGACGACTTCAACAGCCGGAAGGCCTCGCGCGTCAGCTCGTTACCCTTGCCGTCTTCCTCGCCGATCGAGAGCAGCCCTACACGCGGCGCGTCCATGCCAAGCAGTACGCCGGCATAGACCGAGCCCATGATCCCGAACTGGAGCAGATGGGACGGCCGGCATTCGAGCGTGGCGCCCGCATCGAGCAGCACCGCCATGCCGGTTCTGGTAGGGATGGCAGGCGCAAGGGCTGGACGATCTACGTGCGGCAGCATGCCAAACGCACTGTGCGCGGCCACGACAGCCGCACCAGTGTGCCCGGCGGTGACCACCCCAGAGGCGTCCCCCCGCGCAACCAGCTCCGTCGCGACGCGCACCGAGGCGCGCGGCTTGCGCCGCAGCGCCTGTGCGGGCGACTCGCTCATGCCGATGACATCCGGAGCCTCGACCACCCGCACATCGAGGGCATGCCGGTCGGGATACCGCGCCAGCTCGGTCTCGATGGCCGACGATTGACCAACCAGAGTCACCGCAACCCCTGAGTACCGGGCCGCAGCCAGCGCCCCATCGACGACCTTCGACGGGGCGTGGTCGCCTCCCATCGCGTCGACCGCGATGCGCGACGACGTCAGCGCACTACTCCTCGTCGACGGCGCGGACCTGCCGCTCGTTGTAGAAGCCGCAGAACGCGCACACGCGATGCGGGGCCTTGGGCTCGGCGCACTGCGGGCACGCGCCCGCCGTGGTGGCCAGAAGTGTGTCGTGGGTGCGGCGCTTGCGGCCGCGGGTCTTCGAGTGTCGGCGTTTAGGATTAGGCATCGTCGTTGGTCCGCGGAGAGACAAGCGCCTGGAGTGCGGCTAGGCGCGGATCCAGCCACTGCGGGTTGCACTGGCAGCGCTCGGTGTTGAGGTTGGTGCCGCACGTCGAACACAAGCCCTGGCAGTCGGGCCGGCAGAGCGGCTTCATTGGAATCGCGAGGTAACACTGCTCGCGCACCATCTGCCCAAGATCGATCTGGTCGTCGGAGTAGAAGGTAGTCGAGGGGTCGTCGGCGGGGTCTTCTTCGCGGTTACCCGCGAGCGCCTGCGGCAAGTAGCGCAGGTCGAAGGTCGTGTGCACCGGTACCTGGAAGGGCTCGGCGCAGCGGCTGCAGACGAGCTCCAGGCGGGTCGCCACGGTGCCGGCGAGCCGGACCCTGGCGTCGTCCTTGTGAACCGTCATGACCAGGTGCACCGGCTCGACGACCACGTAGTCGGCCTCCTCGGAGAACGACCCGAATGGGTACTTGCGATCGAGCGGCGTCTCCGGCTGACGGATGGTCTTCAGGTCGAGCTGCATGACTTTGTAAGGCCCACTTCGGATGTCCGCGATGAGCCGACCAGCCAGTGTATCATGCGACTTCGGCCTGCTTCGCCTCGTGTTCGCCTGACGGTTCTGGCGCGGTCTGGGCCGGCTCAGCGCTCGGGCGAAAATCGTTCCGAGACCGGCCATGGCCCCACCCACGGCTTTGGAATGAAGAGCTGCTCGAACAGGCCAACGGCGTATCGATCGGTCATCCCGGCGATGAAGTCCTGAGTGGCGACGTCGAGGCCCTCGGCGGCCACGGTGCGCATGTCGAGGAACTCTGCCGGGGCGCGCTGGACCCGCGTCCAGAGGCCTCCGAGAATGCCTTCGGCTTTGGCGAATTCGGCCATGGCAGAAGGGTTCTCGTAGACTTCGGCAAACAGGTAGTCGCGAAGCACGAGCGTCGCCTCGAGCATCTCGCCGCTCATCCGGATTTCGTCCGTGCCACCGCCCAGCGTCTCCCGTACGACGTCAGACACCATACGCCCGATGCGCTCCGACGCCGACGCCCCGAGCACGCGCAAGGCACGCTCCGGCAGCGTTCGCTCATGCAGGATGCCGGCGCGCACCGCGTCGTCGACGTCGTGGTTCACGTAGGCGACGATGTCGGCCACGCGCGCCACCTGGCCTTCCAAGGTCGAGGCACGGTGCTCGGGTGCAGCCCCAACCGGCATGCCGTGCTTGCCCTTGGAATGCCGGGCGATGCCGTCGCGTACCTCCCACGTGAGATTGAGTCCTTGCCGGTCGTGCTCGAGCACGTCCACGATGCGCAGGCTCTGCTCGTAGTGGTTGAAACCCTTGGGGATGAGCGACTGCAGCACGCGCTCGCCGGCATGGCCAAACGGGGTATGGCCAAGGTCGTGTCCAAGCGCAATGGCCTCGGTCAGCTCTTCGTTCAGCCGCAGGACTTTCGCAATCGTGCGGGCGATCTGCGAGACCTCCAGCGTGTGCGTCAGCCGGGTGCGGTAGTGATCGCCAGCTGGCGCAAAGAACACCTGCGTCTTGTGCTTGAGGCGGCGAAACGCCTTGGTATGGATGATGCGATCGCGGTCGCGCTGAAACGCGGGCCGAATCGGATCCTCGGCCTCGAGACGCAGACGCCCTCGCGAATCGCCGCTGCGGGCCGCCTGAGGCGCCAGCATCTGCTGTTCACGCAGCTCGAGTTCTTCACGAATAATCATGCGTGCGTGTCCGCTGAAGAAGGCATGGCGTCATCGTAACAGCCTCCGCGACCCTCAGCCCAGCGCGTCGAGAAAACTCTCGCCGTGGGGCATCGGTCCCACACCGAAATGCGCCGCGAGAGTCTGGCCCAGATCCGCGAAGGTCGATCGGGTGCCGAGCGGGCGACCGGCCCGCTGGCGGCCCGTCATCGCCAGCAGCGGTACGTATTCCCGGGAGTGGTCCGTGCTCGGCGTCGTGGGGTCGTTGCCGTGGTCGGCCGTGACGACGAAGAGATCGCCAGGCCGGAGACGACTCAGGATCTCGCCAAGCCGCGCGTCAAAGCGCTCGAGATTCGCCGCGTAGCCCTCGATGTCGTTGCGGTGGCCATAGAGGGAGTCACAGTCCACCAAATTGGCAAACAGCAGCCCCGGTGCTCCCCAATCGAGCGCCGCGCAGATCTCGGTGATGCCGTGATCGTCGCTCGTGGTCGGCCTCGAGGTGGTGACGCCGCGGCCCGCGAACAGGTCACTCACCTTGCCGACGGTCGTGACCGGCACGCCGGCGGCATGCAGCCGGTCGAGCAGCGTCTCACGCGTGGGCGGCATGGCGTAGTCGTGTCGATTGGCCGTCCGCGCAAACGCGCCTGGCGCACCCGCGAATGGACGCGCAATCACCCGTCCCATGCCCAGACCATCGACCGCAAGTGTGTAGGCGATCCGGCACCATTCATACAGCTGAGGCACCGGGACGACGCCTTCATGGGCAGCGATCTGAAAGACGCTGTCCGCCGACGTGTAGACGATCGGCCGCCCGCTGCGACAGTGTTCCTCACCCAACCGCTCGATGATGGCGGTGCCCGAGGCCACGATATTGCCAAGCACCGGGCGGCCGATGCGAGTGGCGAAGGCCGCGATCAGGTCCGGCGGGAACCCGGAGGGAAACGTCGGGAACGGGCGCTCGAGCACAACGCCCATCAGTTCCCAATGCCCGGTGACGGAGTCCTTGCCGGCCGATCGCTCGGCCATGCGGCCCCAGCACGCGCGGGGCGCCGGCGGCACCGGCACCCCAGCCATCGATGCGGCCGCAGACAGCCCAAGTGCGGCAAGGCCGGGGAGCGACAACGGCCTCGCCCGGCTGATGTTGCCGAGCGTGTCGCTGCCGGCATCGCCGTAGGCCGCGGCGTCGGGCAATTCGCCAGCGCCCACGCTGTCGAGCACGACGACGATCGCGCGAGGAGCCGTCACCCGTGGACCTCCCGTGGTGATCAGGGGTGGTGCGACGAGAAATAGTTCGGGACGCTGCGCGGCACGCGGAGCGTGGAAATGGCATGTTTGAACACGAGGTGGTCAAGACCGTCGCACTCAATCACGACTGCGAAGCGATCAAAGTTCTTGATTCGGCACTCGAACTGCCTGCCGTCGAGCAGGTGCACGGTGACAATCAGCTTCTCCCGCCGCGCGTAATTGAGAAAGACGTCCTGAATATTGGGTGCGCTCGATTTGCCGTCAGCCATCGCCCACGTCTCTCCCGTCGTCGTGCAGACCCCGCGTTCCCAAGAAAGCGAAGACGCGCGCATGAACCTGCGCCGACTCGCCGGGACCGTCAAACCACTCTAGAGTAGGCTCTTTGCGGAACCAGATCAACTGCCGGCGCGCATACCGGCGGTTCTCCTGCACGATGAGCGCGCGCGTCTCGTCGAGGCCCCGGACGCCGCGCACGAAGTCCAGCATCTGCCGGTACACGAGCCCCCCGAAGGGGCGCGCGGCCGGTGACAGACCGCCAGTCAGCAGGCCTCGCACCTCCGCCTCGAGACCCTCGCGTAGTTGCGCGCCGACGCGCTCGCGCAGCCGGGGCTCGAGTGCCGCAGTGCTCAACCGCAGCGCAACGGCGATCGCGTCGAACTCGGGCAGCGGCGACACGGTCTCAGCAAAGTGCGCGGTCAAGGGCCGACCGGTCAGCGCATACACCTCGATCGCGCGGATCATTCGCTTGCGATCGGCCGGCTGGATCCGTTCGGCAGACGCCAGGTCCACGCGGCGCAACAAGCGGTGCAGCCAGAGGTCGCCGCGACGCTCGGCCACGCGTTGCAATCGCGCGCGCAGAACGGCGTCAGCAGCCGGGCCCGGGAAGAGCCCGCGCGTGAGCGCGCGGAAGTAGAGCCCGGTGCCACCCACGACAATCGGCAATCGCCCGCGCGCATGGATGTCCCTGATCGCCCGCGACGCATCCTGAGCGAAGCGCGCCGCGGTGTACTCGTCGGTCGGCTCCACGACGTCGATGAGGTGGTGAGGAACTCCCCGGCGTGCCGCCACCGGTACTTTGTCCGTGCCGATGTCGAAGCCTCGATACACCGCCGTCGAATCGCAGTTGACGATCTCGCCACCGAAGCGCCCGGCCGCCGCCAGCGCCAATGCCGACTTCCCGGTCGCCGTCTGGCCCAGGACCGCGAGGTAGCGTGGTTTCGTCACATCGGCCCTAGCACGCAAGCTGGCCGAGAGCCAGGGCCAGCAGCATCGTCAACACCGCCACCGCGCCGGCCTGCTGGGCCCTGGGGGTCATCAGCGTTGAGACGGGGACTCGTTGTAGAAGAACGTCACCGTAAAGAAGGCCTTGTCGGAGGGATACTCCGGCGGCAAGGGCTGCGTGGGGTTGGACGTGAGCAGCGCGTTGTACGACGACCGATTGAATGAGTCGATCTCGGATGGGCCCACGATGGCGATGTCGGTGATGCGGCCGTCCTTGTGTACGTTGAACTGAACGACGACACGGCCGCGCATTGCGAGTGCGGAGTTCGGGATGTTCCAGTTCCGCTTCACTTGAGCGATGAACCGCCTGATCCACGGGCCGAACTCTACGCCCTTGGTGTCGAATTGGATGTTCGGCCCGAACTCGTTGGCGCCGCCCTGCTGATTCCCGAACGACTCGCGCTCCACGTATTTTTGCAGGTCCCGCAGCGCTTCACCGAGACGTCCTCCGGCCGGGCGATCGACAGCGGCCTGGTCGGCCGGCACCGGGGCGGGCCGGCTGTTCTCGGCCTCGGGCAGCCGCAGCGCGTCTTCGGCCGCGCGTGGCGCAGGCAGTGCAGGCTCGGGCTCGGGCCCTCGTCCCATAGGGCGCTCGGCAGGCGCCGCCTCCACGCGCTCGGCCGAGTCCCCACGCGAGAACGGCAGCGCGTTCTCCGGCCGTTCCGCCATGTCCGGTGCCTGCGCGACGCGGTCTTTGTCCGACGCGTCTGCGCGGGGGGGCGGTGTGGGCGCGGGCACGTCTCGCAGCGGCTCCACGACCACGAAGCGCGGAGCCGCATCGGCCCGCTCGCGCGCCGCATCGGGCTCCCGGTCGGCGCGCTGAAACATCTCGAGCTTGGGCCCAAAGAACAGCGCGAGCACAATCGCCACGTGCACCACGACCGACAACACGACGCCCTCCCGGCGGGAGATCGCGCTGCCGACCGCCTCCACCTCGTCGTAGCGGTCGTCAAAGTCGAACTTCATGAAGCCTGTGCTCGATTATAGCCGCCAGATCTCGCCGCACTACGTCCACGCCAGGCGCCGAGGCGCCAGCTATCGGGGACGCGAAGCGGTATAGAGATAGACGACGCCCAGGGTCAACGGTCTGCTCGCCGCCCCGGTGAATCCGGCGCGCGTCAGCACATCGACGAAATCCTGCCCCCAGGGGAACGCCCCCACGGAGGCCGGGAGGTAGCTGTAGGCACCGCCGTGCCGCGACACGAGTGAGCCCACCCGCGGCAGCACGCGCAGAAAGTACCAGGCATAGAGCTGGCGCAAGCCGGGGGCTTGGGGCAGACCGAACTCGAGAATCGCGAGCCGGCCGCCCGGCTTGAGCACGCGCCGCATCTCGTGACACGCCGCATCGGTCACCTGCACGTTCCGGATGCCAAAGGCAACGGTGAGCGCGTCAACCGACGCGTCGGCCACGGGGAGCCGCATCGCATCGCCACGCACGAGCTGCACGTGCGTCGAGAGCCCCGCTGCCAGAATCTTGTCGCGGCCCTTGGCGAGCATCGCCCCGGCGAAGTCCACCCCGACCACGCGCTGGCCCCCTGGCCGGGCCCGCGCTGTGCCAATGGCGACATCGGCCGTGCCGGAGCACACATCGAGCACTCGCTCGGCACCGGTGAGTGCCAGCGACTCGATCGCGCGCCGCCGCCAGTAGCGATCGAGGCCAAGCGACAGGACGGTGTTCAGCAGGTCGTAGCGACCCGCAATCGCGTCGAACATCCCGGCAATGCGCGACGGCGCCTTGTCGAGGGGAAGTCCCGCGTTCGGCGAGATCTCAGTGGACATAGAGGGACGCTGCCGTCGTGGTCATATAGAGGATGCCAACATAGCCATTCAGGTTGAACGCCTGCGCCACACGCGACAGGTCACCGGCGCTCACGAGGGATTGTTCGTACCCGAGCAGGAGCGCGACCAGGGCGACCCCCGCGAGATAGAGGGGACCGAGCGACACGACCAGCGCAAGCGCGGCCATCGCCACGATGGTCGCCACGTGCAGGAGCCGGGACAGCCGCAACGCACCAGCCACGCCGAAGCGCACCGGAATCGACTTCAGTCCTTGCGCGCGGTCGACGTCAACATCCTGACACGCGTAGATGATGTCGAAGCCCGCGACCCACAGGCCAATGGCGAGGCCGAGCACCCAGGGTGCCCATCCGCCACGCCCGCCCGCCGCCAGCCAGCCACCTACGGGCGCAACGGCCATCGCGAGCCCGAGAAACGCCTGCGTATAGTAGGTGTAGCGCTTGGCGAGCGAGTACCAGAACACGATCGCCAGCGCCACCGGAGATAGCCATCCGCACAGCGCGCCCAGCTGGAACGACGCGCCCACGAAGACGGCCGACCAGACGCCCACAAACGCCGTGGCCTCGCGCGAGGTCATCGCGCCACGCGGCAGTTCGCGGCCGGCGGTGCGCGGATTAGCGGCGTCGAACCGGGCGTCCACGAGCCGATTGAACCCCATCGCCGCGCTTCGCGCCGCAACCATGCAGGCGAGAATCCAGAGCAGTCGTGTCCAGGTTGGCGGCGTGTCCTGTGCCGCCAGCAACGCCCCAGTAAACGCAAACGGCAGCGCAAACACAGTATGGCTGATGCGCACAAATGACAGATACGTGGCGAGGGTCGCCATCAGGACGCACTCCACGAGGGCCCGGCGCCAACCCAACGGATGCGATCGGCAGTGACCCCGGACACGAGCGCGCGTTCGGGGTCGGCGGTGCCGTCCGGCAGGGTCACGGCAATGAGGCGCGCGTCCTTGCCTGGCGCGATCGTGCCGAGTCGATGCTCGAGCTGCAGCGCGGCGGCGCCGCCGCGGGTGGCGGCCTCGATGAGACGCCGGGGCGACACGCCCGGCGCCAGCCGGTGCAGTTCCGCCAGTTCGCAGAACACGTTGAGATCCGGCGCACTGGCCAGGCTGTCGGTCCCAACTGCCATGGCCACGCCCGAGGCGAAGAATTGCGCAACGGCCGGCGCCCCCGCGCCCACCCACGCGTTGCTCCGGGGACAGGTCACGAGCGTGGCCCCGCACGCCGCCAGTCGCGCCAGCTCATCGCGTCGCAGGTGAACGCCGTGCACCACCAGCGTGCCCGCGTCGATGACGCCCAGATCGCACAGGTAATCGCCCGGACCGGTCCCGGGCGGCGTCCAGGCCGGCTGCCACACGCCGAGCGCCTCGAGGCGGTCGCGCCACGGGCCCGTCCCGTCACGCAGCAGCTGGACTTCCGCGGCCGATTCGGCAACGTGCACGCTCGTGAGCGGACGAGACGCCTCGCGCACTTCGTCGCGGATCGCTCGAAACAGCTCGGGCGATACGGAGAAAGGCGCGTGCGGTGCCGCCACGACGCGCACGGCCGGCGACGACAGCGCCGCGCGGCGCGCGCGCGAACCGGCCACCGCCGCTCGTCCGTCGCGGTCGCGAAAACCCATCAGCTCGTGGAAGACGACGCCAGGCATCCGCATCTCAGCCAGTACGGCCGGCGTGACGAGGGCGTTGGCGATGTCCCCCACGGCCACGGTCCCGGTCGCGCGCATCTCATCGACCGCCTCGCGCACGGCCGCCATGGCCACCGGGTCGTCGACCGACTCAATCGAGGTGCGCGCCCGCATCAGGTGGCCGACCCAGGTGAGAAAGTCGGGACCCGATGGGATCCGGCCGCGCAGCCACGAGAGCTCCAGATGCGTATGCGCGTTCACGAGGCCGGGCAGGATCGCAGCGGAGCCAAGATGCACCTCGCGGGCAGCCGCAGGAGCCTCGGCCCCCTGGCCCACGGCCGTCACGAGGTCGTCTTCGACTCGCACCCAGGCGTGGCGCAATGGCGGCCCGCCCACAGGACAGACCCACTCAGCCCGCAGGAGCAGCGACGATCTGTCCATCGGCGCGGCCGCTCAGGCGACCGGAACCGGGGGCGCGCCAGTCGCGGCGCGCTGGCGCTTCCCCGCCGCACTGCGCGCGGCGTACTGCGTCAGTTCAGCCGGGACCGAACGATCTCCCTCGGCGCGAGCTCTGGCCAGAGCGAGTTGGCGCGGCACGTCACGCTCACGGAACACCGGCGTCCCCAGCCGTTCGTAGTGCATCGTCCGGCGCGAGGCCACAAAGCCGGCATCCTCGATATTCCGCACGATCTCGAGTTCGTCCATGCAGTACGCGGCGCCGGCCGCGCGTACGACGTTTTCTTCGATCATCACGCTGCCCATGTCATTGGCGCCAAAGGCCAGGCTCAGCTGACCGACCTTGCCACCCTGCGTGACCCACGACGCCTGCAGATTCTCGAAGTTGTCGAGCACGAGTCGCGCGACCGCCAGCGTGCGCAGGTACTCGAGCCCGGTCGCTTCGGTGCCGCCGCGCTCGGTGTGGTCGGGCTGATAGCTCCACGTGATGAAGGCAGTGAAGCCGGCCGTGTCGTCCTGCAGCGTCCGCAGGCGCAACATGTGCTCGAGGCGTTCTTCGTCGGTCTCGACCGTGCCGTACATCATGGTGGCCGTGGTCCGCAGCCCAGCCATGTGGGCATCGCGCATCACGCCGAGCCACTCGTCTGACGAGGCCTTCGAATAGCAATTCAGCAGCTTGCGCACTCGATCGACGAGGATCTCGGCGCCGCCGCCAGGCACGCTGTCGAGGCCCGCGGCGATGAGCCGTGTCAGCACCTCGGGCACGGGCAGGCGCGAGGTACGCGAGATGTGCAAAACTTCGGGCGGGGAGAGCGCGTGCAGTTTGAAATCCGGGTACCGCGCCTTCACGCCGCGAAACAGATCCTCGTACCACGCGAGCGGCAGGTCGGGGTTGTGCCCACCTTGCAACAGCAGCTGATTTCCGCCCAGGGCAATGGTCTCGTCGATCTTCTGGTAGATCTCGTCAAAGCCCAGCACGTAGCCGTCGGCGTGTCCCACCGTGCGGTAGAAGGCGCAAAAATTGCAGCGCGCTACACACACGTTCGTGTAGTTGACGTTGCGGTCGATGATGTACGTGACGACCCCGTCGGGGTGCTTTCGCTGGCGCACCACGTCGGCCATGCGGCCCAGCCACGTCGTCGGCGCGTGGCGGTACAACCAAAGCGCTTCGTCAGCGGCAAGGCGGCCGCCGCTCGAGATCCGGTCGCCAAGGGCATCAAGGGTGAGCGTCATCAGAAGAACCGCAGCGGCGCGGCGACAGAGACATGGTGCACGTCTGCCGCCAGCGCGAAAAAACGTTCGAGTCCCGCACGCTCGCGGTTACCGAACGCGTACCGAAGATTATGACGCAGGTACGAGCGAATGGTGCCGGCGACCCGGTCGCTTCCCGTCGCGAACGTGCGCGCGATCTCGTCCACTGCCGCGACGCCGCGGTCCCGCGCCGCCTGAAGGGCCTGCACGTGGGCGGGGCCCAGTGCGCCGGGGCGGCCCGTCCAGGCCGCATAGACAAAGGGCAAGCCAGTCAACTCGCGCCAGGCCTCACCCAGGTCGAGCTTCTCCACGCCGTGGGCGGCCGGATCGATCTCGAGTGCGGGGTCGCCGATGAGCAGGGCGGCGTCGGCCTGGGCCAGCATCTCGTCGAGTTCCGGCCGGATCGCCACAAACGTGGGCGCAATGTCCCAGTATTTGGCGCACAGCACCCGCGTTAGCGCCACCGACGTGCGCGAACTGGTGTCAACGGCCATCCGCCGGACGCGAGCAATGGGCACCGAGGTGAAGACCGCGACCGACAGAATCGGCCCATCGGAACCAATCGCCAGGTCGGGCACAAGACGGTAGTCGCCTCCGAGATACTCGATTGCAGGAATCAGCCCGAGATCAACCTCGCCGGCGTGAAGCCTGGCGGCACACGTCGACGGCAGGTCGAATTCCACGTCAAACAGCACCCGTTCGTGCTCGAGGCCGTAGACAAGAGGCCGCGCGTTGACAAAAGACACGGCGCTGACCCGGACCGGTGGGCTCATTGGTCAACGCGCGTATGCCGGCCAGTGCGCTCGGCGGGGATCAAGCCTGCGGCAGTGATGTTCCGCCGCAGGTCTTCGAGCGTGGCGCGACGCGGCCCATTCGTGAGCTCGTCGACCGCCGGCACGCCGTCGAGATCGTCGGCGCCAACGGTCAACGCCACCTGCGCGAGCTTGGGTCCGTATCGGATCCAGTCGACTTGCACCGATGCGATGTCTTCAAGCACCAGACGCGCCAGTGCCACCTGCCGCACGTCGGAGTACCCAGTGGTGGGCATGCTGGGGTCGATCTCACGCGGCAGCGGCGCCACCGCCTGAAGCCCACCGACCGCGTCCTGAAGGGCACGGACGTCGAGGAGCCACGCGGCGCGATCGGCCGGCTCTCGTTCCACGCCAACGACGCGTACCACGAGTCCAGCCTCGCGCGCCGCACGAACCCCTTCGGCGGCACCAGGACCGACCTCGCAGAGCGCCAACTCATCGAGACCCGAGGCCGCCAGCGCGCGGCACCCTTCTTCGCCGCCCAGATGGATGATGTCCGACAGGACGAAGCCACGCAGTACGCATGCGCCGGCCAGCGCCTTGGCCCGTAACACCGCCTCCACGGCATCGTCGAGCGAGGGCGGCGTGCCGATCAGGCGTACCTCGTGCGCGGTTGAAGGCGGTGCCGTCCACATGGCCGCGTCCGCGATGTCGAGCTGGTGCACGCGCACGAACGTGACGCTGGCGCCATGACGTCGACGGCGCACATCGTCAGCGAGCGCGCCGAGCGCCAGGATATCAGTGCCTGCAACCAGCTCGGCTACCGCCGCGGCCTCCAGGCGGCGACCCTCCAGGGCGCGGCCGGCAATGTCGGGGCGAATCGTCGTCGGAATATCAGCGGACATGATGCATGCGCTCCACAATCGTCGTCGCGAGCCGCAGGGCGTCGCGCCCCTGTTCACCGGTGACACGCGGCGCCCGACCATCGCGCACCGCCAGCACGAAGTCCTCGAGTTCGCGGCGCAGCGGCTCGTCCTTGAGCACGTCGAGCTTGCCCCCTTGGATCTCGGGCCGGCCGGCGAGCCCACCGCCAAGCGTCCAATGCTCAACCTCCTGAGCGGCATAGTCGATGGACAGATAACTCTGCGGCTGAAAGAACCGGATCTTCCGCACGCGATCGCGGCTAATCCGGCTGGCGGTCAAGTTCGCGATGCAGCCGCCCGCGAAGGTCAGCCTGACATTGGCGATGTCGATGCGCGGCGTAAGCACGGGCACGCCCACCGCCTCCACCGTCACCACCGGCTCCCCGACGATCGCCAGCAGCAGGTCCAGATCGTGAATCATCAGGTCGAAGACGACGTCGATATCCAGGCTACGCTCAGGAAACGTGCCGAGCCGATGCGCCTCGATGAAGCGCGGATGCCTGAGGAGCCCCTGCGCCGCGGTCACCGCCGGATTGAAGCGTTCGGTGTGGCCGACGGCCAGCCGTACACCGCGCGCCGCAGCGGCGGCGATGAGCGTCTCCGCTTCGTCAACCGACCGCGCCAGCGGCTTCTCGACCAGCACGTGCACACCCTGCGCGATGAAACCCAGCGCCACCTCGGCATGTGCTTCAGTGGGCACCGCGATGGTCACTGCGTCGATGGCACCCGCGACAGCCTGCCACGACGTGTAGGCGGCGCAGCCTGCCGACACGGCGATCTCGGCAGCGCGACTCTCGCTGGTGTCGACCACCCCGACCAGATTCACGCCGTCCATCGCAGCGAGCAGTCGCGCGTGGTGGCGTCCCAAGTGGCCCACGCCAACCACCGCCATCCGCAAATCGGCCCTAGTCACTATGTGCCCTCTACCGGCCGCGCCCGGCCCACGACGGCAATGCCGTGGTCACTGGCGGCCTCAATCATCCGGGCCTTGTCGAACATCAGCGTCATGCCCGCGTCGAGCGACAACACGGTCGCCCCTACGCGCGCCATGGCCTGGATCGTCGGAATGCCCACGACGGGCACGTCGAATCGCATGTCCTGTCGCGGCTTGGCCACCTTCACGATCAAGACGCCGGCACCGGCCAGATCCCCGGCTCGCGCGATGACTGCGTCGGTGCCTTCCATGGCCTCCACCGCCACGACTGCGGCGTGTTTCACGGCAATGGTCTGGCCAATGTCGAGTCCGGCAATGGCATCGGCCATCCGGTATCCAAAGGCGAGCGACGCGGCTTCCGCCGCGGTCGGCCCTCGTGGCGTCATGACCCCGGTGTCGGCCAGGAGGGGACGCAGGAGGGTGGTCGAGTCGATGAGCTCGATGCCGCGCTCCCGCATCACGTCGGCCACGGCACCAATGATCGCGTCGGTATTGCGGGACCGCAGTTTCATCAGCACGCCCATGAACGTGAGGTCGGGCACGACGCCGAAGATCTTCGTATGCTTGACCTGACCGGCCATCACGGCGTGGGTGACACCCGCCTGCTGGAGGACATCGAGACAATGGCCCAGATGCCCCAGCGAGACGCGGTGCACGGGCACGGCCGGCGGACCATTCGCGGCGTGTTCGAGGCCCGCGTCGGCTTCTTCCTTGACCGCCACGATCGTCAGTTCGTGACCCAGGCCGCGAACCGCCTCGAGCACCAGGAACGGGAACCGGCCGTTGCCGGCAATCAGCCCGAGTTTCACCTGCGTCCTCGCCTACTCGTCAGTGTCGCCAACACGGAGATTGGGCCGGCGCAACGTGACGCCGCGAGACGAAGACCGGATGAACTCCGCAAGGTACCGCACTTCGGGGCACGAGAGACCCCCTTCTCCGTCGATCGCCTCGAGCGCACGGGCCGGCGTAAGTCGCGAGGTGAGCAGATACCGGTACGCGCGCTTCAGCTGGCTCACGACGTCGGGCGTCAAGCCGCGGCGCACGAGGCCGACGGTGTTGAGGCCGTAGACACGCGCGCGGTTCCCCACCGTCTTGGCAAACGGCAGCGCGTCCTTGGTCACCACGGAATACCCGCCGATGAAGGCGTAGCGTCCCACGCGGCAGAACTGGTGCACGCCGGAATACGCGCTGATCTGCGCGAAGTCCTCGACGGCTACATGGCCGCCAAGCGTGGCACCCGGCCCGAAGATCGTGTCGCTGCCGACGCGACAGTCGTGCGCGACGTGCGCATACGCCATGAACAGATTGCGGTCGCCGATCCGTGTCTCGCTGCCGCCCCCGACCGTACCGCGGTGAATCGTGACGCACTCGCGGAATACGTTCGAGGCGCCAATCACCAGCCGCGTCCGCTCGCCCCGGTACTTCAGATCTTGAGGCGGCAGGCCGATCGACGCAAACGGGAAGATCTGCGTGTGGTCCCCGACGGTCGTGTCCCCTTCGATGACGGCCGAGGCGCCGACCATCACGTGACGACCGAGCACGACGTACGGACCAATCACGGCCTGCGGGCCAATCACCGTGTGCGGGCCAATGACGGCCGCGGGATGCACGACCGCCGTGGGATGCACGCGCGGTAGATCAGAGCGCACCGCCATGACGAGCACGGCCTCGACGACGACCACGCCGGCGACGTTGGCGGACGCGTTGACCCGTACAATCGGTCCGCGCGCGCGGCTTATCCGGACCTCGAGTTGCAGGCGATCGCCGGGCACGACATGGCGGCGGAACTTCACGTCGTTCACGCCACGCAAAGACACCGTGGTCGTCGGCGGCGTGCCCGGCCGTTCCAGCCACAGCAGGGTTGCCGCCTGGGTCAGGGCCTCGAGCATCAGCACGCCGGGCATGAGCGGCACACCCGGGAAGTGCCCTTGAAAGAAGTCTTCGCTGACGCTGACCAGCTTGAACGCCGATAGGCCATCGGCATCGACGCGGGGCGAGACCCCGTCGACAAGCACGGCCGGACAGCGATGATGGTGGCGTTCGAGCAGGGAGGAAATGTGCACGCTCGGGGACTCGGGTCTGCCTCAATACACAGCGTGCGGCTCCTGGACCGCCGGAGCCGCACGCTCGGCGTGCGGCTTACTGCCCCGGCGGCTTGGGCGCGACGGGCGGCGCGGCCTTCATCGCCGCATCGAACTTCTTCACGACATCGGCCGTGATGTCGAGAGCGGCGTCGGCCCACACCAGACCTGAGTCGGGACCGTTGAAGATGTAGTACAGGCCGCGCTCCTTACCAACCACTTCGATAATCGGAGCGATACGGCGCTGAAACTCCTCCTGCAGTTGCTGCTGCAGTTCCTGCACTTCGGCCTGCGCGTCCTGGGTGGCGCGCTGCATGTCGACCTGGGCGCGCTCAACCTGCTTGGTCAAGTCCACACGGGCGGCCTCGCTCATGACGGCGCCGCTCTTGTCGAGCTTCTCCTGCAGCGCCTGAGCCGCCTTCTGGCGCTCGTTCAACTCGGCGACCTTGCGCGCCTGCAGGGCCTGCACCTTTGCGCTCGCCTGTTTGCCGTCGTTTGACTCGGCCACCACGCGCTGCAGCACCACGAAGGCAATCTTGGCACCCTCTGGGAACGGCAGGACTGGCGGCGGAGCCGGAGCGGGAGCCGGGGCCTGCGCGGCGGGCGCCGCGGGCTTTGCCGTCGCGGGGGCCTGGGCAGCGGGCTTTGCCGTCGCCGGCGCAGCTGGAGTCTGGGCAAACGAAGCGGCTCCCGTCACCACGACGAGGCCAACGGCCACAACCATACGTCTCATTACTGACATCCTTTTCGGCAATACCGAGAATCTTCGCATTTTACTCTACTACGGCAGGCCGAGTAAGATCAGGGGGTTCTGAATCGTCTGTCCAGAGGACTGCAATGCGCCGAGTGACGCTCGCTTTCACGTTGGTTCTTCCCTTGCTTGGCGCAGGCTGTGGCAACGACCTCCTGACCGCCACTTCGCCTTCTACCCCGCCAACCGTTGTCACGGATACGTTCACCGGGACGGTGACCCGAAACGGCGCCACCTCACATCCCTTTCCGATCGCGTCCTCGGCGGGTGGAGAGGTCACGGCCACCCTCAAGGCGATTGCTCCTGACGTCGCCGCAGTGGTTGGCATGAGCCTCGGGACCTGGAACGGCACGGGTTGCCAGGCCATCATTTCCAATGACCGGGCCACGGTGTCGTCGGCAATCCTCGGCCGCGCAACCTCGGCTGGCACGCTGTGTGTCCGCGTTTTCGACGTCGGCGCGTTGAGCGAGCCGCAAGACTACGAAGTCCAAGTCTCACACCCCTGATCCTGCCCATCGGACCCTGGCGGCGGGCCGGTCGTGAACGGTTCCCCGGCCTGCCGACCGCTAGAACGTCGACCCCACCGCGAACCTGAACGTCAGCCGCTTGGCCGGCAGCAACTGGTTGGTCAGCACGCCTCCCCGCTGGGGGTTGTAGGCAAAGATCAAGCGG
This sequence comes from Acidobacteriota bacterium, assembly GCA_031376505.1. Taxonomy (GTDB): domain Bacteria; phylum Acidobacteriota; class Vicinamibacteria; order Vicinamibacterales; family UBA2999; genus CADEFD01. The sequence continues at coordinate 50,288 of JANMDX010000022.1, forward strand.
AACGGCACGTTCAGCACTGGCATGAAGAACCGGATTTCCGCGCCCGTCGAGGTCTTGAACGCACTGCGCTGGCCGATCGAGCGCTGCGTGGCACCCGGCGCATTGGGATTCGAGAAGCCGGTGAAGGCCAACGGGTCGACCAGCAACGGCTGAGTCGGCTGCACGATCTCGATGATGTCTTCCTGCATTGCGAACTTCTGCCCGATGTCGCGCACCTGGCCGGTGTCGTAGAAGAGCACGAGCCGCACGGGTCCCGCCACTTGAATCAGGTATTCGGCGTTGAAAAGCACGCTCTTGTTGCCGCCGAGCACCACGCCGGAATTGGGGTCGCGCGGGCCGATGCTGCGAATGTCGAATCCTCGGATGCTGTACTCGCCGCCCTGGTAGAGTTTTTCGAAGATCGGCAACTGCTTGGTGTCGCCGTAGGGCCGGATGTACTGGAACTGCCCGCGGGCGCCCGCCGACATCCGCGGCGTCAGCTTCCAGAACCCCACACCCTCGACGGTCGGCTTCAGAAAGAAGGTGTCCCCACCCGGGCCGGCATAGTCGAACGACGCGGTGAGTTTGCGGCCCGTGCTCGGGAAGATCGGATTGTCGACCGTGTTGAACGCAAAGCTCGGTACGATCTTGCTGATCCGCCGCTTGCCGCCTTGGCCGATCAGCAGGGAATCGGCGAGGAACGGGTTCTGCGCCAACAGCAGCGGGTTCGTGAACGCCTGGTTCAGGTCGAGCACTTCGACCTGCTCGTAGCTGTAGTTCACAAACACGCGCGAGAAGTCCGCCACGGGGAATCCGGCGGTGAGGTTGCCGCCAACGGACGCCTGCGTGAACTGCCCGATGTAGTTCAGTTGCCGCTTGAAGAGGTCGACCCCGCCGGTGATGTTGCGGTCGAACAGAAACGGCTCGGTGAATGCCACCTGATAGTTCTGCGCCCGCGAGCCGCCTTGCAACGACAGGGTAAGGCTCTCGCCGCGGCCGAGGAAGTTGGCCGTCTGAAAGGACAACTGACCGAAGAAGCCTTCGAACTGCGAGACACCGGCGCCGAAGGTGAGCTGGTTCCGGTTCTGCTCTTCAAGTTTGAAGGTGACATCGACCTTATTCTTCTGGTCGGGTGTCTTCTTGACGTCGATTCCCTGCCCTTCTTCAAGCTGCTTGAAATAGCCAACCTGGTTCAGACGGCGCACGCTGTACTTGAGGGCCTCGGTGTTGAAGACACTGCCTTCAATGAGGCGCATTTCGCGACGCACGACGGTGTCGCGCGTGGTGGTATTGCCAGTGAAGGTGATCCGGTTGACGAAGTACTGTTCGCCTTCCTGGAACTGCATGGTGACGTCGACAGTGGGCTCAGACGGTCCGGCGAGCGGGCCGGTCGCGGCCGGCTTCGGCTTCAGGTCCGGGTAGCCCGTAAACTCGAAGTAGCCACCGCCACCGTAGACCTCTTGCGACTTCCGCAGACCATCACGAACCCGCTTCTCGCTGTACCACTCGCCCGGCTGCAACTTGAAGAGCGGCCGCAGGCCTTCTGACTTCACGACGGTGTTACCGGCGAAAGAGAACTCGCCTACCCGGTAGCGTGAGCCCTCGGTAATCGGCACGCGCACCTGAATCCACCGGGTCTTGCCATCGGGGCTGTCCTGCAGGGTCTTGAACTCAGGGGTGCCGACGCGAGCCTCGATATACCCGCGATTCCGGTAGTTGGCCACCACCTTGTCGGCGTCTTCTTCGAACTTGGCTTCCTTGTAGGTGCCGCCACCGGTCAGCCAGGAGAACCGGCCGTGTTGCTTGGTCTCCTTCATCTGACGCCGCAGGCGGCCATCGCTCAGCGCGGTATTGCCGACGAAGTCCACCTCGCGGATCCGCACCTTCGGGCCTTCCTTCACGTCGAAGACGACCTTGACGAGCTTGGGACCGCCCGGCAGTGTCTCCACGTTCGACACAATCTCGGCGTCCTGATAGCCCTTCTCGCCCATCAGGTTCTGGATGATCCCCTTGACGCGGCGCACGGCGCCCTCATCGAGGAACGAATCCAGGCGCAAAGCCACGCCCAGTTCCTTCATCTTCTCGTCGACCTTGGTCCGTTCGACCTTGCTCGAGCCGGTGTAGTCGACGATCTTCACGCGCGGGCGCTCTTCCATATTGAAGATGACGCGTTTGCCCATCACGCCATTGGCGTACGGCTCGTCGAGCACTTCGACCCACAGGTTGTCGAGGAAGTTCGTCGCCCACAGCCGGCGAAAGTCGTCACGCAACTTCGCTTCGGCCTGCTCGTCGTACGGCACCCACACGCCGTCGGAGCTGCGGCTGGGCTGCGTCTGGATGTAGTAGAGATAGGTCTGAGGGTCGATGAGCGACTCGTCGATCGGGTGGAACCGGAGCTGAATAAAGCGGATGACCGGCCCGGTCCCCACTGGGGGCATGCGCACGGCAGGTTGGACCGCAGCCGGTGGCGCGGGTGTTGCGGGCGCCGCCTGACGGGCCTCGGCGGGCCCAGACCACATCAACGCACTGAGCAGCGACAGAATACAGAGCCTACGCATTGTCCTCACACCGGCAGCGGTACAGCTCGATGGCGCCCCCGGAACATGCTGGCGCAGCTACCGGTTGCTGAATCCACCGATCCTACCGGATTCAGACGTCGGTGGAAAGCGGACGGCCTGCCCCAACGGGCTCTTCGGCCTCGGCTCCGGGCCGGTAACCCAAGGATGCGCCATCGACGTAGACCTCGATCTCGCCGCCGCGGAGCCGCCCCCGGATGACCTCTTCGGCCAGGGGATCCTCGACATAGCGCTGGATGGCGCGCCGGAGCGGCCGGGCACCGTACGACCGGTCCTTGCAGGTCACGTTGATCATCCAGTCGAGGGCTTCGGGCGTGAGGCGCACGCTCATCCGTCGGTCGGCCAGATTGGCGTTCACCTGGGCCACGAGCAGCACCAGAATCCGGCGCAGGTCGTCATCCGAGAGCGCGTCGAACACGATCAGCTCGTCGACGCGGTTGATGAACTCCGGATTGAACGTCCGCTTGACCTCGCCGAGGACCATGTCCGTGATGGTCTTGGTGGAGTCGCCGCCGTCGGACTGGAAGCCGAGCGTGGCGCGCTTCTGGATGAAGCGGGCGCCGATATTCGACGTCATGATGAGAATCGCGTTCTTGAAGTTCACGCGGTTCCCCAGGCCGTCAGTGAGGTGGCCGTCTTCGAACACCTGCAGCAGGATGTTGAACACGTCGGGATGCGCCTTCTCGATCTCGTCGAGCAGCACCACGGAATACGGGCTGCGCTTCACGCGCTCGGTGAGCTGTCCGCCTTCCTCGTGACCCACGTAGCCGGGCGGCGACCCGATCAGCTTGGACACCGAATGTTTCTCCATGTACTCGGACATGTCGAAGCGAATGAGCGCCTGCTCGCTCCCGAACAGATACTGCGCCAGCGCGCGCGCCAGTTCCGTCTTGCCCACGCCAGTTGGGCCCAGGAACATGAAACTGCCCACCGGACGCAACGGGCTCTTCAATCCCGCCCGCGAGCGGCGAATCGCGCGCGAGACCGCGGAGATCGCCTGTTCCTGGCTGACCACGCGCCGGTGCAGTTCCTCTTCCATCCGCAGCAGCTTGTCGCTCTCGTCCTGATTGATCGACGCCAGCGGCACGCCGGTCCACTTGGACACAACCTCGTCGATCTCGGCGCGGCTCACGACCACCCGGCGCACGTTGGACCGCACGTCGAAGCGTTCGCGGACCACCTGCAGATTCTCGCGGGCCGCGGATTCCTGGTCGCGGAAGTACTGCGCCCGGTCGAAGTCCTTGGCCGACACGGCGTGCTCCATCTGCTCGACCGCCACCCGAATGCTCTTGTTGATCTCACCAAACTCGTCGCTGTACGACGCCTCGCGCAGCTTCGCGCGCGCCCCGGCCTCGTCGAGCAGGTCGATCGCCTTGTCAGGCAGGAACCGGTCGGTGACGTAGCGATTCGATTGGTAGACCGATGCCTCGATCGCGTCCTGCGAGTACTCGACGTGATGGAACTGCTCGTAGCGGTCCTTCACCCCCATCAGAATGCGAATCGTCTCCTGCTCATCTGGCGGGTCGACTTTGATCGCCTGGAAGCGCCGCTCGAGCGATCGGTCCTTCTCGATGTACTTGCGGTACTCGGCCGGCGTCGTCGCGCCAATGCAGCGGATTTCGCCGCGGCTGAGTGCCGGCTTCAGGATATTGGCCGCGTCGAGCGACCCTTCAGCCGACCCGGCGCCCACAAGCGTATGCAGCTCGTCGATGAACACGATGATGTTCGGGTTCTCGGTGAGCTCCTTCATGATCGCCTTGAGGCGCTCTTCAAACTGCCCGCGATACTTCGTGCCGGCCACGATCAGCGAGATGTCGAGCGCCAGGAGCCGTTTGTCAGCGAGAAAATGCGGGACGTCGCCGCACACGATCTTCTGCGCCAGTCCCTCGACGATGGCCGTCTTGCCCACACCTGGCTCGCCGATGAGCACCGCGTTGTTCTTGGTGCGGCGACAGAGCACCTGCTGCACGCGCTCGATCTCGTAGTCGCGCCCCACGAGCGGGTCGAGCTGACTCTTCATGGCGAAGTCGGTCAGGTCCCGGCTGAACTCGGCGAGCAGCGGCGTCTCCTTGACCCGGGTCAGGGTCGTCTTCTCGTTGAGCAGCTGGACGATGTCTTCGCGCACGGCATGCAGGCGCATGCCCTTCTCCATCAGAATGCCCGCCGCGACCGAACGCTCTTCGCGTAACAATCCGAGCAGCAGATGCTCGGTGCCGATGTAGTTGTGCAGGAGTCGGTCGGCCTCCTCGGCGGCGTACTGCAGCACACGCTTGGTCTCGCCGCTGAACGGGATCTCGACCGAGGTCGACACCTTCTCGCGAAACACCGTGCGCCCCTCGATGTCCTTACGAATGGAATCGAGCGACAGATGTGACCGCTGGAAGATGCGGCTCGTCAGTCCCTTGCCTTCGCGGATCAGCCCCAACAGCAGGTGCTCGGTCTCGATCGAGATGCTGCCGAGCTGACTCGCCTCGTACCGGGCAAAAAACAATACCCGCCGTGCTCTTTCGGTGTACCGCTCGAACATCCGGCCGCCTTCGCAGGGGAGATGGACAGTCCTGACCTGGCATCATTATACGGGATTCTGCGGCGGAGTCGCGCCGCGGTGGCCTGACGTCGCCACCGGCCCCACTCTCGCGACTCGCGGATACAATCGCCCAGGAGGTCGCACAGTGGCAGACGCCGTCGGATTCATCGGACTCGGGGCCATGGGCCGGCCCATGGCCCTCAACCAGCGCAAGCACGACGTGACGCTGGTCGTGCACAACCGGAGCGAAGCCGCTGAGCACGCACTCGTCGAGGCGGGCGCGAGCGTGGCCACGACCCCTGCAGCGGTTGCATCGGCATGCCAGCTGATCGTCACCATGCTGCCGGACGCGCCCGACGTGACCGCCGTGCTCGACGGCGACCGCGGCCTGCTGGCGACACTGCAGCCCGGCACCATCGTGGTCGACTCGAGCACGATTGCGCCCGATGCCGCACGCAGGTTCGCTGCGGCCGTCGCCGCGCGCGGAGGACACTATCTCGACGCTCCGGTGAGTGGCGGCGAGATCGGCGCCATCGAGGGGACGCTCACCTTCATGGTCGGCGGCGACGGCGAGGCGCTCGACCGGGTGCGACCCCTGCTGGCCATGATGGGCCGCGACGACCGCATCGTGCACGTCGGTCCCTCCGGCGCCGGACAGGTGTGCAAGGCCTGCAACCAACTCGTCATTGGCGGCACCATGCTCGCGGTGGCTGAGGCCCTGGCGCTCGCGAAGAAGTCGGGTGTCGACGGCAACAAGGTGCGCCAGGCGCTCCTCGGTGGATTCGCCGCCAGCCGGGTGCTCGAAGTGCACGGCGAGCGGATGCTCACCGGCAACTACAAGCCGGGCTTCAAAGCCAGACTCTACAAGAAAGACCTGCGGATCGTGGCTGAGGCGCTGGCCACGCAGGGTGTGGCTGCGCCCGGTACGGCGGTCGTGCAGCAGCTCGTGCACGCACAGCTCGCGGCCGGCGGAGGCGAGGACGACTACTCGGGCCTCGCCACGGTCATCTTCCGCCTCGCTGGCCTTGCCTGACGTCCGCCACCAGTTGTTTGGCCGCCGCATTCCTGTCCGGAGAGGTCCCGCATGCCCGTCACCCACGTGCCCACCGCCGCCGCTATTCTTGAACGCCTCGGCCTCGTCGGCCTGAACCCTGGAGTGTCGACCGGCGTTGACGACTGGGCAATCGCGCCAGGCGCGGAGGTCCTGACCTCGTGTGACCCCACCACCGGAGCGCCCATCGCTGCGGTGCAGCTCGCCTCCGAGGCGGGCTACGACCGCGTGGTCGAGGCCGCCGCCGCGGCCTTCCGTACCTGGCGCAACGTCCCGGCCCCGAAACGGGGCGACCTCGTGCGCGACCTGGGCCAGGCGCTGCGAGCCGCCCAGGAACCGCTCGGCGATCTCGTGTCGCTCGAAATGGGCAAGATCCGCGCGGAAGGCCACGGCGAGGTGCAGGAAATGATCGACATCTGCGACTTCGCCACGGGGCTCTCGCGTCAGCTGTACGGTCTCACGATTGCATCGGAACGTCCGGGCCACCGCATGATGGAACAGTGGCATCCACTCGGGCCAATCGGCGTGATCACGGCTTTCAACTTTCCCGTGGCCGTGTGGTCCTGGAACGCCGCCATCGCCGCAATCTGCGGAGATACGACCCTCTGGAAGCCCGCCGAGCCGACCCCGCTCTGTGCCGTGGCCGTGCAGCGCATTGCCAACGCCGTGATGGCGGACCACGGACTCACGGGCATCTTCACCCTCGCCGTCGGCACCGGCGCCGCCATTGGTGAGCGCATGCTGCACGACGCGCGCCTGCCGCTCATCTCGTTCACCGGCTCGACCCCCGTGGGCCGGCGGGTGGCCCAGACCGTGGCCGGCCGCCTGGGCCGGTCGCTGCTCGAACTCGGCGGCAACAACGCCATCGTCGTCGCCGCGGACGCCGACCTCGACATGGCCATCCGCGCCGTGCTGTTCGGGGCGGTGGGCACGGCCGGGCAGCGCTGCACCTCCACCCGCCGCCTGATCGTGCATCGTGATGTGGTCGACGCGCTCTGTGATCGGCTGGTGGCGGCCTACCGGCAAGTACGACTTGGATCGCCGCTGGACGCGGCGACCCTCATGGGCCCCCTCGTGAACGCCGGCGCGGTCGAGCTCATGCAGGGGGCGCTCGCCCAGGCCACCGCTGCCGGCGGACGCGTGCTCTGCGGCGGCGGGCGCCGTCCCGACCTGGGACCACACTTTGTCGAGCCGGCCATCGTGCGGATGCCGGCACAGTCGAGCATCGTGATGCACGAGACATTCGCGCCGATCCTCTACGTGCTCGACTACGCGACCCTCGACGAGGCCCTCGTGCTTCACAACGGCGTGCCTCAGGGGTTGTCGTCGGCCATCTTTACGGAAAGCATGCGCACGGCCGAGGCGTTCCTCTCGGCGCACGGGTCAGATTGCGGCATCGCCAACGTGAATATCGGCACGTCGGGCGCCGAGATCGGCGGCGCGTTTGGCGGTGAGAAAGACACCGGCGGCGGGCGCGAATCCGGCTCCGATGCGTGGAAGGGCTACATGCGGCGACAGACCAACACGGTGAACTGGTCCAACTCGCTGCCGCTTGCGCAGGGCATCACGTTCGGCGACTAGACGGGTCAGGGGGTCGACGGCTCAGGCTGGCGACAGGCGCCCGCCGACGAGCCGGAGCACGCGGTCGCACTGCTGGGCCAGCCGCGGGTTGTGCGTGGCAATCACGGCCGTGAGGTTGAACTCGCGGTGCATCTCGCGCAGCAGTCCGTGCAGCGCGTCGGCAGTGCCTTCGTCGAGGTCGCCAGTGGGCTCGTCGGCCAGCAGCAGCGCCGGTTGGCGCACGAGGGCGCGCGCCACGGCCACCCGCTGCTGCTCGCCGCCCGAGAGCATGCCGGGGCGATGCCCCAGCCGCTCGGCCAGCCCGACACGTCCGAGCAGCGCCTCGGCCCTCGGACGCGCGTCCCGGACCGGCACCCGCGCGATCCGCAGCGGCATCTCGACGTTCTCGAGCGCGCTGAACTCCGGCAGCAGGTGGTGAAACTGAAACACGAAGCCGACGTACCGGCTCCGAAATGCCACCAGCGAGGCGTCGTCGGCACGCGCGATGTCGATGTCCGCGACCCGGATCGCGCCGGCGTCAGGGCGGTCGAGCCCCCCGAGCACGTGCAGCAACGTGCTCTTGCCCACGCCCGACGCGCCCATGATGGCCACCATCTCGCCCAGCCCGACGGCGATCTCCAGATCCCGCAGCACGTGCAGTTGCTGCCCGGCCACCGCGTAGGACTTCTGTACTCCGCTGGCGGCCAGAAACGCGTCACTCATGACGGAGCCCCTCTGCGGGATCGAGCCGGGCCGCCTGGCGAGACGGGTAGATCGTGGCCACAAAACAGATGACGACCGCCGCGGCCACCACCGCGACGACGTCGCGGGGCACGACCGTGAACGGCAAGTGCGACAACTGATAGACGTCGGCCGGAATTCGGATCACCTGATTGCGATCGAGCACCGTCGCCGTCAGCACGCCCGCAGCCGTGCCGGTGGCCGTGCCAACCAGTCCAATCACCAGGCCTTGCAGCATGAAAATTCTGCGGATGCTCGTCGCCGACGCGCCCATGGTCTTCAGGATGGCGATGTCGCGGCTCTTCTCCATCACGAGCAGCACGAGCGACGCAACGATGTTGAGCGCCGCCACCATCACGATCAGCCCGATCGCAATCGAGATGGCCACCTTCTCGAGCCAGAGCGCCGAGAACAGTGAGCGGTTCAAGTCCGACCAGGGCTGGGCCAGGTACGCTCCACCCGCCAGCGCGCCGATGCCGTCGGCCACCGCCGCCGCGCCGTAGATGTCGCGGACCCGCAATTCGATGTGGTCGGGGTCCGTCTTGCCGGTGAGACGGCCGGCCGTGTCGAGCGTCACATAGCCAAAGGCCTGGTCGAACTCGAACAGTCCAAGCCGGAAGATGCCGACCACCTCGAGCCGGCGCTGACGCGGCATCACGCCCATCGGTGACAGCGTGCCGGTCGGCGTGAGGAGCGTGACGACATCACCCAGATGCGCGCCGAGCTGGCCCGCCAGCTCGTGGCCGATGAGCACTCCGGGCAGCTCGCCGTCAGCCACCCGGCCCAGGTCAGCGAAGCGCCCCTCGGTAACCGCGCCCGCGATATCGGTAACCTGTCCCTCGAGCTCGGGGTCGATGCCCTTGAGCGTGATGAACGACTGTTGGTCGTCCTTGCTGATGAGCGCCTTGCCCATCAGCGCCGGGGCGGCTCCGGTCACACCGGGTACCTGGGCCAGGCGTCGCACCTCGGCGCGGTAGTCCGTGATCCCCGACGGTTTCCAGACATACACGTGCGCCTGAGACCCGAGCATGCGGTCTCGAACGCCTTCCTGAAGGCCTGTCATCAAGGCCAGCGCGATGACGAGTGCCATCACCCCCACCGACACGCCCAGCATCGACACGAGCGAAATCACCGAGATGAACGCCTGCTTGCGCCGGGCGAACAGATACCGCAGGGCGACGAACAGCTCGTAGGGCACTGGCAGCTCCGTCAGTCCCTGGGCCGCATCTGGGGAAACAGAATGACGTCGCGAATGGACAGGCTGTTGCTGAGCAGCATCACGAGCCGATCGATGCCGATGCCCTCGCCGCCCGTCGGCGGCAGGCCGTACTCGAGCGCGCGCACGTAGTCGTCGTCCATGGCATGGGCCTCGTCGTCGCCCTTGGCGCGACCGGCCAACTGTTCCTCGAACCGCCGGCGCTGTTCAGCTGGGTCGTTCAGCTCGCTGAAGGCGTTGGCCACTTCGAAACCGCCGATGTACAGCTCGAAGCGTTCGACCGTGTCGGGATCATCGGCGCGCTGCTTCGAGAGCGGCGACACTTCGGTTGGGAAGTCGAACACGAACGTGGGCTGCACCATCTGCGCCTGCCACAGTCGCTCGAAGATCTCGGTCGCGACCCTGCCCGCGCCCGCACCAGGCGGCACCTCGATGTGCAGCGCCTGCGCCACGGCGCGCGCGCCGTCCAGCGTGCGCAGTTCGTCGGTCGTCACCGTCCGCCCCAGCCGGGCGGTTGCCGCCTCGGCCGCCGCGTGGCGCAGAGACACGCGCCGGAACGGCGCCGCAAACGAGATCGCATGCGTGCCAAACTGGCACACGGCGCTGCCCGTGACCTTCTCGGCCACTCCGCTCAGCAGCTCCTCAGTGAAGTGCATCAGCGTCTCGTAGTCCACGTACGCCCAGTAGAACTCGAGCATCGTGAACTCGGGGTTGTGCTGGGTCGAGATGCCTTCATTGCGGAAGTTGCGGTTGATCTCGAAGACGCGCTCGATGCCGCCCACGACCAGCCGTTTCAAGTAGAGCTCTGGCGCGATGCGCAAATAGAGCTTCAGGTCGAGCGCGTTGTGATGCGTGACGAACGGCCGCGCCAGGGCGCCGCCGGCAATCTGCTGCATCATCGGCGTCTCGACTTCGAGGAAGCCGCGCGCCGTGAGCGCGTCGCGAATGGCCGAGACGGTGCGGCTGCGCAGTTCGAACACGCGGCGCACGTCGGGGTTCACGATGAGATCGAGATAACGCTGGCGGTAGCGCGTCTCGACGTCCTGCAGGCCATGCCACTTCTCTGGCAGCGGCAGAAAACACTTCGCCAGGAACGTCAGCGACGACGCCCAAATCGAGAGCTCGTTGGTCTTGGTGCGGAAAAGATGCCCGGCCACGCCTACGATGTCGCCGAAGTCGAGCAGCTTCGCCAGCGCGAATTCGCGCTCGGTCAGCACGTCCTGCCGCACGTAGACCTGAATCCGGGCACGGCCATCCGAGAGCACCAAGAAGCTGGCCTTCCCGAAACTGCGAATGCTCAGCACGCGCCCGGCCGCAGTCGTCTCTACCCGCTCGCTCTCGAGCGCCCCAGCCTCGGCCTCGCCGTAGCCCTCGGCCAGTTGCGCCACCGTGTGGGTGGTTTCGAAGCGGTGCGGGTACGCCCGAAACCCCAGCGCCTCGATGGCCGAAAGGTTGGCGCGGCGCTGATCGATCTGCGCAGCTTCGTTGGACATAGCGTGGTCTTATCCTCGTGCCGGCCGCAGCGCGCCGGCGGAAGTCACTGCGCGGGCTCGTCGATGATCCGGCCTTCGGAGCGGAGATGATGGTACACGGCGTCGAGCACGCCGTTCACGAAGCCCACGGCCTGCTCGCCGCTGTAGGCGCGGGCCAATTCGAGCGCCTCGGACAGCACGACTCGCGGCGGCGTGGACGGCTCGACCAGCCACTCGTGAATCGCCAGGCGCATCACCAGACGGTCGAGCACGGCCAGTCGCTCGATGCGCCAGTTGGTGCAGTGCGGTTCGATCACGGCGTCGAGCATCGTCTTGTTGGTCCAGGCGCCGTCGACAAGACGAGCCGCGAAGGCGCGCGTGCCGGCGTCGAGCGAGACCGCCTCGGCGTCGCCCTCCTGCTCCACGAGCGCCATCGCCTGCGCCGTTTCGATGCCGCCGACCTCGAGCTGATACAGCGCGCGCAGCGCGGCTTCCCGGCCGCGGTGCCGCACGTCCCATCGGCCCGCATCGCTGACCTGGTCGCTCACGGGCGCGCTCCGAGGGCGCGATACACGGTCGCCATCTCGACTGCGGCGAGCGCGGCTTCATGGCCCTTGTTTGACGGCCCGGCTGACGCCCGCTCAACGGCCTGTTCGACAGAATCGGTCGTGAGAATGCCAAAGGCCATGGGCACGCCGGTGCGACCGGCCGCCGCGGTCACACCGTGAGCGGCGGCAGCGCAGATGTACTCGAAATGCGGTGTGCCCCCGCGAATCACGCAGCCCAGGCACACGACTGCGGCCACGCCCCGCACGATCGCGACATGCTCGGCGGCGCCGGGAACCTCAAACGCACCAGGCACCCACACGATGTCGATGTCCTCGTCGGCTACGCCCGCCCCGGCCAGCGCTCCCTGCGCGCCGGCCAGCAATCGGGCCGTCACGAAGTCGTTGAACCGTGCCACGACGATGGCAAACCGCAGACCGGCGGCGCGACGGTCCCCCTCGAACCTCGCCACGCTAGCGCCCCGTCCATTCGGCTTTGCGCTTGGCGAGGAACGCCGTCGTGCCTTCCTTCATGTCGTCGGTGGACGCCGCGAGCCCGAAGAGCGTGGATTCCAGGTGCTGGGCTTCGGCCATGGGCATCTCGGCGCCGTGGTGGACCAGCTCGAGGATGAACTGCACCGCGATGGGTGCCT
>JANMDX010000023.1:0-3046 GCA_031376505.1 Acidobacteriota bacterium
CTACTTCGTCATGCTGGAATTCGAGCTCCGAGGCGAGAACTACAGTAAGGCCGAACACAACCGGCGGCTTCAACAGGTCATCGGCCGCAGCAAGGGCTCGATCGCTCGCTGGCTACTTGCCGCGGCAGAACTACCAGATGCTGCTCGAACAAGCGGTGCTGGAATGGCTGGCGGCTGACCCGAGGTTCTTTGCGCGCGTCGCTGATGGACCGGTGCTGGCGCCCACTGTCCGGCCACGCGTCCCCCACGAGGGGCCGCCTTCAGGACTGATTGAGCCGCCCCCGCCCGGCGCCGTTGAGATCGACACGGACGAGCGCGTCACTGGGCCCCCGCGGTTCTATCGGCTGGACTTCGTGCGTCGCGATGCCGAGAACCGGCGCCTGGGCCGCATGGGCGAGGAGTGGGTTGTGGAGTTCGAGCAGCGCCGGCTCCACGACGAAGCGCGACGCCCCGACCTGGCCCGCAAGGTCGAGTGGATTGCCGATACCCGGGGTGACGGCGCCGGCTACGACATCGCCTCGTTCAACCTCGACGAGTCTCCGCGCCTGATCGAGGTGAAGTCCGCACGTTCCCCGACAAGCTGCCCTGCCGCGCGCCCGCGATGCCGAAGGTCAGATGCGGGAGTTCCTCGACCCGCAGGCTCGTGGCTGCGCCGGCGAATCCTCAGCCCTTGGGGCTCGGAGAGTGGGCCGCGTAAGCCATTGCGTATGAGGGCGATAGCCGAGACCGCACGCTCGGTCGAGCAGAGCCTGATCACCGCAGGCAGACAGAGGAAGTAGAGAGATTTGGGTGTGAGCGACCCCCCTCCCGCACCCCCGACATTCGTCGGGGCCGCAACCCAAGGGGTCGCTCACACCCCGTCGTGGTGAATCCGCAGGCGGGCCTGCGTAGTGAACAGGAGGACGGGCATGTCCGTGATCAAACCGCGCACGCGCGGCAAGCAACTGGTGACGCACCGCACGCGCTTCGACCGCGAGACCAAGGACGCTCTGTGCGTACGCGCAGTTCATCGGCGAGTCGACCGAGTACGTGCTCAATCAGGTGATCGACACGGTGCTTGCCCGCGACAAGGAGTTCCTGGCGTGGCGCGCCCAGCACCCGGAGTCGTGTGCGCCGCGCCAACAGGACCCGGTGCACCGCCAAGCTGCGCGCGGTCGTTGACGCCAGACGGATCGTGGCCCTGACCGCGGCCGGCGCGGTGGGCGTGTGGGGGCTGTCGGCGTACCCGTTCGTCCACGACAACGCCTTCCTCGGTCTGATCGCGCTGCGGGCACCGCGCGTGTTCGCGCTGCTACGCTATGGCTACGCCACCTTGTGGTTCACGACGCCGTTCCTGGCGGCGTCACTGTGCGTGTCGCTGGTGGCGATCGCCGTGTATCGACGCGTGGCCGAGCGCTTGATTGCCGGTCGATAGCCTATAAGCTATACTCCTCTTGTGCCACGTTGCGCGGTGCTCACGTATCAGACACCGGGCGGCAACGCTCCGGTGGATGAGTACCTGGCAGGGCTCGAAGGGAACGCAGCCACCAAGGCAGCGGCACTCGTGAAGCTGCTCGAGGCGCTCGGACACGAACTACGCCTTCCCCACTCCCGCGCGTTGGGGAACGGACTCTACGAGCTCCGAGATGTCGGAAGCGGCGTCCGACTCTTCTACGTGCTGCTGCCGGGTCATCGGGCCGTCCTGCTCGATGGCCTGACGAAGAAGCGTGACGACATCCCTGACCCGACGATGAAACGGCTCAGGGCCCTGCAGAATACTATTCTCGTCGAGTTGGAAGAACCCAAGAAAGGCCGGTAATCATGCCCCTGACCCATAGCACCCTCGCGGCCATCGACCGGCGCACGAAAGACGACCCGGACTTCGCCGCGGCCGTCGAGGCGGAACTGCAGGCGATGCGTATCGAACAGGAACTCGTGGCCCTCCGACACGCCAGCGGATTATCTCAACGCCAGCTTGCCGCGAAGCTGGGCGTAAAGCAACCCGTTATCTCCAAACTCGAGGCTGGCAAGAGCCGTAATATCGGGCTCCAGACCCTCGTTCGCGCCGTCAAGGCGATGAACGGTCGTATAGAGGTGTCAATCACCCCAGCCGTGCACCGAGGACGCACGACACGCCGACGCTCCGTGGCTCCTCGGCGAGCGGCCGAGAGAAGTCGGTAACGAGGTTCAGGTCGGCGAACAGTTCCTGTGCTCGCGTGCCGTCGGTCCTGACGCCTGGGGCGTCGAAGGCCAACGTGCCCGAGGTCGCGCGACCCCGCCGCACGCCGTCGCCGGTCCCCGCGTAAGTGGGGCGCACGTGGACGCCGAAGGGGGCGTTCTCGTCGATACCGACGCCACTGGACAACATCAGGTCTAGCAGTCGGTGGCCAGCCTCGGTCAGGCGCTCGACAACCGACCTCGAAGCCTTCCTGGCGGCGCGCCACGTCACCTACGTGGTGCAGAAGGCGCAGGGCACGGCATGGACTGCCCGCAAGCAGCAACTGGAGGCTGTCGAGCGCTGGTACGTGCACGGCTGGAGCAAGCTGGATGCACGCTTGCGGTCGTCGATTGTCGAAGGCGTGGTGGTGTTCCTGTCGCTGTTCGACGACAGCCCGGCCGTGCATCGCACGTTCTGCCCACCTCGCAGCGCCTACACCGAGGAACCGAAACCTGGTGAGCCCCGTCCACTCGCGTCGCTGGCCTCATTGCTCGAGAGCGGGCACGTGCTGGCGCTCAACTTTCCGGTAGGCCTAAACCCTGGCCTGGCGCGCATCCTGGGCGTGATGCTGAAGCTGGACTTCCAGCAGGCGATCCTGCTGTCGAAAGACCGATGACCCGCCGCGCCCTCAAGAGCCTCGCGGATACGCGGGGGATGCCGTGCTTCTCGACTACATGTACCTCCTCCGCCCCCGGTGCCTCCCGGACGAACGACTCACTGCCTGGTCCGGTGGTCGATGTTCTCGGTGGCCCGGGGGACGACACCGAGGCTATACTGTCGTGGGCGACTTGGACCGCGTCTGGGCACAGTTTTGGGCACAGTCGGGCCGATCCAGCCCAGCCATTCCTT
>JANMDX010000029.1:0-2839 GCA_031376505.1 Acidobacteriota bacterium
CTCGGTGCGTTTGTCGTCGAGGCCGTACAGCTGCTTGGTCGCCTCGGTCTCGCTCGCCGTGTCCACGGCCTCGGGCGCGCAGCCCTGCATGCGGTAGGCGAGTTCGTAGGAAGAGATGCGCGCGGCCAGCTCGCTATTCCCAGGGAACTTCTCCATGTCGAGCGCGTTGAGGCGCGCCAGCGCGTCGAGCCGCACCCGCTGATCCTGCGGTGTCACGCTGGCCGGCGGCTTCAGGTCCACGATCGGATCGCCGGTGGATCGGAAGAGCGTGCCCTGATACGCCGCCGGCATGTACCCCGCGCTCCAGTCGTTGGGCCCGCCGAGCGGTCCGCCGCGCGCGTCGGTCATCACCACGAACGCCGGCAGGCTCGACGAGACCGAGCCCAAGCCATAGGTGACCCACGAGCCCACGCTGGGGAACCCGAGGTTGATCTGGCCGGTCTGCATCTCGTAGGTGCCTTGCACGTGGTCGTTCGACCGCCCGTAAACCGAACGCAGGAAGGCGATCTCGTCGACGTGCTGGCTGAGGAACGGGAAGATCTCCGAGACCTCGATGCCACTCTGCCCGTACTTCCGGAAGCTGAACGGGCTGGGCATCAGCGGCCCCGGCGAGCCCTGCCGCACGATGACATCGCCCTTTACTTTGTCGTCGATGGGCTGGCCGGCATACTTCATGAGGGCCGGCTTCGGGTCGAACGTGTCCATCTGACTCCACCCGCCGCCCATGAAGAGCGAGATCACGGCAGTGGCGCGCGGCCGGAAGTGCGGCGCTTTCGGTGCGTACGGATTCACCCCGGTGGCCGGCGCGGCGCAACCGTCCGGCGCGACGGATGCGGCCGCGAGCGCGCCGTCGCGGTCGAGCAAATACGCCAGCGCGAGGCCGCTGATGCCGCCGCCGGACTTGAAGAGAAAGTCGCGGCGGTCCCAGAAGTATTGGCTGCATCTGTGCGACACGACTCACCTCATGTAAATGAACTCGTCGAGATTCAGGAGCACGTGCGTGAACGCCGCGAGTGACTGCGTCGTGATCAGCCAGAGCGCGACGTCGAGTTCAGCCTTCGCCGGCCGACGCGCCAGCGCGATCCGGTACGCGAGATCGACCTGCGCGGCCGGATCGCCGGTCGCCTGGCGCACGCGTTCGGCCAGACGATCGGCCTGCGCCAGCACGAACGGGTTGTTGAGCAACGTCAAGGCCTGGGTCGGCACGGTCGAGACGTTGCGCGCACCGGCCACGACATTCATGTCCGGATGATCGAAGGTGTCGAACATGGGATAGGGCAACGAGCGCCGCCGATATACGTAGACGCCGCGCCGCCACGCCGCGGGACCGTCCGGGGTGTTCTGCCACTTGCCGCGGTACTGTCCGGCGAGGATGTCTGAGGGGATGAAAGGAAAGATCGGCTCGCCGCCCATCTCCAGGTTGAGGTTGCCGCCCGCGGCGAGCATGCTGTCGCGCACGATCTCGGCGTCGAGGCGCTGCGCGCGGAAGCGCCACAGACACCGGTTCTCCGGATCCGTGCCGGCGCCGGCATCCGAGGCAGACGACGCCATCTGGTAGGCCTCGGACGTCATCATCAGCCGGTTCGCCTGCTTGATGCTCCAGCCACGGCGGACGAACTCGACAGCCAGCCAGTCCAGCAGCTCCGGATGGCTGGGCACCTCGCCCATCTTGCCGAAATTCTCGAGCGTCGAGACGATGCCGCGGCCGAAGTGCTTCTGCCAGAGTCGGTTCACGATGACGCGGGCGGTGAGCGGATTTTCCGGCGAGCCGATCCACTGCGCGAGCGCCAGACGGCGCCCCGACGTCCGGCCGTCGGGCCGGGGGATCGCGGTCGGTGGAGTGCCGCGCGTGATGACCTGCAGAAACCCTGGCTGCATCTGCGGGCCACGGCTCTCGACGTCTCCGCGGATCAGGAAGTACGACGGGGGCACCTCGTAGCGTCCGGAACCCTTCTGCAGGTAGCTGCCAGGGAACGGCGGCGGGATCCGGCACTTCGGGCAGCTCACGACCTCGTCGCCCTCGCCGAGGGGCGAGAAGCGATGATCGCCGTCGGTGGCGATGTCGGCCATCGGCAGCGGCGGCGGCCGCTCGAGCTCGAGCGCCCTGAGTTGCGCAGCGAGCTCGCGCTTGTCCGCCCGCTCGGCGGGCGCCAGGGCTGTGTCGACTTCGGCCTCGGGAGCGGTGACCGCCTCGAACACCTGAATCGCGAGCAGCCGCTCTCCCGGGGTCCGCTCGGGCTCGGGCTTGGCGGCGGCCTGGTAGATGGCGTCGGAGAACCGGCGCTTGATCATGGCCAGTTCCAGCGGGTCGCGATGCGGCTTCTCGAGGGCGGCGACACGGGCGCGGAGCGCCGCGCGCCGGGCATCGAGCTCTTCGTTCTTCGCGAGGTAGGCCGCGGCCTCGGCCGGCGGCGCCAAGGGCACGCTCGTCTCCACGTAGCCGAAGATCGACGCCTGGAGCGCGTAGTAGTCCTTCTGGCGGATCGGATCGAATTTGTGGTCGTGGCAGCGCGCGCAGCCAATCGTCAGCCCGAGCGTCCCCTTCCCAATGGCGCCCAGCACGTCGTCGAGATAGTCGAAGCGGCGCTCGGGGTTGTCCTTCTCGCGGAACAGCACGCGCGGCCCCGCGCGCAGGAACCCCGTGGCAATCATGCTGTCGTGGGTCTTGCCGTCCATCTCGTCGCCGGCCAGCTGTTCGATCAGGAACGCGTCGTAGGGTTTGTCGGCATTGAACGAGCGGATCACGTAGTCGCGATAACGCCAGGCGTTGGGGCGGTGGACGTCGTACTCGAAGCCGCCCGAGTCCGCGTAGCGCGCCACGTCCAGCCAGTGGCGTCCG
>JANMDX010000031.1:0-1611 GCA_031376505.1 Acidobacteriota bacterium
GTTCGTGATCAAGGTGACGCGCGCGTGGGCACCGAATGGTGCCGATCGGTTCTACAACCTCGTGAAGAACGGCTTCTACGACGAGGCGCGGTTCTTCCGCGCCGTGCCGAATTTCATGGTGCAGTTCGGCCTCAACGCCAATCCCACGGTGTCGAAAGTGTGGCAGACCGCGCGCATCCCTCCCGACAAAGTGACGCAGAGCAACAAGAAGGGCTTCATCACCTTCGCCATGGGCGGCACGCCCGATACTCGTACGACGCAGGTATTCATCAACTTCAGGAACAACACCAATCTCGACGGCATGGGCTTTGCCCCGTTTGGCCAAGTGGTGAGCGGCGCTGATGTCGTGGACAAAATCTACACCGGCTACGGCGAAGGCGCACCAAGTGGCGGCGGCCCGCCGCAGGCGCGCGTGGCCGCCGAAGGCAACGCCTACCTGATCAAGTCGTTCCCGAAGATGGACTACATCAAGACGGCGACGATCGAGCCGTAGAACACCGACAGCCTCTCGGGCGACGGCCTCACAGCCTCACGGCCTCACGGCCTACCGGACGCACGTCGCGGCCAGTCGGCGACAATGGTCCGTGCCCATCATCGTTCGTCCGCGCGCCGCTGTCTTCGATCTCGACGGCACGGTCGTCGACAACATGGCTCTGCATGCCGAGGCGTTCGCGGTCTTTGCGAGACGCCACGGCCTGCCGGCCTTGACTCCCGCTGACCGCGCCAGGCTCGACGGGCGGCGCAACAGCGAGATCTTTCCGGTGCTGTTTGGCCATGAGCTGTCGCGCGACGAGTGGCAGGCCTACGAGCACGAGAAAGAGGGACTCTACCGCGATCTGTCGCGCGGCCGCATCACGCTCGTGGCCGGACTGCCAGCGCTGCTCGAGCGCTGTGCGGCCCTCCAGATCGCCGTGGCGCTGGCCACGTCGGCGCCCGAACTGAACGTGAAGCACACACTCAGCGAAGCTGGCCTGCCGGCCGCCTTTTCCATTATCGTGCGCGGCGATCAGGTGCCGCACGGCAAACCCGCGCCGGATGTGTTCATTGAAGCGAGCCGCCAGTTGAACGTGCCGGCGGACGGCTGCGTCGTGTTCGAGGACGCGCCCATGGGCATCGTGGCGGCCAAGGCTGCTGGCATGCGCGTGGTGGCGGTGACGACCAGCTTCAGCGCGGCGCAGTTTGCGGCCATGGACACGCCGCCTGACCTGGCCTGCGGCGACTTTACGGCGTTCCTGGCCCTTGCGCGCTGGTGAGTGCTGCAGAACCTTCCTGCCCTGGGCGCAGGCTACGGCGCAGATCCTGCCAGGCGCCCCGTGCATTCTGCAGAATCAGGCCGGTTCCTGAACGGCACGGCCCTGGCATTGGCCTCTGCCATGGCCGGTTGTAGACTGCGGACATGGCCGAGGAGAATCCGATGCGCACGCTCGCAGCACGCGCCGACACGCGCCTCACCTACGACGACTTCGTGCAGTTCCCCGACGACGGGAAGCGTCACGAGATCATCGATGGGGAGCACCACGTGACGCCCTCTCCCAATCTGCGCCACCAGCAGCTCGTGGGGCGACTCCACGTCGAGATCGCCATCTACCTCAGAGCGCATCCGCAGGCGGG
>JANMDX010000092.1:0-1822 GCA_031376505.1 Acidobacteriota bacterium
GTCCGGTAGCCGTTCGTGTCCGGATAGCGCTTCCGGAGGGGGAAGATCGCGCCCACCATGAAGATGACCGCCACCTGCAGCGGCACGGTCGAGAAGTTGACCAGCCGCGAGAACGACCCGAAGAACCACAGGGCGGCAAGCGAGGCGGCGGTGGTGAAGAGGATCGAGCCGGTCGGCACTGACGTGCGCGGCGACACATGCCCCAGCAACGAGAAAAAACCGCGAAGGATTCCGGTCGAGGCCCCCGCATACCGCGCGGCCAGCGTGTAGAAGAGGCGTGGCTGCGTCATCACCAGCCCTCCCAGGGCGCCGAAGATCGAAATCGTCATCAGGGCGTTCAGCAGCGCTCCCCCGCGTGCGCCGAACGACGCGGTGGCCACCGTCGTCGCCACAAGCGCCGGCGCCGCACGCATCTCCGTCAGTGGAACGACCCGGAGAAAGACCACGTTGACCACGAGGTAGAGCACGGTCAGCGCCGCGACACCAAGGCCGAGCCCGAGCGGCAGGTCGCGTGCGGGCCTTCGGACTTCCCCCGCGACGTTCGTCACGTCGATCCACCCGTCGTAGGTGAACAGCACGGCCGCGATTCCGAGTCCGGTGAACCGGATGAACGCAAGCAGGCCGCCCTCGACCGAGGCGTCCGCCACGAGCGGCGCGCCCGCCGCCGCCGGGGCCAGGAAGAGCCCGCCGACGACCAGACCCGCGATGCCCAGCACCTTCACGGTGGTCAGCAGAATCTGGGTGCGGCCGCCCCACTGCACGCCCGCCAGATTGATCAGGGCGAAGAAGACGATGGCCGCGGCACCCCAGCCCACCGGCGACACGCCTGGCAACACGCCGACCGACCGATGGAGGAACTCACCAAGCGCCACCGCACTCGACGCAATGGCCCCCGGTCCGGTGACCCACAACTCGAGCCACACCAGCATGAAGCCCCACAATGGCCCGAACGCCTCGGCGATGATGTGGTAGGTCGCGCCAGCCTGCGGAAGCCGGGCGCACAGTTCCGCCAGCGTCAACGCCGCGCACAATGTGATGAGGCCGGACAGCGCCCAGACAAAGTGCACCTGCCATGGATGCTGGGCCACGGCGGCGAGCTCACCTGGCGTGAAGAAGATTCCGGACCCGAGCATGTTCCCGACGACGATGGCGGCCACGGCCGCCACCCCGAGATTCCGCTTGAGCGGTGGCGGGGCCGTCATGCGCCGCGGATCGCGTGGAGGAGTGCCTGCACCTGCGACGTCACGACGCGGTCGTGCCACGCGCGTCCCCTCCGGAGCGACGTCCCCACGATGTAGTGTCGGCCAGCGGCGCCAGCACGGGGGCATTGGTCGCACTCAGCCCGCTGCCAATGAGCACCGGAACCCCGCCCGCGTGCGCCGCGCGAAGGTCGTCGGGATGTGGGCCGATCCCCGTTTCATGGCTCGTGACAATCACGGCGTCGGCGCCCGCGGCCGCCGCCTCGCGGGCCGACTGTTCGATCGGCTTCGGGCCGTCGACCGGGGTGCTGTATTTCACCTGGAGGTCGGCAAAGAGCAGGACGTGGCCGGCGCGAATCGCGTTGCGGTAAGCGATGATGGCCGCGGGCTCGGGTTCGATGACGCCCAGCGTGGAGCGCACGCGGTCGACGAAGAAGTCGAGCCGGATGAAACTGGCACCGGCCGCCGCGGCCACGGCGAGCGAGCCACGCCAGTCGTTCAGCAGCACCTCAACCCCGACCGGGACGCGCGCGCGCTGTGCGACCTCGCGCGTCACGCGCGTCATCGCGGCGACGATCTCGGGGCCGCCGACGAGGGTGTGCGGCTGGTCGAAGTCGTTCTCG
>JANMDX010000096.1:0-7621 GCA_031376505.1 Acidobacteriota bacterium
GCTGGCGCCGGCTGGTGCCGGGATCTCGAAACGCGAGCAGACCGGTGGTCGACACCGAAAACGCCGCGCGCCCAGGCGCGATGGCCGCAAGGCCAGCCACGGTCGTGGCATCGCCGCTCAGCGCGAGGGTGGCGAGATCGAAGTGCTGCGCCACGAGGTTGCCTTGCCGGACAAACAGCAGGAGGTCCGGTGCGACAAACATCGCGCGCGAATCCGCCGCGGCGAGGCGTTGCACGCTGGGGTGCGCCAGTGAGCCGCGGAACAACCCGGTCGTGTCAGGTGAGGCGCCCTGCGAGAAAAAGATGACCTGTTCGCCGCCTGGCAGGAACGTTGGAACGCGGTGGCTCGTGACGCCCTCGGAGAGCGTGGTTGCGGCGACGGCCGCCGCACCCGAGGCCTCGATCTTGAAGAGGGGGCTGGCCGAGGTCGGCGCAAAGAGGATGACGCCGTTCGCGTTCCACGAGCCGCCTAACCCGAACGCGGCATCGGCGAGCGTCTGGGGATTGCCGCCGCCCAGGTCGATTCGCTTGAGCTTGCCGGTGGCGAAGAAGCCGATCGAACGGCTGTCGGGCGACCAGAAGGGAAAGCGCGCGCCCTCGGTGCCCTTGAGCGGCTCGGCGCTTGTCGAGTCCAGATGCCGCAGCCAGAGTCGTGGACCTCCGTCGCCCGAGGCGGTGAACACGATCGATCGCTCGTCGGGGGCCAGCGCGAACGAGTCCGGATCGACCGTGGCTGGCGTCAGCACGTTCGTGCGAAGTTCCGCGAGCACCGGAGAGGTCTCTCGCCAGTAGGAGACAGCTGGCACGGCGAGCGCCGCGGCCGCGATGAGCGATGCGGCGGCCACGCCCCACGCGAGCCGCGACGGCGCTGGCGTCGCCGCCACTGCGTTCGATGGCGCGACGTCGAGCAGGATGCGCGCATCGCCGATGGCCTGCAGACGGTCTTTGCGGTCCTTGCGCAGACAATACTGCAGGAGCGGGCGCGCGGCGTCTGGCAGGCGCGACCAATCGGGCTCCTTGTGCAGCACCTCGCCGAGAATGTCCGCCACCGATTCGCCCGAAAACGGCGGCGCGCCGGCCAGCAACTCGTAGACGACGACGCCGAACCCCCAGACGTCGGCGCGTCTGTCGGCCGTCTTGCCGCGCGCCTGCTCGGGTGCCATGTAGGCGGCCGTGCCCAGAATCGTCCCGACGCGCGTGCCCTCGAGCGCCATCGTCGGCGAGTTCGCCGCATCGGCCGAGGCCGCACTTGCCTCGTCGGGTGCCAGGGCGCGCGCCAATCCGAAGTCGAGGATCTTCACCACGCCGTCAGGCGTCACTTTGATGTTGGCCGGCTTCAGGTCACGATGGATGATGCTCTTCTCGTGCGCGGCCTCGATGCCGTCGATGAGCTGACCGATGATCGGGCGCGCGTCGTCGAAGGGCACCGGCCCGCGCAGCGTCTCGCCCTCGACGAGTTCCAGCACCAGGTAGTTGGGGCCCACGTCGTAGAGGTGGCAGACGTTGGTGTGGTTGAGTGCGGCAATGGCAGCGGCTTCGCGCTGGAAGCGCTCGGTGAACTGCTCGGCCGCCACCTTGATGGCGACCTCGCGGCCGACCCGCGGGTCACGCGCCCGGTAGACGGCACCCATCCCGCCCGCCCCGAGCGGCGCGATGATTTCGTACGGACCGAGCCGCGTTCCAGAGGCAAGGGACATTCGTCGCCTACTCGTCGAAGATGTCCGCGAGACGCAGTTCGAGACCCGGAAGGAGCGTCGAGGTGAGCGCGTCGTCGTGTTCGAGCGAGAGCTCGGCCACGCGTTCGAAGCGTCCCTCGATCAGGCGATACACCTTGATCGTGTCGAGCTCCGGATCGACGACCCAGTACTCGGCCACGCCGAAGCACTCGTACAGGTGGCGCTTGATCGTCTCGTCGCGTTTGCGTGTGGAGGGCGAGCCGATCTCGACTACGAGGTCGGGCGCGCCGCGGATGTGCTTGGCCGTCAGCACGTCGGCCTGCCGCGCTTTCGACACGAACAAGACGTCCGGCTCGACGATGTCGAAGTCAGAAAAGACGACGTCGAAGGGCGCCGCGAATAGCCTGCCGATACGGTTCGCCCGAAGGTAAGAGCCGACGAGCACCACGAGATTGAGGGCGATGGTCTGGTGTTTGGCGTTCGGGGACGGCGTCACGTAGTGCTCTCCGTCGATGAGCTCGTGCCGCTTCCCGTCGTCGGGGAACTGCACGAAGTCTTCGTAGGTGAGCTTTAGCGAACCTCCGCTATCGTAATCGGGTTCGACCTCGCCGAGGCTGCGGTTCGCTTGCACAGTGTTGCCATTGCCCCGCTCCGCGGGGCGGGTTTGGTGAGGCGGCCGCACGGAATCGCTTCCGGACACAGAGCCCATTGTAGCGGGCGATGCGAGGAGCGTGCCGCGTTTCCATGTATGGCTTTCCCGTGGATTCCAGGCCCGCCGGCCCGGCGCGAACGCACACATGGCCACGGTGGCTTGCCCAGCGAGGGCAGATTCTGCGCTTGGTCCCGCTCGCCTCGCTCTACAATCGCCGCGGACCTGCCCCAGCCCCATGGCTCTGACCCCCGGCACCCGCCTCGGCCCGTATGAAGTGCTCGGCCCCCTGGGCGCCGGCGGCATGGGGGAGGTGTACCGCGCCAGGGACACGACGCTTGGACGTGACGTGGCCGTGAAGGTGCTGCCCGAGCATCTGGCCCACGACCCGGAGCGTCTGGCACGGTTCGAGCGCGAGGCCAAGACGCTGGCCTTGCTCAATCATCCGCACATCGCGCAGATTCACGGGTTCGAGCACGCCGTCCCTTCGACAACCGCGGGGCAACCCGGCTCAGGGTCACCGGTGCGCGCGCTGGTGATGGAGCTGGTCGAGGGGCCCACGCTGGCGGATCGGATCGCCGACGGGCCCATTCCGCTCGACGAGGCGTGGCCTATCGCGCGACAGATCGCCGAAGCGCTCGAAGCCGCGCACGACCAGGGCATCGTGCACCGCGATCTGAAGCCCGCCAACATCAAGGTTCGGTCTGACGGCACGGTGAAGGTGCTCGACTTTGGTTTGGCCAAAGCGACGACGAGCGACAGCGGCGTGCTGGCGAGCGACTCGCTGGCCAACTCGCCCACGATTGCCAGCCCCGCCCATCTTCATCAAGGCTACGGCGCGGCAGGCACTGAAGCCGGGATGATCCTGGGCACGGCCGCCTACATGAGTCCCGAGCAGGCCAAGGGCAAGCCTGTGGATCGCCGTGCGGACATCTGGGCGTTCGGGTGCGTGCTGTTCGAGATACTGACGGGGCGCCGCGCGTTCGAGGGCGAGGACGTGAGCGAGACGCTGGCCTCGGTGCTGCGCGCGGAGCCGGCCTGGAGCGCGCTGCCCGCGGCGACGCCCGCGCGCGTGCGGACGCTGCTGAAGCGCTGCATCGAGCGTGATCTGCAGAAACGGCTGCCGCACATCGGCGTGGCGCGTCTGGAGCTGGCAGAAGGCGGAGCCGCCGACGCACTCGCCGAGGCGGCGATGCCAGCGCCCCGCCTCTCGCTCCCGGCCCGTGGCGGGTGGAAGACGCACGCGGCGTGGGCTGCTGCGGCACTGGCGCTGGCGGCTGCGGCCGGCATCGCCGTGCGGTCCACGTCGCCGCCTGTGGCCGCGCCGGCGGTCTATCGCTTCGACGTGCGACCACCCGAGGGGCAGGTGTTTCCCGGCGCCAACGGCGTGCCTCGGTTCGCCGTGTCGCCAGACGGCACGCAGATCGTGTTTACGTCGTCGCTCCCAGGTCAGCGCGATCAGCTGTTCGTCCGTCACCTCGGCGCGGTGGAGGCCGAGCCGATCAAGGGCACCGAGTCGCCGGCAAGCGGCGGAGAAGCGCTCCAACAGCCGTTCTTCTCCCCCGACGGACGATTCGTGGCCTTCTTCAGCGGGCAGGAATCTGCGCTGAAGCGGGTGCCCGTTGGTGGCGGGCCGGTCGAGCGGCTGGCGAGTCTGCCGGTGCAGAACTGCTCAGGTTCGTGGCACGGCGACGTGATCCTCGTGGCCTCGGCGGGAACCAACGGCGTGCAGCGCCTGCCGGCCAGCGGCGGCACGCCCACGCCTGTGACCACCCTCGACGCCTCGCGCAAGGAGCTTGTCCATCTCTTTCCGCAGTTCCTGCCCGACGGCGAGCACTTCCTCTACTTCGCTCGGACGGCGGATGGCGACGCGGCCATTTACGTGGGCAGCCTGAGCGGCGGCGCGCCGGTCCGCGTCGTGCAGTCCGAGGCCATGGCCCGGTTCGCGCCGCCAAACCAGTTGCTGTATGTGCGCGATCGTGCGCTCGTGTCGCACACCCTCGATCTGAAACGGTTCGCGCTGGTGGGCGGCGCCACAACGGTGTCGGAATCGGTGATGGTCGCAGGGAACGCTCGGCTTGGCCTGTCGTCGTCCGACAACGGCGTCGTCGTCCTGGCCCAGGGGCGCAGTGCTGGCGGCCTTTATCAGATTCTTGCGCGCGATCGCGCGGGCCGACCTATCGAGTCTGGCGTGCTCCAGTCGCCGATCTCGTACCCGTGGGCAAGGTTGTCACCCGACGGGCGGTCTGTGGCGTTTTCGCGAACGTCGGACTCCCTGGGCGACGTATGGGTCAAGAATCTCGATCGCGGCGTGGTCAGTCGCGTCACGACAGACGGTGCCGCGGACTCGGGTCCGGTGTGGTCGAATGACAGCCGCCGCGTGGTCTACACGTCCAATCGCGGGCCGGGCGGGCGAGCAGCTTTGTTCGAGCGGGATGTGGAGGCCCTATCCGCCGAGCGACTGCTTCTGAGCGGCGTGCCCGGCCAAGTGCTGTTCGCTGACGACTGGTCGCCGGACGGCCACACGCTCGTCTACCGCAGCTTCACGTCGCCAGGCGGCGTGGACCTGATGGTGCTCGAAGCGTCTGAGGGCGCCGTCCCTAAACCGTACTTACGTGACGGTTTCTTCAACCGCGATGCCACGTTTTCACCAGACGGCCGCTGGCTCGCCTACTCCTCGAACGATTCCGGGACGACGCAAGTGTTCGTGCGGTCCTTTCCCGACCCGACCCAGGCCAAGTACCAAGTGTCGGCTGACGGCGGCGCGTATCCGCGGTGGCGCCGGGATGGCGGCGAGCTGTATTTCCTAGACGCTCGGAGGCGTGTCGTGGCCGTACGCGTGACCCACGGCAGCCGCCTGTCGTTTGACACGCCCACGCCGTTGTTCGATGTGTCTACGGAATTGGTTGCGGCTGAAGCGGTTGCTGGAGGCTCCCCGTTCGACGTGTCCGCCGACGGGCAACGCTTCATCATCGTGGCTCCACGCGGGGGCACCAGCACCGTGTCGCTCACCGTCGCCGTGAACTGGATGGCCGACCTGAAGAAGTAAGCGCCATCGTCGACGCTCGCCAGCAATGTCGTTTACTTTTCTTGTAAAGTCGCTTTACCATCCATGGCATGACATCCACGATCTCGTCCAAGGGGCAGATCACGGTGCCCAAGGCCGTGCGCGAACGGCTCGGGCTGCGGGCCGGCACGAGCGTGGAGTTCGAACTCGTCGAACGAGGCGTGATGCTGCGCAAGGGTCGCAAGGGAGGCGCTCGTCCCGTTGATCTGGTGCGCGGCGTCCTGACCCGCCGCGTGTCCACGGCCCGGGTCATCGATGAGATGCGCGGGCCCGGGCCATCGTCGGTGAAACGGCGGCGATGACGACGGCCGTCGATTCCGCCGTCCTCATCGACGTCCTTCAGGACGAGCCGGTCTGGGCGTCCCGCTCCGCTGATGCACTGGACGCGGCGCAGGCCGCCGGCCGGCTCATCGCATGCGAGGTCGTGTGGGCCGAGGTGAGCGGGCGGTTCCCGTCGTCAGCCGAGGCGGAGCGAGCCTTCGATGCCCTCGGCATCGAGTTCGTGCCGATGGGGCAGCCGGCGGCCCTGGAGGCCGGCCGTCTCTGGCGAAAGTTCCGCGATGCCGGAGGGCAGCGCCGCGACAGGGTCGTGGCCGACTTCCTGGTTGCCGCGCACGCCGCCCACCACGCCGACGCGCTGCTCACGCGCGACCGAGGCTTCTACCGCCGCTACTTTGCTCGGCTGCGAATCGTCGAGCCGACGTAGGGTAGCGTCGCTGTATGATGCGCGGGTTGTCGACGCCGACGGGTTGGCTGGCGCGGCCATCCCGGCATGTCACTCCGGTCGCGCCGTCAAGGACCACGCCATGGAACAGACCATCGAGACGCTGCTGAACGACTTCGAATCCGGCAAGCTGAATCGCCGTCAGCTGATCAAGCACCTGGCCGTGGTGGCCGCCGTGGCCTCGCCCGCGGCGACCGCCGCGCAGAGTGCGCCCGCCAAGGCGCCGTGGAAGACCGTGCACCTGGATCACATCTCGTACTCGGTCAGCGACTACAAGAAAAGCGCCGAGTGGTACGCGAACCTGATGGGTTGGGAGATTGCCAACGACAACGGCAAGAACCAGGCGACGTTGCGCATCGGCGACGTGGGCGAGATCATCATCCGCAACTCACGGCGCCCTGACGGCGCGGCCGCGCCGGCGACGGCTGCGCCGGGCGCGGCGCCAGGGCAGCCCCCGCGTCCGCCCGTCACAGGGGTGATCAACCACATCTCGTACGGCATCACGCCGTGGGACACCGAGGGCGTGAAGGCCGAACTCGAGAAGCGCGGGCTCAATCCGCGTCCCGACATGGTGGGTGCGGACTTCAAGAGCTATCACGTGCTGGATCCCGACGGGTGGGATCTGCAGATCAGCAACCAGACCAAGAGATTGGATAGAGGCAGACCATGATGCGATACCTGTTCGTGATTACGGCGGCCGTGGCGTGGGCGAGTGCGGCGGGCGTCGCTCAAGTGCCCGTGCCGACGCTGCCGTATGACCACATTCACCTCAACGTGCCAGACCCTGCCGCGGGTGCGAACTGGTATGAAGCCAACTTCGGCGGCACGCGAATCACGGAAGCGCCCGACCGGCTGATGTACGGCAGCACGCGCTTCATGTTCCTGAAGCTGGCCGGCGCCAAGCCGAGCGCTGGCAGCGCCGTGGACCACGTGGGCTTTTCGGTGGCCGATCTCGAAGGTACGCTGAAGAAGCTCGAGGCCGCGGGCGTGAAAATCACGACGCCGATGCGTGACGTGGAAGGGCTCTTCAAGCTCGCGTTCGTGGAAGACCCGTGGGGCACGCGCATCGAGGTCGTGCAAGACCCCGAGCTGCTCGGCCTGCACCACATCCACATGCGCAATCCCGACCCCGAGCAGGGCTTCGCGTGGCTGCTGGCGAACTTCGGCGGCGAGCGCACGAAGCTCAAGGGCCGCATCGACGCGGTGAAGTACCGCGCCGCCGGCTTCAGCGACATGTGGGTCCTCATCACGAAGGGCGAGGCCGAGCCCAGCATCGGCCACGCGATCGACCACATCGGCTGGCGGTCCACCAAGCCGCTCACCGACACCATCGCCGAGCTGATGGCCAAGGGCGTGCAGAAGACCAGCGAGCCACGGCCCCTGGCGCTGCCCAACGGCCCGTCGATCAACTTCGCCTACGTGGCGGGTCCGGCTGGCGCGCGCATCGAGCTGGTGGAGCGCCCGGGCCTGAAGCCTGGCCAGTAGGTGGACGCCGCGAAGATCCTG
>JANMDX010000103.1:0-3363 GCA_031376505.1 Acidobacteriota bacterium
CCGAAGATGGCCGGCTGTCGGAGTCCAAGTCGCATCCACGCTCGTGGGGCACGTTTACGCGCGTGCTCGGCAAGTACGTGCGCGAGGACGGCGTGCTCGGCCTCGAAGAAGCCGTGCGCTAGATGTCCTCGCAGGCCGCGATTCGGGTGGGGATCACCGACCGCGGACTGGTGCGGGCCGGCATGTTCGCCGACCTTGTCGTGTTCGACCCGGCCACGGTGAAGGACCTGGCCACGTTCGAGCAACCCAACAAGTACTCGGCCGGCATGAACTACGTGCTCGTGAACGGCAAGGCGGTGGTGGCCAAAGGGGCCATCACTGCCGAACGACCGGGACGCCCGCTGCGTGGACCCGGGTACCGCAGCGGCCGATAAACTGGCAGGATAGCCTCGCGGCTCCACCAGCATGGGGACCACCTTCGTTCGCCTGACCACGGCCGTCGCCATCGTCGTTGCCGGACTGCTGACCATCACGGCTGCAACGGTCGCGCAGGGGCCGAGCCTCACCCGCGGCCCGTATTTGCAGCTGGGCACTCCGACGAGCATCGTGGTGCGCTGGCGCACCGCCACGGCGGCCCAGAGCGTGGTGCGCTTCGGCACGGCACCGGGGCAGCTCACCTCGACTACGTCGCTCGGGACTGCGACGACCGAGCACATCGTCCCGCTCATCGGACTGGAGGCGCACACCCGCTATTTCTACGCAGTCGGCGACGGCTCGACCGACCTGGCCGGGGGTGACCTGGCGCATACGTTCGTGACCTCGCCGGCGCCCGGTTCACGGACGGCCACGCGGCTCTGGGTGCTCGGCGATTCCGGCACGGCCGACGCCAACGCTCGGGCCGTGCGCGATGCCTATCTGTCGGGGGACCTGGGGCGAGGCACGGACCTGTGGTTGATGCTCGGCGACAATGCCTATACCACCGGGACCGACAGGCAATACCAGCAGGCCGTGTTCGACACCTACCCAGAGGTGCTGCGGCAAGCCGTCCTGTGGCCCACGTTCGGTAACCACGACGCGGCCTCAGCCGACTCGGCGACCCAGACCGGACCCTATTACGACATCTTCACGTTGCCCATGCAGGGCGAGGCCGGCGGGGTGCCCTCGGGCACCGAGGCGTATTACGCATTCGACTACGGCAACATCCACATCGTGTGTCTGGACTCGACCGAATCAGACCGTTCGCCGGCCGGTCCGATGCTGACGTGGCTGGGACGGGATCTGGCGGCGAATCGATCGGAATGGACCATCGCGTTTTTCCACCACGCGCCGTACTCCAAAGGCAGCCACGACTCGGATACCGAACGGGAACTTGCCGAGATGCGTCAAAATGCCGTGCCGATCCTGGACGCGGGTGGTGTCGACCTGGTGCTCTCCGGGCACAGCCACTCCTACGAGCGGTCGGTGCTGCTGGCCGGCCACACCGGCCCGTCGACGACGCTGAGCAGCGCAATGGTGATCGACGCGAACCGCGGCGCCTCGTTGCCGCTCGGCGGCTACCGGAAGGTGAAGGGGACCCCCGGTGCCGTCTACGTCACGGCCGGGAGTTCCGGCCAGGTGAGCGGCGGGCCGCTGAATCATCCCGTCATGGCGACGTCGCTCAACACCCTGGGTTCGCTCGTGATCGACGTGGACGGCCCGCGCCTGCAGGTGAGGTTCCTTTCGAGCGTCGGTGCGGAGCGGGACGAGGTGCTGTTTTCGTCCCACGGACCGGCCGGTGTGCCTGGACCGCCCACCGGCCTGAATAACCTGGCGCTGGGCGGCCTCGACCTCTCCTGGCAGCCGGCGTACGGTGGCGGCGTGCCGCAGGGATACATCGTGGAGGGCGGCACGCGCCCAGGCGCCGCCGACCTCGGTGCCGTGGCCACGGAGCGGGGCACGGCACCCACATTCGGCCCGTACTCGTGGCCGTTCGGCTCCGGCCGCTTCTACGTCCGGACGCGCGCGTGGAACGCTGCCGGCGTCGGTCCGGCCTCGGACGATCTCGAACTGCAGGTCACCCCGGGCGGGTCGTTCGGATCGACGATCGCCCCCACGCTGGCCGCGTCCGTGTCCGGGGCGGCCGTCACCCTGGTTGCCGGGACTGCCGATCGCGGGTCGTTCATTGTGGAGGTCGGCAGCGCGCCGGGCCGCACCGACCTCGGCAGCCTGCCGCTCATCGTCCCGCAAGTGACCGTGCCGAACGTACCCGCCGGCGTGTACTACCTTCGCGCGCGAGTCGGCTCGGGTCCCCTCCAGAGTCCACCTTCGGCCGACGTCCAGATCGTCGTCGGTGGCGTGCCGTCGCCGCCTGAAGTGCCGGTGGCGCTACGGCCATCGGTCATCGGCCACGTCGTGAGCCTGGCGTGGGCTCCGCCGACAGTCGGACCGCCGCCGTCCCGCTATGTCGTGGAGGCCGGTCTCAGCCCACGGTCATTTGGTTTCGGGCGTATCCGCACGCCGTCAGCGCGTCCTGGTCTCACGCTGTCTGGGGTGCCACGCGGCACCTACTACCTGCGTGTGAGCGGCGAGAACGACCGCGGGGAGGGTCCGCCGTCCGCCGCCGTCCGAATCGATGTACCGTAGCGCGCGACGCCCTCTTCCGGGCGCGCGGACGCCACGAGGCCCCGCCGAAGTACAATTCAGGCCTTTGGAGCTGACATGGTGCGCCTGGCAGGGTGCTCGTTGGTGGTGTGCATGGTTGCGGCCTGTTCGTCCCCGGAGCCGCCGCGCATGAGCTACCCCCAAACGAAGAAGGTCGACCACGTCGACATGTATCACGGCGTAGCGGTACCCGATCCGTATCGCTGGCTCGAGGACGACCGCTCCGCCGAGACCGCGGCTTGGGTCGAGGCGCAGAACGCCGTCACGACGGCGCATCTTGGGACGATCCCGTTTCGCGCAAAGCTGACCGTTCGACTCGAGCAGCTCTTCAACTATCCCAAGTTCAGCGAGCCGTTCCGCCGCGGCACGACCTACTTTTTTTCGAAGAACGACGGCCTGCAGAACCAGGCCGTGCTCTACCGGCAGACGGGCCTTGACGGCACGCCCGAGGTGCTGCTCGATCCGAATGCGCTGTCGCCCGACGGCACCACCAAGCTCGGCGTGTTCTCGGTGTCGAAAGACGGCGCGCTCGCCATCTACGGACTGTCAGAAGGCGGCTCGGACTGGCTCGAGTATCGGGTGCTTGACGTGGCCACCAAGACGCCACTCAGCGACGTCGTGGACTGGGTCAAGGTGTCGGGTGCGGCCTGGT
Source organism: Acidobacteriota bacterium (assembly GCA_031376505.1). Classification (GTDB taxonomy): domain Bacteria; phylum Acidobacteriota; class Vicinamibacteria; order Vicinamibacterales; family UBA2999; genus CADEFD01. The sequence goes on from JANMDX010000103.1 coordinate 3,233, forward strand.
CGGGGAGGGGCTTCTTCTATAGCCGCTATCCCGCCAGTGACAAGGGCAAGGACCTGTCGGCCAAGAACGTCGACCATCAGGTGTTCTACCACCGCATCGGCACGCCGCAGTCGGCCGACGAGTTGGTCTAC
>JANMDX010000129.1:0-23117 GCA_031376505.1 Acidobacteriota bacterium
ACGCGAACCCAGACGAACGGGCGGCGATGGATCTCTGGGAGTCTGCGCCCCTGGTGCACGACGTCGAGTCCGACAAACCATGAAGCGCGGCACCGTCGTGTGGGTGGACTTGAGCGACACGAGCCCACCCGAAATGGGCAAGGTCCGTCCCGGCATCGTGGTCTCGGGCACGGCCCACAACGACCTGCTCAACACCGTCGTGATCGTCCCGACGTCGAGCATCGCGCCTGAAATCTGGCCGTTGCGCGTGGCCGTCGGCAGCTTTTCCGGCAAAGACAGCTACGCCGTGATTCCAGGCATCCGGCAAGTGAGAAAGGGCCGTCTGCGCGGACTGCTGGGCGAGCTGTCGTACGAGCAACTCGAGCGGATTGACCAATGCCTGGAGGCGTACCTGCGCTGACGCGCCGGTCGTCTCAGCACGCGCGGTTACTTCTTCGCGTCAGGATGCCAGTTCAGGATCAGCGTGATCGGCGCGGCGGTGGCATCAGCCACCGGCTGGTTGAGCAGGAACCGGCCGTCGCGCGCGACGGCGTACTGCGGCCGGTTGTTCGTCACGGTCCCGCCGGCCCCGATGCGCGCCGGAAACAGCGCCACCGGCGTGCCGGCCTCGAACGAGGCGCCCGCGGCGGTGACGCACCGCCATCATCGTCGCACTCGCGTCGGGCTCGCCAGCCACGCCCACGGCCTTGCCCGTCCGGTCGACCCACGTGAGCTGTCGCGCCGCGTTGCCGCCGGCGCGATAGGCCAGCAGGCCCGTCCCCAACGCGGTGAAGCCCCCTCGGCCAAACGCCCCCACGCCGACGCGGAACAGAAAGTGCCGGCCGTCGGGGAGGAACTGCGGATGGCGATGGCTCGTCTGGCCCGGCCGTTCAAGCCGCGTCACCGCCGTCGGCTCGCCCCCGGCCGCCGCGATGCGCCACAGCCAGCTCGCCGTCTCGGGCGTGTACAGGATCGTGCCGTCCGCGTTCCAACCGCCGGCTGTGGTGACTCCTGCCAGGTTGGCCAGCAGCTGCGGCGTGCCGCCGGCAAGATCGAGGCGGAGAGCGCGGTGGCAGTGCTGAACCCGATCGAGCGACTGTCGGGGGACCAGAACGGATTGGCCGCGCCATCCGTGCCCGCGAGCGGCCGCGCCTCGGTCTCGTCGAGCGGGAGCAGCCACAACCGCGACGACCCATCGCCTGACGCGCCGAAGACGAGGGAGCGGCCGTCGGGCGACAGGGCGAACTGCAGCGGCGCGTCGGTGGCGGGAGTTGTGATCTCCAGACGCATCTCAGGCAGATCGGGTGGCGGGGCCTGGCGCAGAAAGCGCAGCGTGGGCAGTGCCATTGCCGCGATCAGCGCCGCCACCGCGAGGGCCGCCTGCAAGGGCCATCGGCCGCGCGACGATGCGGTCGTGTCCTGGGTCGATTGGGATGCGGCTGTCTCGAAGGCGCCCTCGATTGCGAGACGCACGTCGCCGATGGCCTGCACCCGTTGCTTCAGCTCTTTCTGAAGACAGCGCCGCAAGAAGAGCCCGAGGGCCGGGGGAACGTTACTCGGCAGGTGCGTCCACTCGAGCTCCCGCGCGAGCACCGACGCCAGCACCGCTGACACATCGCTGCCCGTGAAGGCCCTCTTCGCGGTCAGCATCTCGAACAGCACGGCGCCGAAGGCCCAGATGTCCGCGCGCTTGTCCACCGCCTTGCCACGCGCCTGCTCCGACGCCATGTAGGCGGCGCCGAGCGCCTTGGCGAGGCCAAAGTCCAGCACCTTCACCGTGCGCCCGCACTTTGATGTTCGCGGGTTTCAGGTCGCGATGGCTGATCCCCTGCTCGTGCGCGGCCTCGAGCGCCTCGGCGATCTGCTTCGCGATGGGCAAGGCCTCATCGATCGGAATCGCGCCGCGCGCAATGCGTTGCGACAGATCGTCGCCCTTGATGGCCTCGTCGCGATCGAGCTTCGTATCGCGCGCGCGATACACCTGGCCCATGCCGCCTTCGCCGATGGGCGTCGTGATCTGGTAGACGCCGAGACGGGAGCCGGGGATCAGCGGCACGCGGCGCTGGCTTACTTCAGCAGAGCGTGGAGACGCAGTGGCAGCACACGGCTGAACTTCACGAAATCTTCGTCCGTCGTCAGGAGGGGAAATCGGTATCGCTCCGCAACCGCGCAAAGCAGGAAGTCGGTATTCGAGCCCTGAATTCCTTTCGTACGACAGAGGTTGAAGCAGTCTGCGGCCCGCTCGTAGTCGGCCGACGTGATTGGCTCGTCGGGAAACGCCCGCAGGTGGTCGCGCAGTCGCTCGAATACTACGCGATCTCGAATGCCGCTGAGAAGCTCCTGCCGCACGGGACCGAGAATGGCGGCGCGCCCCTGGGCCACCAGGCGGCGAAGTTCGTCGACCGCCGGGTGCGCTGGCGCGCGTCGCCGCAGGGCCAGAGACCAGACCGAGGTGTCGACGAGCACCTTCATGTGCGCCGTCGCTGCTTCTTGTAGTCGTACTTCGGGTCGTAGTCGATGGTCCCGAACAGATCGGCGATGCGCGCCTGTTTGCGCCGGCCGATGTACTCCTGCAGCGCTTCGGTCACCGTCGCCTTCTTGGTCGCCTGGCCGCCGACGCGCAGGGCTTCGTCGAGGAGCTTGTCGTCGAGTGCCAGGTTCGTCGCCACCCACACAGAATACTACACATCGATGTGTGTGGCCGCCCGACGATCAGGAACCGGGGCGCCGCCGCCTCTCCGTTCAACTGGCCCTTGCCTGCGACCCTGCCTGAAGCGGGCCACCGGCGCGGTCGCTGTGCGTGCCCCCGAGTCGGGACGCCGCCCACAGGAAGACCCCGAGCGACAGGGCGCCAATCGCGAACTCGAGGAGGAGCATACCGCTCGTGTCCCAGTGGTCGTGGGCGGCGCCGTCCACGCGCAGCATCATCAGGCCGAAGAGCGTGTTCATCGCAAAGAACAGGTTCATCTTCGTGGCGGTTGCGCCGTCGCCGACGACATCGAGCACCATGCCTGTGAGCGTGGCGTTGCACAGGCCGACGGCGAACGTGTAGACGAGCGTCGCCGCCACGTAGCCCGCGGCGCTGCGTGGTGACGCCATCAGCAGCAGGGCGGCCGCCGCCGACACTGCACAGGCCGTGGCGTAGGCGCGGGCGCTGGGCATCCAGGTGGCCAGCCGGCCGCCGGCCAGGCAGCCCGCCACGATCGCCACGCCGCCGCCAAGTCCCAGCGTGATCGAGACCGTATCGGCCGACGCGCGCCACTCGGGTCCGAGTGAGCCGAAGAGAAACTGCGCGGCGCCGGTGCCGATGGGCAGCATGGCCAGCAGCAGTCCGGTGCGTCCGCCGTGGCTTGCCAGCACCGCGCGCAGTTCGCGCCACGCGTCGCGCCCGCGGTCGCCCACGCCGCCGTGCGCCACGGTGGGTGGTGGTTCGTCGAGACCGCCGAGTGCCAGCGCGCACGCCGCGACCAGCAGCGCAAGTACCACTCCGGCCATCCACGGCGCGGCGACGTGCTGCATGAGCCAGAGGCCCAGTCCGCCGCCCGCCGTCTGTCCGAACTGGTTGCCGCTCTGAAACCAGCCGCCGGCGCGCCCGCGCCCGCCCGGTCCGGCGTTGTGCGCCATCAGCCCTTCGGTGGCAAACGCCACAAACGTCGCGGCGAGATTGCCGCACAGCACGAGCGCGGCAAGCCACGGCAGGTTGGCGGCGTTCATGGGCGTGAGCGTGAGCGCGACGATCACCAGCCCCATCACCGTCGCGGCGAGGCGATACCAGGTCTTGCGCGTGAGCGAGTAGTCGGCCAGCGGCGCCCACAGGAACTTGAACGCATGCGCGAAGAAGGCCGCGCCGACCATGCTGGCCGCGGTGGACACGGGCAGACCAGCCTGGGTCGCGAGATAGCCGAGCGCGACGCTCGGGTAGCCGATCATCAACCCCATGGGGAAGTAGAGCGCGGCGTAGCGCCACGGGTGCGGGGAGGCGGTGTGCATCGGTCTCGGGCGGCGCTGAGTTGCGCCCGAGTATATTGGCGGCCGTGCCCACCATCACCGTCGTCTCGCCCCCTGATGCCGCCGCCGACGCCGTCGTCACCGACGGATTGCGCGCCCACCTCGTCCCGCAGTGGGGCAGCGCCGAGCGGACCGACGTGTCGGCGTACCTGCGCGATGACGCGGGTCGCGTCGTGGGCGGCCTCATCGCCCGCCTCTCGTGGGACTGGCTGTACGTCGATCGGTTCTGGGTGGACGCCGCGTTTCGGGGGCGCGGGCACGGCGCGGACCTGCTGGCGGCGGCCGAGACGTTCGCGCTCGAGCACGGGTGTCGCGACGCGCATCTCGACACGTTCGGGGACGAGGCCTTGCCGTTCTACGCCAAGCTCGGCTACACGGTGTGGGGAACCCTCGAGGGCCTGCCGCCAGGCAGCCGCAAGCACCATTTGCGGAAGAGTTTACGAGAAGTTAGCAGCTAGCGACTCGAGGCTGACCGCAGGGGCGGGTCCGCTCGGCGGGTTCGGCGGGGCCGTCCGCCCGCCGACTTCGAGCAATCACCGACTTGACCGGTCCGACTTCCGGGATAATATAGGACTCACACGGTCGGATATCAGGGGCTTGCCACTCGCCGCCAGTCCCTAGCCGCCGCCAAGAATCCCATGCTCAGGCTCTCCAAGAAAGCGGACTACGCCCTTATCGCCATGCGGCATCTGGCCGGAGGCGAGGCCGGTGCGTCTGCCAGCGCGCGCGAGATCGCCGAAAGCTACGCCATCCCACCCGAGTTGCTTGCCAAAGTGCTGCAACGGTTGGTGCGCGCCGGTCTGCTCGTGTCGGTGCAGGGCACACGCGGCGGCTACAAGCTCGTGCGCGACGCGCAGCGCGTGACAGTGGCCGATGTCATCCAGGCCATCGATGGTCCGGTGGCCGTCACGGCCTGTTCGCCCAGCGACCACGCCTGCGACCAGTACGAGCGGTGTGAGATTCGCGACCCGCTCTGGAAGATCAAGACGCGCATCGTCGATGCGCTGGCCACCGTGAGCCTCGCCGAACTGGCCGAGCCCCACGTGCCGTCGCCGGCCGTGTCGGCGCCGCTCGTGATGCACGCGACGCCTCGTGCGCAGGCGCTGGCGGGGAAGTGACGCCCATGGCAGCCCGGCCCATCTACCTCGATCATCACGCGACCACGCCGGTGGACCCGCGCGTGCTGCAACAGATGCTGCCGTACTTCAATCAGTTCTTCGGCAACGCATCGAGTAAGCATCACGCCTTCGGCTGGCGAGCGGACGAGGCCGTGGAGCACGCGCGTCGGCAAGTGGCGCAACTCATTGGCGCCCGTGCCAAGGAGATCGTGTTCACGAGCGGTGCCACCGAAGCCAACAACCTGGCCATTCGCGGCGCCGTGGCGGCGCGGCGCGGCGACGGCGGCCACGTCGTCACCGTCACAACGGAGCACAAAGCGGTGCTCGACGTGTGCGCGAGCCTCGAGCAGGAAGGGTGCAGCGTCACGCGCGTCCCGGTGGAGCCCGATGGGCGCGTGGACGTGGACCGGTTCAGTGCGGCGCTGCGTCCCGGCACGGTGCTGGCGTCGGTCATGCTCGCCAACAACGAGATCGGCGTGCTGCAGCCCATCGCGGATCTGGCCAAGGCGTGCCACGCGCGCGGCGTGTGGCTGCACACCGACGCGGTGCAGGCTGCCGGCCATGTGCCGGTGGACGTCGTAGCTCTCGATGTTGACTTGGCGTCGATCAGCGCGCACAAGATGTACGGCGCCAAGGGCGTGGGTGCGCTGTTCGTACGGCGCACGCCGAAGATGGTCATCGAACCGCAGGTCGTCGGCGGCGGCCAGGAGCGCGGACTGCGCGCCGGCACGCTCAACGTGCCCGGTATCGTGGGCCTTGGCGCCGCGGCGGCGCTGGCCCGCGAAGAGATGGCGGCCGAATCCGTACGCGTGGCTGCGCTGCGGGACCGGTTGCTCGAGGGTCTGCGGGCCGGGCTTGGCGAGATCACCGTGAACGGCTCGATGACGTTCCGGCTGCCGCACAACTTGCACGTAAGCTTCGACGGGGTCGACGGCGAGGCGTTGATGACGTGCCTGGCCGACGACGTGGCCGTGTCGTCGGGCTCGGCGTGCGCGTCGGGCAACCGCGAGCCGTCGCACGTGATGACGGCGCTCGGCCGCCGGCCTGCCGACAGCTGGGGCGCGGTGCGCTTCGGTCTTGGCCGCGGCACGACCGCCGACGAGATCGATGCGGCGGTGGCCTGCGTGACCGGGCACGTGGCCCGCTTGCGCGCCATGTCGCCAGTGGCGACGGGAGCCAGGGCATGATGACCGCCGTCTATTCCGAGGCCGTGCGTGAGCGGTGCCGCGAGCCGCGACGCGCGGGCGCGTGGCCCGACGGCGATCGCGCGGTGGGTAGCGGCTCGGCCGGCAGCCTCGACGAGGGCACGTGGACGCGGCTGCAAGTGCGCGTTGGCGCTGATGGCCGCATCGACGACACGCGGTTCAAGGTGTTTGGCTGCAGCGCGGCGATTGCGAGCGCCAGCTTCGTGGCCGACGCGCTCGTGGGCGCGACGCTCGACGAGGGGGCAGCGCTGAGCCCGGCAGATGTGGCCGACGCGCTCGAACTGCCCGACGACAAGCGCGCGATGGCCGCACTGGCCACCGCGGCCGCACGGGTTGCGGTGACCGACTGGCAACAGAGGACGGGGACCCTCGACCAGGGACCGGGGTCCAAAGGAGTGGTGTCGTCATGATCGAAATCACGCTCAGCGCGGCGCGAGTGATCGCCAGGCAGATCGTCAAGAGCGGCAAGACCGGCGGGGGATTACGCGTGGCGGTCAAGGCAGGAGGCTGCTCGGGCTACAGCTACGTGTTCCGCTTCGAGGAGTCGTCGCGCGAGACCGACCAGGTGTTCGATGGGCCCGACGGGGTGAAGGTGTTCGTGGATCCCCGCAGTCTGGCTTTGCTCGAGGGCACGGTGCTCGATTTCGACGAAGGCAACATGATGGCCACCAATTTTTCGGTCCGCAACCCCAACGCCAAGAGCGCGTGTGGGTGCGGTACGTCGTTCTCAGTCTAGCGGCTAGGTGCTAGCGGCTAGTAAGAGCAAAGAACTATGGAATCAACAGCAACGACCAAGGTGTTCGAGGATCTGGCGGCCCAGGACTACAAGTACGGGTTCGTGACCGACGTCGAGCAGGACATCGTCCCGAAGGGGCTGAACGAGGACGTCGTGCGGCTCATCTCGGGCAAGAAGGACGAGCCCGAGTGGCTGCTCGACTGGCGCCTCAAGGCCTTTCGCGCGTGGCAGAAGATGACCGAGCCGGCGTGGCAGAACGTGCACCACGCGCCCATCGACTATCAGGAGATCAGCTACTACGCGGCGCCGAAAGAGAAGCCGAAGCTGAACAGCCTCGACGAAGTGGATCCAGAGATCCTCGCCACGTTCAAGAAGCTCGGCATCCCGCTCGAGGAGCAGAAGCTCCTGTCGAACGTGGCCGTCGATGCGGTGTTCGACTCGGTGTCGGTGGCCACGACCTTCAAGGACAAGCTGAGCAAGATGGGCGTCATCTTCTGCTCGTTCTCGGACGCGGTGAAGAATCACCCCGACCTCATCAAGACCTACCTCGGGTCGGTCGTGCCGCACACCGACAACTACTTCGCGGCGCTCAACTCGGCCGTGTTCAGCGACGGCAGCTTCGTGTTCGTGCCCAAGGGCGTGCGCTGCCCGATGGAGCTCTCGACCTACTTCCGCATCAACGCCAAGGGCACGGGGCAGTTCGAACGCACCTTGATCGTCGCCGAAGAGCGCTCGCACGTGAGCTACCTCGAAGGCTGCACGGCGCCGATGCGCGACGAGAACCAGCTGCACGCGGCCGTGGTGGAACTGGTGGCGCTCGATGATGCCGTCATCAAGTACTCGACGGTGCAGAACTGGTATCCGGGTGACAAGGACGGCAAGGGCGGCATCTTCAACTTCGTGACCAAGCGTGGCGCCTGCCGCGGGAAGCGCTCGAAGATCACCTGGACGCAGGTGGAGACCGGATCGGCCATCACCTGGAAGTACCCGAGCTGCATTCTGCAGGGCGACGACTCGGTGGGCGAGTTCTACTCGGTGGCGGTGACCAACAACCGGCAGCAGGCCGACACCGGCACCAAGATGATCCACCTCGGGAAGAACACCCGCAGCACCATCGTGTCGAAGGGCATCTCGGCCGGCAAGGGCCAGAACACCTACCGCGGCGCGGTGAAGATCGCCAAGGGCGCCACCAACGCCCGCAACTACTCGCAGTGCGACTCGCTGCTCATCGGCGACCGCTGCGGCGCGCACACGTTCCCGTATCTCGAAATCAAGAACACCTCGGCCAAGGTGGAGCACGAAGCGTCCACCTCGAAGATTGGCGAGGACCAGATGTTCTACTGCGAGTCCAGGGGCATCTCGAAGGAAGACGCGATCAACATGATCGTGAGCGGGTTCTGCAAGGAAGTGTTCCGCGAACTCCCGATGGAGTTCGCCGTCGAAGCGCAGAAGCTGCTGAGCGTATCACTCGAAGGATCGGTGGGTTAAGACGATGTCGATGCTGGAAATCACGGGACTGACGGCGAGGGTGGAGGACAAGGACATCCTCCATGGAATCGATCTGACGGTGCGGGCGGGCGAAGTGCACGCCATCATGGGGCCCAACGGCTCGGGCAAGAGCACCCTGGCGCGCGTGCTGGCCGGGCATCCCGGCTACGAGGTCACCGGCGGGCAGGTGCTCTACCAGGGCACGGATCTGCTGGCACTGCCGGCCGACGAGCGCGCGCGCAAGGGCGTCTTCATGGCGTTCCAGTACCCGGTCGAGATTCCCGGCGTGAACAACGCCTACTTCCTGAAGGCCGCGCTCAACGCGAAGCGCAGGGAACAGGGCCAGGAAGAGCTCGATGCCATCGACTTCATGACGCTCGTGAAGGCGGAAGCCAAGCGTCTGCAGATGGACGACAGCATGCTGCAGCGCGCGGTCAACGAAGGCTTCTCGGGCGGCGAGAAGAAGCGCAACGAGATCTTCCACATGGCCGTGCTGCAGCCCACGCTGGCGATTCTCGACGAGACCGACTCGGGTCTCGATATCGATGCCCTGCGCGTCGTGTCGGAGGGCGTCAACGCCCTGCGCAGCCCGGAGCGCGCGTTCATCGTCGTGACCCACTACCAGCGCCTGCTCGACTACATCGTGCCCGACGTCGTGCACGTGCTGAGCGAGGGTCGCATCGTGCGTTCGGGCCCGCGCGACCTGGCGCTCGAGCTCGAAGCCAGGGGCTACGGCTGGATCGAGGCGGCCCCGGCGGGAGCCCACCAGTGACGACCATGCAGGCCATCGACTGGGTGCGGACCGGCCAGGCTGCCCTCGGCACGCGCGCGCCGCAGTGGCTTGCCGAGCACCGGCAGCAGGCGATCGAGGCGTTCGAGACCGCCGGCTTCCCGAGCACGCGCCAGGAGGCGTGGCGCTTCACCAATATGACCCCGGTGGCGACCACGGCCTTCGCGCTGGCGGCGCCGGAGGCAGACGACGCCGAGGCGTTCGTGCAGGCGCACGAGCTGCGCGACAGCGCGGCCACGGCCGTCGTACTGAACGGCTGCTTCGACGAGACGTTGTCGTCCTACGGCGCGCTGCCGCTTGGCGTCGTCGTGGAAGCGCTGGCGGCGAGCATGGACCAGGACGACCGCTCGGCCCGCGACCTGGCCGTCGCTCTCGACACCGGCGGACATCCGTTCGCGATGCTGAATGCCGCGTTCCTCGAGGACGGCGTCCACGTGGCCGTGCCCGAGGGCGCGGTACTCACCGCCCCCATCCATGTGCTCGTCCTTACGCTGCCCGGCGCCGCGCCGGTGATGGCGCATCCGCGCATCGTGATCGAGGCCGGCGCGCAGAGCCAGGCCACCGTGGTCATCTCGTTTGTGGGCGGCGGCGACGTGCCGTATCTCTCCAACGTGGTCACGCAGGTGATCGTGAACGACGGCGCCGTGCTGGAACTCGTCGTCGACCAACGCGAGTCGGAACACGCATTCCACGTGCATCGCCTGCATGCCACCTGTGCGCCGTCCGCGATTCTCCATTCGCGTGCCGTGTCGCTTGGCGGACGCATCGTGCGCAACGATCTCGAGGCCGTGCTCGCCGGTGAAGGCGCGCACGCCACGCTCGACGGCGTCTACGTGGCCGACGGCACGCAGCTCATCGACAACCACACCTCGATTGACCACGCCGCGGCGCACTGCACGAGCCATGAACTCTATAAGGGCATCCTCGCGGGTCAGGCGCGGGCCGTCTTCAACGGCCGCATCCTGGTGCGCGAAGACGCGCAGAAGACCGACGCCAAGCAGACCAATCGCGCCCTGTTGCTCTCGGACGACGCCCAGGTCAACTCCAATCCGCAGCTCGAGATCTTCGCCGACGACGTCAAGTGCACGCACGGCGCCGCGGTGGGGCAGCTCGACGAAGAGGCGATGTTCTATCTGCAGGCCCGCGGCCTGACGCCGACCGAAGCCCGCGATCTGCTGCTGCACGCGTTTGCGGGCGAGGTGCTGGGCGAGATCTCGGTGATCGAGTTGCGGGGCGTGCTCGAACGGTCGCTCTTCAGCCGGCTGGCGCGGCATATCGCCTAGGTCCGTCATCATGTCCGCCGCCCACTCGCCATCCGCCGTTCGCCCCGACGCCATGGAACACCTGCGCCAGGAGTTCCCGATCCTGTCGGTGCGCCCGCACGGGCGGCGCCTGGCGTATCTCGACAACGCCGCAACCACCCAGAAGCCGCGTGAGGTGCTGGCGGCCATCGCGTCGTACTACGAAACCGAGAACGCCAACGTCCACCGAGGCGTGCACCTGCTGTCGGAACGCGCGACGGCGGCCTTTGAAGGGGCGCGGGCGGAGGTGGCGGCGTTCTTCCATGCCGCGCACACCCACGAGATCGTCTTCACGCGCAACGCCACCGAGAGCATCAACCTCGTGGCGCAAAGCTGGGGCGGCGCGAATCTTGACGCCGGCGACGAGGTGCTGATCTCGGCCATGGAGCACCACTCCAATATCGTGCCGTGGCAGATGGCGTGCGCACGCACGGGGGCGCGGTTGAAGGTCGTGCCCTTCGACGACTGTGGCACTCTCGACCTGGACGCCTTCCGACGATTGCTTGGCCCGCGCACCAAGGTGGTGGCCATGAGCCACCTGTCGAACGCACTGGGCACAGTCAATCCGGTGGCCGAGATCATTGCGGCCGCCCACGCCGCGGGCGCCGTCGTGCTCGTCGACGGGGCCCAGGCGGCGTACCACATGGCGGTAGACGTGCGTGCCCTCGATGCCGACTTCTACGTGGCGACCGGGCACAAGCTGTACGGCCCGACGGGCATCGGCGTGCTCTACGGCAAGACGGCCCTGCTCGAGGCGATGCCGCCGTTTCTGGGCGGCGGCGACATGATTGCGTCGGTCACCTTCGAGCAGAGCACGTGGAACGTGTTGCCGTACAAGTTCGAGGCCGGCACTCCGCACATCGCGGGGGCGGTCGGTCTGGCGGCGGCGCTGCGGTTTCTCACGCGCGTGGGCTTTGACACGATCGCCGCGCACGAGTCGGCGCTGCTGGCCTACGCGACCGACGCGCTGCAGGCCCTGCCTGGCGTGCGCCTGGTGGGCACGTCGCCGGTGAAGGCCAGCATTCTGTCGTTCGTCATGGACGGCGTGCATCCGCACGACATCGGCACGGTCGTCGATCGGGCCGGCGTCGCGATTCGCACGGGTCACCACTGCGCGCAGCCGGTGATGGCGCGCTTCGGCCTGCCGGCCACCGCGCGCGCGTCGCTGGCGCTCTACAACACACGCGAGGACATCGACCAGCTCGTCGCGGCGCTGCACGAGGTCCGGAAGGTGTTTGCATGATGGACAGCCTGCAGGAGCTCTACCAGGAAGTGATCCTCGATCACAACCGCCGTCCCCGCAACTTCCGGGCAATCGACGGTGGCTGCCGTCAGGAAGGCTACAATCCGCTGTGCGGCGACCGTCTGGTGGTCTACGTCGTGGTTGAAGACGGCCTGGTGCGCGATGTGGCGTTCGAAGGATCGGGCTGCGCAATTTCCAAGGCGTCGGCGTCGCTCATGACCGAGGCCCTGCGCGGCCAGACGGTTGACCACGCACGGCAGCTCTTCGCGCAGTTCCACGAGATGGTCATGTCGCCGCCCTCGGCGACCGCCCGTGATTTGGGCAAGTTGAGCGCGCTGGCTGGCGTGCGCGAGTTTCCCACGCGCGTCAAGTGCGCCAGCCTGGCCTGGCATGCGGTGAAGGCCGCGCTCGACAGCGCGGCGCCGGCACCCGTCTCTACCGAGTAGGCCACGATGTCTGTGAAAAGGATGCTGACCGTGATTCCTGACCACTCCGGCCAACCCTCAGAGGTGCCCGACGAGTTCGGCGTGCCGCTCGACATCACGCCAGACCCGGTGCAGATGGAGGCGCTCCGTCCCAAGGTGATCGAGGCACTCAAGCGGGTGTTCGACCCCGAGATTCCCGTCAACATCTACGACCTCGGGTTGATCTACGACGTGCTGGTCGACGTGGACCGTCACGTGGGCGTGAGGATGACCCTGACTGCGCCGGCCTGCCCCGCGGCCCAGACGCTGCCCGGCGAGGCCCGCGACGCCGCCAAGGGCGTCGAGGGCGTGGCGGGCGCGCGCGTGGAGATCGTGTTCGACCCACCGTGGTCGATGGAACGGATGGGCGACGCCGCCAAGCTTCAGCTGGGACTGTTGTAAGCTTCGGCCGCACTCGCCGATGCTGGAAACGTCGCCCGCTCCGTCCCGCTTCATCGTGTTCGATCGGTCGGCCTGGGCGAAGCTGCGTGACAGCACGCCGCTGACGCTGTCGGAGCTGGACCTGAGCGAGCTGCGCGGTCTGAACGAGGCGCTCTCGCTGACCGAGGTCGAGCAGATCTACCTCCCGCTGTCGCGCCTGCTCACGCTCTACGTGCGGGCCACGCAGCAGTTGTATCGCGCCTCGCAGACTTTCCTGGGCGACCACACGGCGAAGGTGCCGTTCATCATCGGGCTGGCTGGCAGCGTGGCGGTGGGGAAGAGCACCACCGCGCGCATCCTGCAGGCACTCCTGACGCGGTGGCCGGGGCACCCGACGGTGGATCTCGTGACCACCGACGGATTTCTCTTCCCGAATGCCGTGCTCACGAGCCGCGGCATCATGCACCGCAAGGGCTTCCCCGACAGCTACGACCGGGCCAAGCTCGTGCGGTTCCTGGCCGACCTGAAAGCCGGCGCCGACACCGTCGATGCGCCGGTGTACTCGCACCAGCGTTATGACATCGTGCCGGGCGCGTCACATACCGTGCGTCATCCCGACATCGTGATTGTCGAAGGCCTGAATGTGCTGCAGGCGCCGCCCGAGCGGGCCGAGACCCAGATGTTTGCCTCGGACTTCTTCGACTTCACGATCTACGTCGACGCCGACGAAGACGACATCCAGCGGTGGTACGTGGAGCGCTTTCTGCGGCTCCGGGACACCGTGTTCCAGGATCCGCAGTCGTACTTTCACCGCTACGCGGCACTGGACGAGGGGCAGGCCCGCACCACTGCTGCCAGCATCTGGAACGAGATCAACGGCGTGAACCTGCGCGAGAACATCGCGCCCACGCGGCTGCGCGCCCACCTCATTTTGCGCAAGGGCGGGAATCACGCCATCGAGCAGGTGCAGCTGCGGCGGTTGTAGAGCCGCCGCGTCTCGTTCACGCTCGTGCGCGAGGCAGCCTTGACTACGAACGGTCGGGATACACGTTGAACGTCTTGCCGTTCCAGGTCACGCGTTCGGTCTTCACCTCGAAACGTTTCGGATCCACATGCCGGTGACCGTGAATGCGCACCGTGGCCCCGAGTGGAATCACCCCGCTCGTCAGTCCCGCGCGTGTCGTGGGGGCCGGAGGCGCCAGTGTCAGGTCCCACACCTGGCCGCCGGCCTTGATGCGCATCGTGGCATGGGGCCCCTCGATGCGCACGTCGGCCTCGACAGTGCCCTCGAGCTCGAACTCTGTCGTCTGGTACCCCGCCCAGCCGTGGTGAGCGGCCGCAGACCCGGCCAAGCAGAGAAAAGCTCCCGTGAACATCCAGCGAGTAAGCGCCGTGTGCATCGTTGTCTCCATGACCAGTTTCGAAGGCGTCTCTGGCCAGTCTATGTCGACCCGCGGCCTGATGCTACCATCAGACCAAGGATGTCGCGATGCCGTCTAAACTCCTGATGACACGCGTTCTCGTCGCCATGCTCGCGATGTGCGTGGCCGCACCGTTGGTCGCGGTCGCCCAGCCGGATTCTGCCCCTGCGAATCAGGCGCCAGCCATCAACACTGACGCGCTCGGTGTCTCGATCTCGCGAATCAAACGCCAGCTGGCCGCCGACTCGCGCGCACGCAGCCAGGGCTCGTCGCCGCTCCGCCTGGAGTACCGCGTCGACGTGTTTGGCAGCGCGCCGTCACTCCGGTTCTTCGCGGGGCAGGACCTGGTCTGGGGCGGCGTGCCCGGTTCGGCGCCCACCCATCGCGACATGCTCTTTCAGATGACGCCTCAGATGTTCCGGCAGCCGACCGTGGACTTTCTGGGGCTGGCAATCGGCGCGGCGGCTGCGGGTGCCAAGAAGGTGGAAGACTGGCGCTACCTGCGCGACTTGCGCAATTACCAGAGGCTGGTCGAGTCCGGCGTGAACGTGCCGGCGCCGACGCCGCGCAAGAACTAACTTAGTACGACGGGTGTCCGGGGTTGGCGCGCCAGGCGGGTCATCTCCTTCCGGCTCAACTTCGCTCCGGCTCGGCGGGACCTTCTGCCGCGGAGTGAACCGCACACGAGACCACGGAGGACCGGCGGCGCAGCCGGTGCTAAGATTCCGCCGTCTGGAGAGGACCCGCCGGGCACGCCAGCGCGTGTCCTAGTCGTCGGACGATCAGCTGTTCGACACGATGAGCACGATGGCGGCAACCGCCGTCGCCACACCGACGAGCTGCAAGCGCCCCAGTTGCTCGCCGAGTACGTAGCGCGCGAGCAGCACCGTGCTGGCCGGGTAGAGCGAGGCCAGCGTGGCTACGAGGCTCAGTTGGCCCTGCCGCACAGCCGCGAGATAGAGGCCGTTGGCGATCATGTCGAGCGCGCCGCAGCCGATAGCGGGAGCAATAGAAACGGCCGGGATCTTCCACGACTCCTTCCGCATCAGCGCCATGGTCAGGAACAGCGTGACCGACACCGACCGCGACACGGCCAGCGGCCACAGGCCGGCCGGCGCCTGGGTGCGGCCCAGGCAGACGAAGAACCCGCCTATGGCGACGCCCGAGGCCAACGCGATGCGCACGGCCTGCGCGACGTGCGCCGCCGACCGCGGCGGTTCGTACGATGGCGCGTTGGCCGGTGCGTCCTGGCCAAGGAGCACCACGGCCACGATCGCCAGCCCCACGCCGAGGGCGGCGGCTGGCGTGAGCTGCTCGCCGAACATCAGGCCCGCGATGAGCGGAATCACCACCGCACACACGGCCGTAATCGGCGCCACGACGCTCATCGGGCCCATGGCCAAGCCCCGGTAGAGCAGGCCCACGCCGATGCTGCCGGTCAAGCCGGCCAGCACGCCAAAGGTCACGTCGGTAGCCGTCACGGTCGCGTCGAGCATCAACGGCGTGCCAAGCAGCAGCAACACCAGACCGGCGCCCTGCGTGGCGATGACGGCCGCGAGCGTCGATGCGCGTTTGGCCACGGAGCCGCCCAGGAAATCGGCCGCGCCGTAGATCGCGGCAGCCATGAGTGCGAAGAGCGACGTCATGGTGCTTCTGGGCCGAAGCGGGCCCGCTCCACATGCACGTCGGGCACGCGCCTGCGGATCCGGGCGAGCAGCGCGTCGCCTGCGGTGTCGAGTGCGTCGAGCGAGAGCGGGGAGAGCCGCTCGAGCAGGAACAGCGCCGAGACCGATGTGTCGGTCAGGCGCGTGCGTGTGCCCTGGCGCCAGTTCCAGCGGCGGCAGGTCGCGCCGAGATCGTCGGCCCACACGACCTCGCCTGGTGCCGGCGGGTCGTTGAAGGGCTGGCTGTCCCTCGTCGTTTCGAAGGGCTCCGCGCCGGTGGCGCGCACGAGCCGGATCGATCCGGAAAACTGGTCAAGATCCTCGCCGCCGATCGGCAGCCCGTGTTTGACGCTCGCGGCGTTGTAGATGTCGACCAGCCAATTCACACGCGGCAGGCCCGGTCCGGCGGCGCGTTTCCACAGCGCCTCGATCGACGAGGCGGTACGCTGGGGTTTCGCACCAAACCCGCGATAGGCGTCCTGCCAGCTCGCGATGTGCGCCGGCCCCGCGCCCGTGGCTCCGCGGGCGTGGTCTTCGGCCTCGCGCAGCCAGTGGTCGGACTGCGCGTCACCAGGCCCGTTCACGAGGCCCGAGACCGCCAGCGCCAGCACGGCGAAGTCGGGGCGCAGCTGGTGGATGTCGCGGGACACGGCGACGCGCTCGAGGGCCATCCGGAGACTATATCAAAGTGTTCTGGTAGTTCATTATAATGACGACATGAACGACCCTCGCCGTGTCGAGGCGGCGCTCGCCAGGAACCTCCGCGACTGGCGCGCGAAACGCGGCTGGAGCCAAGCGGAACTCGCCACGCGCGCCGGCCTGAGCAAAGGGATGCTCGTACAAGTCGAGCAAGCGCAGACCAACCCGTCGATCGCCACGCTCTGCAAACTAGCCAACGCGCTCGGCGTGGCGCTGCCGCGCCTGGTCGAAGTGGACGACGAGCCAGTCATGCGCAAGGTCATGGCGGATGACGTGGTGTGGTTGTGGCGCGGCAGGGCGAAGGGCAGCGCTGCCGGACTCATCGCCGGCATCGAGGCACCGATGCCGGTGGAACTCTGGGAATGGACGATCGGGCCGCGAGATGCCTACCATGCGATCGCTCACCCGGCTGGCACCCGCGAGTTCATCCTCGTGCTCGAAGGCGATGCCGTCGTGACCGTGGACGGCGTGCAGGTGGCCATCGGTGCCGGGGAGTGTGTCGTATTCCGGGCCGATCGTCCGCACTCCTACGCGTCGGCGAGGGGCCGAGCCGCGCGGTTCGTCATGGTCGTCGTGGAGCCGGTGGCGCCGCCGTCGTCGTCGGCCGCAGCTCGTCGCCGCCCGCGTCCCACCGCTCGGAAGGCCTGAGCGCCACCGGTATTTCGAGGCCGACCGCGCGGCACAGCACCGCATGCAGCTGGCGCACGCCCTCGGTGAGGGCAGCCGGCCCCGGCTGCAGGATGTAGGTGGACTTCACTTCGTAGATGCGGTCGGCCACGATGAACGGCACAGTCTGCCACCCCTCGCGCCGTCGCACCTTGTCTTTCTTCACCGGTTTGCCGCACCACGAGCCGATGAACACCTCGGGCGCCGCGGCCATCACGCGCTCGGGCGTGACGATGCGGTCCTTGCCCAGTCCCGCCGCACGCAGCTCTGGAAAAATCGGCGTGCCGCCGGCGATCTCGACCAGTTCTTCGACCCAGCGGATCCCGCTGATGAGCGGCTCGTCCCACTCCTCGAAGTACACGCGAGGGCGCGACGAGAAGCGCGCCGCCGACGTGCGAACATCGTCCAGCCCGCGTTCGAATCCCGCGACGAGCTCCGTGGCCTTGTCGGGCACACCCACGATGCCGCCCAGGATGCGGACCATCTGCAGGATCTCGGCCACGCTACGCTGGTTGAACGTGAATACGGGATGGCCGCGCTTGACCAGCTCGGTCGTGATGTCGGCTTGCAAGTCGGAAAACGCCAGAATCAGATCTGGTTCGAGTGCCGCAATCTTGTCGTAGCGCGCGTGCAGGAACGAGGAGATTTTCGGCTTCTTGCGGGCCTCTGGCGGCCGCACGGTGTAGCCGGAGATGCCCGCGACCCGGTTGCCCTCGCCGAGCAGGTAGAGCGTCTCCGTGGTCTCCTCCGTGAGGCAGACGATACGGTGCGGAAACATCGATGCCGTCATGCCAGCCTGATGTCGGCGAAGGCGAAGCCGTCGCGGATTGCTGTGTCGTGCACCGCGAGCGGCACAGGGTGCGTGAACATCGGCCCGTCCCAGACGCACGAGTGAAACTCCCCATTCTCGCCGCACGGATCCACGCCCGGCGGCAGCGCCGCGAGCAGTGCGTGGTCGAACGCGCGCCCCGCAAACGATCGGTCGAGCACCCGCGAGTCCACTGTGCTGATGATGGCGCGCAGGCCGCCGTCGATCATCTCGCGAGCGAGGTCGGCGGTTGTGCCGAGGCGCCACAACGGGAAGAGCGGTTGAAGCCCCGTGCCCGCGAGACGGTCCTCGCGGTATTGGCGCACGTCGTCGAGGAAGAGATCGCCGAACGCCGCATGCGTGAAACCCGCCGCCACCAGCCCAGCGACGGCGGCACCCATCCGCTGCTCGTACTCGTCATTGCTGCACGGCCAGGGCAGTGGCACGACGTGCAGCGCCAGGCGGGCCGCCCGGGCCTGCGCCTCGAGCACGTGACGCGGTACGCCGTGCATCGCCACGCGGTCGAACACTTCGTTGGTGGTGGTCAGCAAGCCACCCACAGCCTCGCCATGTTCGAGACGCAACCGGTGCAGCATCCAGGCTGAATCCTTGCCGCTCGACCACGACACCACGATCTTCATTGTCTGAACGCCTCAGGGTGCAGCACGCGCGCGAACCGTTCCACGGCCTGCGCCACCCGCGGACCGGGTACCACCAGCCCATCGCCGCTTACGATATGGATGCGGTCGGCCTTCACCGCAGGCATGGACGCCAGGCGGCTCCAGTCGGTCACCGCCTGCCGCGCCTGCGCGTCACTGTAGACGGGCCCCTCGTGCAGCTCGAGGATCACGTCGGGTGCGCGCGTGAGCAGCAATTCGGTCGTGGCCTGCACTGACTCCTGCGCCAGGTCGGCAAACACGTTGGTGCCGCCTGCGGCGACCAGCATGTCGTGCAGGAACCCCTTGCCACCGCTCGCATACACGCTTCTGATCGCCCCGGGCTGACGGCCGAAGACGAGCAGTGTGCGCACGGCCGTCCGGCCCGTGGTCCGCGTGCGGATCGCCGCCAGCGCCTGCTCGATACCCGACGCGACCGAGTCAGCGCTTGCAGCGTGTCCAGTCACGCGACCCAGGTCACGGAGCGTCGTCAGCACATCTGGCAATCCAGCATGCCGGTAGTCATAGACGGGAATCGCCGCGCGGGTCAGCTGCTGTCGCAGGTCGTGCTGGCTGCCGTAGATCACTACGAGATCCGGTGTGAGCGAGAGTACGCGTTCGACATCGGGGTCGAGCAACGCGCCGACGCGAGGGCGCGTGGCCACCTCAGGTGGAAAGCGGTCGTACGAACTGACCGCCACGACCTGCGGACCCGCGCCGATGGCAAAGAGCATCTCGGTCAGGGCCGGCACGAGCGAGATGATACGGCGCGGTGGCGCCTGCACGCTGGCAGCGTGGGCCGGCGCCGACGAAGTCCAACCGCTGACCAACGGGCCGACGGCGCACGCGAGCAGTCCGCAGAGGGCCAGCCGCCGGGAGATCGCATGTGCACGCAATCAGCTATGCCTCACGAGCTGCCAGAGAAAGAAAGGGCCCCCGATCATCGCCGTGACGATGCCCACTGGCAGTTCGAGTGGGGCCAGCACGGTGCGCGAGACCAGGTCGCAGCCGATCAGGAACGCCGCGCCGAAGCACGCGGAGGCGGGCAGCACGAGGCGGTGGTCCGCGCCCACGAGCAGCCGCACCAGGTGCGGTACGACGATGCCGATGAAGCCGATCGGGCCGGCGAGCGACACCGCGGCGCCGGTGGCAAGCGATGCGCTCAGAAACGCCAGGCGCTCCGCCCGTGCCACGTCCACGCCGCGTGAGGCCGCCACGTCCGAGCCCAGCGTGAGCAGGTTCAGCGTGCGCGGCAGCACGGCGAAAACCGCGAGTGACAACACCACGAAGGGCAGCGCCGCCACGAGCGGCCCATAGCTGCCCACGTCGAGATCGCCCATCAACCAGCGGAGGGTGCGAAACGACTGCGTGAAGTCGGCGAGGTATTGCACGAACATGATGAGCGCCGAGAAGAACGAGTTGAGGGTGACTCCGGCCAACAGCAGGACGTTGGTCGAGAGTCCGCGACGCTGACTGCGTGCCAGCCAGTACACGATGGCCGTGGCGGCGATCGACCCGGCAAAGCTCGCCACCGGCACTGTCGACACGCCCAGCGCGCCGACGTCGAGGCCCGCGGCGATGACGAGCATCGCGCCGAGCGCGGCGCCGGCCGACACTCCCAGAGTGAAGGGCGTGGCGAGTGGGTTGCGCAGCAGCGCCTGCAGCACGACGCCCGAGGCGGCCAGCGTGGCGCCGACCATCGCCGCGGCGAGCACGCGCGGCAACCGCGCCACGAAGAAGATCTGGGCGTCGACGTTGTCCGCCCAGGGGATCGACGTGTCGAACACGCGCACCAGACTGATCGAGGTGCTGCCCACGGTGGGCGCCACCATGACCGCCGCGATGGTGCCCGCCGCAAAGAGCGGCAGCACGGTCCAGAGACGGCGGCGCAAGGTCGTGGTCATGGCGTGGTGCGTCTCAAGGGCACGACCGAGATCTGTCCGGTGCCCTCGTGCACGTGCACGTCGGCGTCCACGTCATAGAGCGCGCGCACGTGGTCTGGCGTGAGGACATCGGCCGTCGCCCCAGTCGCCAGCACGCGGCCTTCGCGCAACAGCAGCAAGTCGCGGCAGATGCCTGAGGCCAGCGCCAGGTCGTGCGTGGAGACGACCACCGTGACTCCCCGGGTGGTGTTCAGCTCGAGCAACAGCGCCGCGATATCGAGCTGGGCGCCGAGGTCGAGCGACGACGTCGGCTCGTCGAGCAGCAGCACATCGGTGGCCTGCGCCAGTGCCGCGGCAATGACGACACGCTGCTTCTCGCCGCCGCTGAGCGTGGCGAAGTCGCGATGCTCGAGGTGCGCCACGTTCGTCGCCGCGAGTGCGTCGCGCGCGGCCGCCAGGTCGCGCGGGCCCTCGACCTCGAACAATCCCAGGTGGGGATGGCGCCCCATCAGCACCATCTCCATCACCGAGTAGTCGAAGGCCAGATGGGTCTCTTGCGGCACGACCGCCACGCGTCTGGCCAGGTCGCGCCGCGAGTAGGTGTGCAGGGGACGGTCGTCGAGCGACACGCTCCCGCTCGTGGGACGGCGGATGCCGGCCAGCAGCCCAAGCAGCGTCGTCTTGCCGGATCCGTTTGGACCGAGCACGCCGAGCAGCGCGCCGGCGCGCACGTCGAGCGAGATACCCGTCAGCACCGGCTGACGGGCGTCGTAGGCGAAACCGAGATCAGCGGCGCGCAGTAACACGGAAGCCCACGTAGGCCGTGCGGCCAAGAGCGGGGTAGCCGAACACGTCCTCGTAGTCGGCGCCAAACGCGTTGGCGATCCGCGCATACGCCGTCACGGACCGGGCGATCGTGATGGCGGCCCCCGTCGTGACGACCAGGTGACCGTCGTTCTCGAAGAGCCCGCCGAAGGTGCCGAAGCTCGGCTCCACGTCGAGCGTCGAGCCGCGCATCGTGGCCATGCCAAACGCCTGCAGCCGGCCACGCGTCCAGATCACGTCGGCACTGCCCTGGTGGCGCGGACGCCGCAACAGGCGGTCGCCGACCTTAAACGGCGGGGCGGCCTGACCGCTTGCGCCGTCAACCGCGAGCACCTCGGTGTCGAGCCATGTGTAGGTGCCCCGCGCGCTCAGCGCCGTCGTCGGGCGCCATGCGAGCGAGAGCTCGGCGCCGCGAGCTCGCGCGTTGGCAATGTTGTCGGTCGTGAAGCGGCTCGACGGGCTGAGCCGGCCGACCGAGATGATGAGGTCGTCGTAGGTGTTCTGAAACAACGTCGCATCGGCTTGCACTGTGCCACGTCCGAGCGTCTGAGTGACGCCAGCCTCGACACTGCGGCTCCGTTCGGGCTTCAGTCCGGGATTGTTCGTGAACGCGATCTCGAACGCGTCGGGTGGGCGGATGCCCGTACCGGCGGCCGCGCGCAGACGGGTCGAGCTGCCGTGCGTCGCGCCGTCAGGCATGACCGTCCACGCCGCTGTGACTTTGGGGTTGATGGACGTCACCGTGTCGTCGGGGAACGCGGGACGCGCCGAGAACGCCGAGGGATTGGCAGCGAGCGCCGTGCGCGTGATGTGCTCGGCGCGGGCGCCCGCGCTGACCGACACGCGGCTGGTGGGCTGCCACCGGGCCTCCACGAACCCCGCCGCGACGCTGCGTTCGACGGGCACCTGCGCCGGTCCTGCCGTGATGAAGGTGCTGCGGCCGCTTTCGGCGAGCCAGTCGGCGCCAGCACTGGCGGCCAGCCCTGCGGCGAGGGCCGCATCGAACTGGACGCGGCCGAGCGTGCGCTGCGTCTCGCCGCGCGAGGTCGAGCGTGTCCGAAACTCCAGGTCGAAGTCGGCCGTGTCGGCATCGGCGCGCAGACGGACGCGGCTGGCGGAGCCACCGAGCGGCTGCACCAGGCGCAAAGCAGCGGTGCGTCGGCGCGTCAATCCCCGCGCGATCCGGTCGACCCCGCCGAAGTTCCCGACCGGGTTCGAGCCGAATGGGCCAGGCGACCCGCGCTCCGTCTCCACGAACTGCAGCGAGCCGACGACGTCCGTGCCGCCGTGCCGCCAGCCGAGCGACCCGGCCAGCTGCGCGACCGTGCCGTCGTCGTTCGTCACGGGCGTGCCATTCTCGGCGTCCCCAGTGAAGCCCCCTTCGCGGTCGTAGGCAGCGCTGGCCGCGCCGTACCAGGGCCCAGCGCTCCCGCGCACTGAGGCGCGACCGGTCCGAGCTTCACGTCCGCCCACCTCGCCCGAGGCGAAGGCCGCGAGCGGACCGCCCTTGGCCGTGATGATCTGCACCACGCCACCGATGGCGTCGGCCCCGTAGAGCGCGCTCTGCGGGCCACGTACCACTTCGATCCGCTCGGCGTCGGCGATGGGCACCTGCGACAGATCGAGGCCGCCACCAAAGGCATTGGCGCGAACGCCGTCGACCAGCACCAGCGTGAAGTCGGATTCGCCGCCGCGCGGGAACGCCGAGGTGACCGTGCCCGGACCGCCGGTGCGGGCGATGGCAAACCCCGGCACCAGCCGCAGCGCATCGCCGAGCGTCGT
>JANMDX010000149.1:0-5943 GCA_031376505.1 Acidobacteriota bacterium
GCTCGACGGCACGCTCACGCCGATGGAAAGCGGCGACTACCTGTGGCGGGTCAACGACCACTCGAAGACGCGCCGCGAGATCGCGCGTCACAGCCAGAAAGACGCCGACGCCTACGACGACTACGGCATGGCCATGGTCGAGATGGGCCGCTTCGCCAAGCCCATTCTGGCGATGACGCCGCCCGATCCGATGTCACTCGATCCGCGTGGGCTGCTGGAGCTGCTCTCGATTGGCAAGCGCTTCCGCAACATGCGCTACCACGACAAAGTGAACCAGGTGCAGCTGCTCACGATGAGCGCGGTCGACTTTCTGGATCAGTGGTTCGAGACCGATGCGCTCAAGGCCACGATGAGCGCCTCGGGCATCATCGGCACCTTTCTCGGCGTGCGCTCGCCCGGTACCGCCTACGTGCTGCTGCACCACTACATGGGCGAGATCGACGGCGCGTTCCGCTCGTGGGGCCTCTCGCGCGGCGGCACGGGTTCCGTGTCGAACGCCATTGCTGGTGCCGCGCGGAAGTTCGGGGCCGAGATCCGCACGGACGCCCCGGTCGCGAAGATCCTCACGCGCGGCGGACGCGCCACCGGCGTCGTCCTCGCAAACGGCGACGAGATTCTTGCCGACGTCGTCGTGAGCAGCGTCGATCCGCGGCTGACCTTCGAGCGCTTCCTGGAGCCGAAGGAACTTCCCGACGAGTTCCTGGAAGCCGTGCGCCGCTACAAGTACCGCGGCTCTTCCGGAAAAGTGAACCTGGCGCTCGATGCACTGCCTGATTTCACCTGTCTGCCCGGCCGCGGCGAGCACCTGCGAGGCGCGATCTCGATCTCGCCATCGATCGACTACATGGAGCGCGCCTACGACGAAGCCAAGCACGGCGCGTTCTCGAGCCGGCCGTACATCGACATGGTGATTCCGTCGCTGACCGACGCGTCGCTTGCCCCGCCGGGCAAACACGTGATGTCGTGCTTCGTGCAGTACGCGCCGTATCACTTGCAGCCAGGCGACGTGTGGGACGACGCGCGGCGCGAGGCATTCGGGGATGCGGTGATCGACGCCATCGCCGTACACGCACCCAACATCCGGAACATCATCCGGCATCGCCAGGTGCTGACCCCGCTCGACATCGAGCGCGACTTCGGGCTAAGCGAAGGCAACATCTTCCAGGGCGAGCTGTCGCTCGAGCAGCTCTTCTTCCTGCGGCCGGTGCCTGGTTGGGCGCAGTACGCCACGCCGGTCGAGAAGCTCTACCTGTGCGGGTCGGCCACGCACCCAGGCGGCGGCATCATGGGCGCGCCAGGACAGAACGCCGCGGTCCGCGTGCTAAAGGACTTCCGCAAGTGAGCGCGCCGGTCGTCGTCATCGGCGGCGGCGTGAACGGCCTGGTGTGCGCCACGCTGCTGGCGCGGGCCAAACGACGGGTCACGGTGGTGGAACGTCGCGCCGAAGTGGGCGGCGCGGCCGTCACGCGCGAGCTGGCGCCAGGCTTCCTCGTGCCGTCAGGGGCGCACAGCGTGGGTCCGTTGCGGGCGGACGTCGCGCGCGACCTGCGCCTGGGCGAACACGGACTGGAGTTCGCCCCGGGTAACGCCTGGTTCACGGCGCTCGACGGTCGAGGACACACCGTCACGCTGTGGCACGACCTGGCGCGCGCCGCTACGAGCTTGGGCGCCCACTCGCCCAAGGACGCCGCAGCCTGGCCCGCGTTCATGCAGGCGCGCACCAAGCTCGGGCGGGTCGTGGCGTCGGTGTTCGGCCACACGCCGCCGTCGGTGGACGCACCCTCAACGCCAGAACTGTGGCGGTTGTTCCACACGGCGCGCGCGTTTCGCGCCCTGGGCCGCGCCGACGGGTATCGCCTGCTGCGCTGGGGCCCCATGCCCGTGGCCGATCTGGTGGCGGAGCACGTCGAGACCCCGGTCGTGCAGGCGGCCCTGGCCGCCGACGGTGTGTTCGGCAGCCTGCTCGGTCCGTGGTCGGCGGGCAGCGGACTGCTCTTCCTGCTGCATGCCGCCAACGACCTGGCCGGCAACGCCGCGGCCACCTGGCCGCGTGGCGGACCGGGCGCGCTCGCGGCGGCCCTGCGCCGCGCGGCCGAACAAGCGGGCGTCACCATTCTGACCGGCACGGGTGTGACCGAGATCCTCACCGGGTCCAACGGCAAAGCCACGGGCGTGCGGCTCGGTGACGGCCGCACTCTCGATACGACGGTGGTCGTCGCGGGCATCGATCCCAAGACCACCTTCGCGCTCTGCGATCCGATGGCGTTGCCGGCCGAGTTCCGGTGGCGCGCCGGTAACTACCGCACCAGAGGCGTGCTCGCGAAGGTGAACCTGGCGCTGTCGGGCCTGCCCGTGGTGCCCGGCGCCGATCGCGAGCAGCTCGCGACGCGGCTGCGCATGGCGCCCGACGTGGACGTCATGGAACGCGCGTTCGATCACGCGAAGTACGGACGCTACTCGCCCACGCCGTGGCTCGAGGCCGTCATCCCCACGCTCGTCGACCCCACGCTGGCGCCGGCGGGGGCGCACGTGATGTCGATCTACGCGCAGTACGCGCCGCTGACGCTGCGCGAGGGCTCATGGGATACGGAACGTGAAGGCCTGCTGCGCGCCGTGCTCGACACGCTCGACCGCTACATGCCGGGCGTGCGCAGCCTGATCGTGGAAGCAGAAGTGATGTCGCCGGCCGACCTGGAGCGCGAGTGGGGCATGGCCGGTGGCCACATCCATCACGGTGAGCTGGCGCTCGATCAGCTCTTCACGATGCGGCCGCTGTTTGGCTGGAGCCAGTACCGGACGCCCATCGACGGACTGTGGTTGTGCAGCGCCGGCACGCACCCGGGCCTTGGACTCACCGGCGGGTCGGGGGCCAACGCGGCGCGCGAGATCCTGCGGGCGGGCTAGCGCCGGCGCGTCGCCGTGACTCGCAGGCGCGAGGGCTGCGCGCGCGTCGGTCTCACCGCGGCGCGATCGATACGAACGTGCCCAGCGTGTCGTGGTGGGTGTTGATCAGGCTGCGCATGGCGACGCCGACCGCGTCGGCACTGGGGAATCCTGCCTTCTTGGCGGCCGCCTCGGACACGTCGGCGGCCACCATCTGCGCCTCGCCGTACTGACGCCAGTCCTTCCACGCGTCGAGCGTGATCACGTCCCACGCGGCCCCCTGTTCGTGCGTGAACACGAGCATCTGCGGGCGGCCGCGGTTCACATTGAACGCGCTCTCCATGTAGCGCTGCCTGGTGAGCGCCTCGTGCCTGCCGGCCATGGCCTGCATCATCTCGAGATGCGCGACGGTCGCGCCCTGCACGTAGCCCCGCAGCTCGGGCACCGGCGGTCCCCACACGAACACATCCTCGTGCCACGCGATGAGCTCGTAGAGCCGTTCCTGGAAGGCCGCGTTGGACAGGCCCGACGCGGTGCCCGCGGCGTCGCGCTTCGCCATGCGTTCGCGACTGTAGTAGTCGGTGAAGCTGCCGATCGGATAGATCATGAGCAGGTCCCAGCGGTCGCCCTGGGAATGGCGCACCAGGATTGGCAGCTCGTCGCCGTTTGACGCCATCACCGACGCGCGCTGCCGATAGGCCGCCAGCAGGTCCGGCAGCTTGCCGGGTGCCGCCTGAATCGTCACGAACTTGTACAGCTCGGGCCGCGTGGGCAAGGCGCCTTGGGCGGCCGCCAGCGACGGCAGCGCCACGAGCAGAACGGACAGGAGGCCGAGACGTGTCGTCGACATCAGAGGACTGTATCCCAGCTGTCCGGCTGCGAGGCGTCTACCCGCGAATGGCGGTAGCGGGTGCGACGCGCGCAGCGGTCACCGCCGGCACCAGATTCGCCGCCAGCGCCACCAGCAGCAGCAATCCTGCAGCCGCGCCGTAGGCCACCGGATCACACGCGCTCACGCCGTAGAGCATCGACTGCAGCACGTGGGCCGCCGCGCCCGCCAGCACGACGCCGAGGCCGATGAGCGCCAGGCGCGCGCCCTGACCACGCACCAGGCGCAGTACCTGCGCGCGCTCGGCAACCAGCGCGTGGCCGACACCGCCGCCGCGCCGATCACGCTGATCCTGAACTGGAATCCCGAGGGAAAGAAGTAGCAGCCCGGGACCCTGCGAGGCTCTCTCGTACTGGGACGCGTGCTCCTGGCTTCTCCGTCGCGGGGCTACGATAGGCGTTCGGCACTGAGGCGCCGCGCGGAGGAAGCATGAGTGGGGTTGACCGGATTACCGTCGACCCGGCCGTATGTGGTGGCCGCCCCTGCATCCGGGGCCTTCGCGTCCGCGTGAAAGATGTGCTCGACCTTCTGGCCGCCGGGGCATCTCACGACGAGATTCTCGAAGACTACCCCTATCTGGAGCCCGGTGACATCTCCGCGGTGCTGGCGTTTGCGGCGTTCCAGAACGACCATCCCGTTCTGCGGAGCGCTTGATTGCGGTTCCGCCCGCTGTGGGCGCGGAACGGCGCTGAGCTGTTCTATCCCGACAGTGCCGGGGCGATGACCCGCGTCCCGATCCAGACGACGCCAACCTTCAGCGCCGGCACCGCGACGACGCTGCTCGAGACGCGGTATGTCAACGGCGCGATCACTCGCACCTTCGACGTCTCCCCGACGGCCAGCGGTTCCTGATGATCAAAGAGGCGGGGGGCACCGCGCCGCCGATGGTCGTCGTCCTCAACTGGCTGGAAGAGCTGAAGGCGAAGCTGCCCGCGTAGTACGGCGCCGATGCTTGGGTTCGTCGTTCAGCTAGCCGGTGACGACGGCCGACTTCTGGCTCCACGTGGTTGATTCACAACGGGCATGCCACCATTCCGTAGTGGACCGGCGTTCCCGCCCGTCGACGTGATTCGACCGGGTTCCTGCAGACATTCTGCAGACGGGGAAGGCGTGAGAGGGCGCGTCATACGGGTCATGGCGGCAAGCGACTCAGGAAGTCACGCGGCGTGACAATGTCGATGCCGCTATAGCTGCGCAGGACGAGTAGGTCAAGGTCGCCGGTGACGATGACCGTCGCGTTGGCCCCGACTGCGGTTGCCAGCACCACATCATCGTCGGCATCTCGCGATACAGGCGTTTCCAGTGGCGTCGGCACGACGAGGAGCACACGCAGGCGAAGCTGCTCGAGGAACGCCGTTGCCGCTGGCCCGAGCGTGAACTTGGCGCGTAGTGTGTGCTCGAGCTCATCGAGCAGGGCCGGAGACGTGACCACGGTGCTGGACCCTAGCGCCCGCACCACGACTTCGTGACACAGCCCCTTCGCGACCAGCGCCGCGACGATGACGTTGGTGTCGAGGATGACGGTCACGACACGATCGCGAAGACGTCCTCGTCCGTGTAGATGCCCTGAGCGCGTGCCTGCGGCAGCAGCTCGGCGCGAGCCGATGCGAGGCTTGTGAGCAGCTCGTCCTGTTCGAGCGCGCGTCGTACCAGCTGGCTCACCGACAGTTTCTGCGCCTTGGCGCGCCGCTCCAGGCGGCGCCGCGTGCCCTTGGGCAGGCGAATGGTCAGGATTTCTTCCATGTGTATGACTGTGTCATACGCATGGGCGAGCGTCAAGCGGCCAGGGAGTGAGGCCAGCGTCTGATAACGGGGGTTCTGTCACCCTACAGACCTTCTAATGTTGCCTTGTATCTTGCGTCCCGGACGATCATTTACCCGATCGTTCATCCGCTGACGACAGCTCGATGTTTCCTGCGGTCATCCAGACCGCACGATCGCGTGGGCGTCGTTGGCGGCTCGTCTGCGAGCCCGTACAGTTGCCTGGGGCGTGACCCCGTATCTGCAAGGCCGGGCCACGACGAATCTGCGTCACGTGGAGGGCCCGATGACAGCGACCGCGATCTTCGTGGGCATCGACATCGCGAAGGCGGACTTCGTGGTGGCGTGCTGCCCGGACGGCCCTTCCTGGACGGCGACGAATGACCTGGAGGGGATGACGGTCACCGTCG
>JANMDX010000152.1:0-3738 GCA_031376505.1 Acidobacteriota bacterium
CTGGGCGTCGAGGCGCCTGCGGCCGTGCAGGGCGCGTCGCTCCGGCCCGCGCTCCACGGGCAGCGCCAGGAGCTGTTGGCGTTCTCAGAGAGCTGGTATCCGAGGTTTCACTACGGATGGAGCGAGCTGCAGGCCGTGCGCGACGGGCGGTACAAATTCATCCTGGCGCCACGCCGTGAGCTCTACGACCTCACAGCCGACCCGAAGGAACTGACCAACCTGGCGGCCTCCGACGCCGCCCGGGCCGACACGCTGGAGCGGGCGCTGCGGGCGCTCATCGCCAAGACCTCGACTGCCGGCGCCGCCAAGGGGCCACAACCCGTGGACGCCGCCGCCGAACAGCGCCTGCGGGCGCTCGGCTACGTGGGCGGCAGCAGCGCCAGGAATCTCGAAGAACGTCCCCGGCGCGACCCGAAGGACTCGATCGAGCTCTACAACCTGCTGCAGCTGGCCGGGAGCGACTCGGAAGCCGGCCGGTACGACGAGGCCGCCGCCAAGGTGCAGCAGGCACTTGCCGCCGACCCCGACATCATCGAGGCGCACTCGCGCCTGGGGAACATCTACACGAAGGCCGGCAAGCACGCCGAGGCGGCCGGCGCGTACCGGCGGGCGCTGACGCTCGATCCCGAGCATCTGCTCTCCACCTACAACCTGGCGCTCGCTTATCGCGCGCTCGGGAAGATCGACGAGGCGATTGTCGGCTTCGAGCGCACGCAGACGCTCGACCCGCGCAGCGGACGCGCGCACTTTCAGTTGGGCGACATCTACATGCAGCGCGGCGAACCGGCCAAAGCGCTCGCGGTGCTCACGAGCGGTCTGGCCCTCGATGTCGACCGCGCGCCCTTTCTGGTGAAGCTGGCCGAGGCGCACCTCGAGCTGAAGCAGTTCGACGACGCCGAGCGCGCGCTGACCGAGGCGATACAGCTGCGCGCCGATGTGCCGCGTGGGCAGTACAACCTGGCCCTCGTGCTCGAGCAGCGCGGCCGCAGCGCCGACGCACGGGCGGCCTACGAGGCGGAAGTCAGTAAGAACCCGAAGAACTACGGGGCACAGTTCAATCTGGCGAAGCTCCTGCTCAAGGACGGGCGACTCACCGACGCCACCACGCGCTTCCGCGCCGCCGTCGAGGCCCGGCCCGAGTTTGCCGAGGGCTATCTCTACCTGGCCAAGGCGCTGCTCGACGGCGGTGACTTGCAGGGCGCCGAGACAGCCGCCCAGAAAGGACTGACCCGCAAGCCGCAGCCGTCGATTGCGCCGCTTGGCCACTACGTGCTCGCCGACGTGTTCTCGCGCATGGGCCGCGAGAACGAGGCGGCTCGACAGGTCGCCCTCGCCAAGCGCTTGGAGCCGCCACGATGACCCGGGGGGCGGTCGCCCGCCTCGCAATTTTCGGACTCGTCGCCATGGCCATCCCGTCATGCGGCCGCGACGCTAACCCGCCGGCCGTCGCCGTGAAGGTGCCGCGCCACCTCGTGATCGTGACCATCGACACCCTGCGAGCCGACCGTCTGGGCGCCTATGGCAACACCACCGTGCCTACGCCGAACTTCGACCGGCTGGCGCGCGAGGGCGCGCGCGCGCTCGACGCGTCGGCGCATGTGCCCATCACCCGGCCTTCGCATACGTCGCTCTTCACCGGTCGGTATCCGGCCGAGCACGGCGTGCGCGACAACATTTCGCTGCCACTCGCGAACGACGTGCCTACGCTGGCCGGCGTCCTCTCGGCCGAAGGCTTCACGACCGCCGCGTTTGTCTCGTCGTTCGTCCTCGCCGCGCAGTCTGGGCTGAACCGTGGCTTCAGCCACTACGACGACGCGTTTGACACGTCGACCGGCGACGTGCGCCTGTTGAGCGCGGTGCAGCGCCGCGGCGACGCCACGCTCGCCAGGGTCGAGCAGTGGCTCGACGCGCGTCCCGCTGCCGCGCGCGCCGATCGCACGGCGCTCTGGGTGCATCTCTACGATCCACACGACCCCTACGAGCCGCCCGAGCCCTTCGCCACGACCTTCGCCGATCGACCCTACGACGGCGAGGTCGCGTGGACCGACAGTCTGTTGGGCCGTCTGCGCGCCAGTCTGGAATCGCGGGGAATCTGGCAGGACGCCCTCGTTGTCGTCACGGCCGACCACGGCGAAGCGCTCGGCGAGCACGACGAGACCGGCCACGGCTTCTTCGTGTACGAGACCACGCTGCGCGTGCCGCTCGTGGTGGTCGGGCCAGGAGTGGCGCCGGGCACCACCATTGGGGGCACCGTGCGCACCATCGACGTGATGCCGACGGTGCTCGAGGTGCTCGGACTGTTGTCCAAGGCGCCGAAGGTAACCGGCCGCAGCCTGGCTGCCAGCCTGACGCGCGCCGGAACGCCGGCTTCAGCGTCCACCTATGCCGAGTCGCTGACGCCGCTCACCAACTATCAGTGGAGCGACTTGCGGGTGCTGCGTGAAGGCGCATGGAAGTACATCCTGGCACCGCGCCCCGAGCTCTACGACCTGGAGACGGATCCGGGCGAACTGAAGAACCTGGCCGCCGAGCAGCCCGCCAAGGCTCGAGCCCTGCGCGCCGCCCTCGAGGTGCAACTGCGGGCCGAGCGTGAGCTGGCACTGAACGACACGGCCGCGCCGCCGGCCCTGTCGGCTGACACGCTGCAGAAGCTCGGCGCGCTCGGCTACGTCAGTCCCGGCGGCCCGGCCGCCGGCGGTGCCCAAGGCGCCGATCCGAAAGACAAGATCGGCGAGTTCCGGCGCTTGAGCGGACTGATGCGCGAGGGGCTGACCTTGCTCGAAGCGAAGCAGTACGGACCGGCCGCTGCGAAGCTGGCAGTATTGCAGCAGGCCGGAGCAGCCGGATTTCAGGTGCACTTCTACCGCGGCCGGGCGTTGATGGGCTTGGGGCGGGCCGCTGATGCGGAGCGCGACTTCCAACGCGCCGCCACGGCGATGCCGAGTTTCGCCGAGGCCCACCTCGGACTGGCCGACGCCCGGATCGCGCGGAAGGACTTCGACGGCGCCATCGCCGCGCTCACCACCGGGCAAGCGTCCGCACCGAATGACCCCAGTCTGTTCGAACGAGAGGGACAGGTCTGGGAGCGCCTCCGCCAACCGCAAAAAGCGCTGGCCGCCTACGACACGGCGATGCGACTGGCGCCAAGGGACGCGCTCCTCCGGTGGCGGGCCGGCGAACTGTGGCTGACCGCTCGGCAGACTGACCGGGCGCTGGGCTTGTTCCGTGAGGCCACGACGCTGGATCCCACGGTGGCCGACTACTGGAACTCGCTCGGCATGGTGCTTGGCGGGAACGGGCAGCACGGCGAGGCGTCCACGGCGTTTCGCGCCGCCGTGCAGCGCGATCAGAAGAATGCGCGCTACGCCTACAATCTGGGTCTGGTGCTGATGCGCGAGGGCAACGCCGAAGCGGCCGAGTGGTTCCGCAAGACGCTGGCGCTCGACCCGTCGTTCCGGGCCGCCCGCGAGCGGCTCGCGGAACTGTCTCGATGAAGGCCGGCCGAGCGCTGGCGACGCTCGCGCTCATGGCGGCCACCGCCGCCGTGTTCTGGCCCGTGCGGCAGTACGGGTTCCTGAACTGGGACGACCCGGCCGCCCTTGTCGACAATCCGCATCTGCAGCCCGCCGCCGAGGGACTCGTGTCGTGGGCGCTCTCGACCGTCCACATGGACCACTATCAGCCGCTGGCGTGGCTGGCATACGCGTGGCTCGGCGGCGCGCCGCCGGACCCGGCCCG
>JANMDX010000168.1:0-4670 GCA_031376505.1 Acidobacteriota bacterium
CTTCATCAGCCCTGAAGACCTGATCGTCACCAAGCTACTCGCCGGGCGTGAGAAGGACATCGAGGATGTGCGCGGCGTGCTGTCGGAGCGCGGCTCCGCTCTTGACCTCACCCAGATCCGGACGACGCTGGGGCTGCTCGAGGGCGCCTTGGGGCAGAGCGACCTCATGCCGGTGTTGGACCACGAGCTCGGTCGCTGGCAGCGATCCGGTCAGTAGCCTCGCCGCCAACGTCCCGTGCATCTCCGACGGTGCGACAGCGTCGGGTGGGAGGGTGAGTTCGAGAAGACCTGGTCGGATCACAATGTCCGCGTGAGCTCGGCGTTCGATCGCCGCTCGAACGGTGTTCTGGCGCTAGTGGCTCGGGCGTGTTGACAACGTGTATACATCCCGCTGATGTCCGACGAGCGTGGTTCGGGTCGCCGGACCCGGGGAGTCTCTGATGGCAACCGCAACAGCACGCACACGGGTCATCAATCTGCGCACCGACGAGGCGCGTCGGGCGCTGATCGACCGCGCGGCCGAGGCCGTGGGGAAGGATCGGACGGAGTTCATGCTCGACGCCGCCACCCGCGAGGCTCAGTCGGTGCTGCTGGATCGTCGGCTGTTCCATCTCGACGAGGCGGCGTTCCGCCGGTTGTCGAAGGCGCTTGATGCGCCGCCGACGGCCAATCCTCGGCTGCGCAAGCTGCTCGCCGCGCGCGCGCCCTGGGAGCGATGAACCGTCCAGTCAGCGCGCCGCAGCCACTCACCAGCGCGCATGACGTGTCCGCCTTCGACTCCGCCGTTTCCGAGCTGAACGACTGGCCCAAGCGTCAGGCGCTGCAGAACGAAGCCGCGCGCGCTTCGAGGACGGTCGTGGTCATGGGGGATGGCCGTGTAGTGGGTTACTCTGCTGCATGCCATGTCCGACGAGGCGAAACGCTTCTACGTCCACCACGGTTTCGCGGAATCGCCGGTTGACCCGATGACGATGATGGTCCTCCTGGCGGACGTCGAGACGGCTGTAGGCCCGTAGCGCGCAACAGACTCCCTCCAGACTCTGCCGCAAGCGGAGTGCTGCCCTGATGGTGGGTCCGCTCGTCAACAGCACGCATCGATAGGCCCGCGACTCGCGGATGTTGCGTCGAAACGGCCCGTCGCGCAACAGAACGACGACGGACTGCGCGCGAGTCGAGCGTCGACACGCTACGCGTCCTGCACTCGGCCCTCTCGCCGTCCCCCGCCTCCAACCAGCGCGGCGCGTCTGTGAGCGCGCTCACCCAGGGTCTCGACCCCTCTTGCGCGCCGCCAACGCGGCAGCCAGAAGCCCGCGCAGGGCCGCGTTGGACGCTTCGTCGAGGGAGCGGATCTTGACATGACGCAGACCTTTTCCCGTGCCCTCGAGCCGCGCGTCCTCCAGGGACGCGCCTTGGTAGAAACCGAGGTTCACGTACCCTCGCATCGGCATGATGTAGGCGTAGCCCTCGGTCATCTTCTTCGGCCCGACCCCGTAGGTGGCTGCGTTGTCGCCGAGCCGCACCGTCTCGACCGCGGCCGGGTCGACCGCCAAGATGGCCTCGCGCAGGCGGCGCGCGATGTCGGCCAACTCGGGCGCGGTGCCGTCCAACAGCTCTTCGAAGGTTCCCCGAGCAGCGTCCGACATTGGCGGACGCTCAGCCCACGCGCGCGCCGCGCAGGTCCACGGCAAGTGCTTCCTGGCCGTCGGGGAGCACGTTGAACATGCGAAAACTGAAATGATCCGGGTCGTACCAGTCGAGGACGATGCGCCAGCCCCAGTCCGGCGATCCGTCCCCCGCCGGGTACGTGCAGAACAAGGCGACCGCGCTGCCTTGGGTGTGGCCGTGGAGCACCAACGGGTTGACCGCGTGGAACGTGTCGGTGAAGTCGCCGCGGCACGCGGCACCGGGTCCCCGGAGCACGAGCTCGCCCTCCTTCGGCACGCCTTCGTGCGCCCAGCGCACCGAGACCCGGTCCGCGGCGACGACGAGCGTTCCGTCCGAGACATGGGCCGGCGTGCCCGGCATGAACCAGAGCCGGTTGGGACCGGCGAAGAGACCGTGGTGTGACGCTGGGATCATGGAGCGATCCTACACTCGGCCCGCAATCGAGGCTAACGAGTCGAAGGAATTGACGTTGCAGAGTCGGCTGGATATCTGGGACGAACTTCGCAACTGGTTGGTCACCGCCGCATGACTCGTCCCTGCAACGGCGCGGCCTGGGGCGAGCCACGCGGACGCCGAAGGCCGAGAATTGCCCTTCGATGCGGAATCGACAGGATCGCGACCGAGTTCAGAATCGTGTGACGCTGGACCTGACCGTGGCCGGAGCGCCGCTGGTCAGGTCCCCAGGCTTCACGCCGCGAAACGCATTCTCAGCTGCGGCGCCTTCAGCCGCGGCCTTCGTCACCGCGGTCACGAGCGCCTGGTACGCAGGGGCGCTTCCGGCGGTCAACTTCAGTTCGATGAGGCCGTCCGACGCGATGGCATTGACCGAGTTGCCACCGGTCAGGTTCGTGATCTGATAACTGCCGGCGGGCAGGGCCTTCTGAATCAGGATGACGGCACGGGCGGCGGCATGCAGGGCGCTCACGCGTCCATAGGCGCCGTAACTGTGACCACCAGGTCCCTGGAACTCGACGCGCAATCCTCCGGACTGCTGGGCGAAGGCGGGTGTGCCGGCCGCGGCGAGGACGAACGCGAGCGTATATATCAGGCGCTTCATAATCGGCTGCTCCGGAATCATCGGACGACGTCTCGCGTCCGCTTGCCAATTGGGCCGATGGACGGTTGCACGACGGTGCCATCCGCCGCGTGGAACCCCGACACGATCAACGCCGCGGTGAGGACGCGATGCATGCGGGCCACTTCGGTAGCGGGCGCGCCGCGCGTGCCCCACTCCCAGAACGCATGTCCGCCCGCACCGGCGGCCGAGGACGCGAGGGTGAATTGATAGGTCGGGACGCCGGTGTGCGCCGGCACGTTGTCGTTCAGGCTGCCCGATCCGGTGCCGACCATCGGTGAGTTGATCGCCCCCACCTGGATGCCCGACTGCAGTCCGGCGTGGACGGCGACGTTGTCGACGCTTTCCGCCACGTAGGCCGGCCGCAAACCGAACCACATCAGCTCGAGGGTGATGCCTTCACCGCTGCTATCCTTGCGTCCATACCTCGCGTTCTCGGCAGACGCGCCGGCCTGGAACATGGGCTCGATGGTCTTGCGCATGTCCTCGAGTGTGTCCTTCTGCGTCGATCGCATGTCCACTTCGAGCGAGCAGCTCGGCACACCCAGGCCAGGACGCGGCGGCGGCTCACAGCTGGCGCGGCCGACGGTGTAGGTGGTTTTCGGCGCGCCGTCGCGCAGGTCCGTCGGCGTCTTGACGTCAGCGATCTTCGCGATCGCCGCGGCCATGGCCGCAGGGGCGCTTGGACCGTTCGGGCGCGCGAACGGCGCCTTGAACTTCATCTCGAAACGGTAGCTGCCGACGAAGTTGACGGTGCCGCCGCCCTCGAGACCGAAGTTGGCGACGATGTTAAGGGGATTGGAGCCGGTGCCGGCCTTCTGATCGAAGCCGTAGAGCTGCTTGACGCCCGCCAGGTTGCCCTTGCCTTCCTCTCCAGCGGTGCCGCAGAGCCAGATGTCGTAGACCGGCGTGATCTTGTGTTTCTTCATCGCG
The DNA here is from genome assembly GCA_031376505.1 of Acidobacteriota bacterium. Taxonomy (GTDB): domain Bacteria; phylum Acidobacteriota; class Vicinamibacteria; order Vicinamibacterales; family UBA2999; genus CADEFD01. The sequence goes on from JANMDX010000168.1 coordinate 3,674, forward strand.
GCCGCGAGCACAAAGGCATTGGACGTGCTGGGCATCATGTCGCCGTAACCGGGCACGTAGATGCGCACGCCGCCACCGGCTTCGGCCTCTTTAGCATTGGTGAAGACCTTGCTAGCTGTGGCGTACTTGTCGTTCTCGACGACGCGGCCTCGCGCATCGAACGACAATTCGTCGGGGATCGCCGCGAGTTCCTCGGGTGTGGCGACCACCGGCTGTGCGTACGGTTGGAGCTTGATGCGGATGGAGGGGTCACCCGACTTCGGCAGTGCTTCGGGGTTGACGACGTCGATGTGCCCTTCGACGAGCACCTTGGGGAACTGACCCTTGTAGTGCTCAGCGTCCGCGCGGCCGGCGTACGACCCCTTGATCACCACGCACGCGTTGTAGACCGGCAGACCGTCCACGGTGTTGGTGTCGCTGACGGGAAGGACTCCGTCGGCGCGCGTCATCACTTCCTCTGGAGCGAAGCCCCATTCGTTCACGAGCCGGCGATGAATCTCGGCCGCCTTCAGATGTTCCTGGCGCGGCGGTGAGGGGATGCGCACCAGCTCCAGGAACTGATTCCATCGTGCCTTGGCGGCCGCATCCGTGCTCTGCTCCTTGAGCAGCGCCATGATTTGCGGATCGTTGGCGATCTTCTCCGCGGCAGTGACAACCGACGCCGGAATCGTTGCTGGCGTCCCAGCCGGAGGGGACGGGGATGCTTGTTGTGATGCGCCAACGACGATCGTGGCCAAGAGGATCGTTGCCGTTGCGACCAGCGCGCATTCGTTATGAGGACGTGTCATCTTGTCTCCGACTGACTGCTAAACGCCTCGATTCTAAAGCTGAAACGGTGACATTGCGACTGGAGTCGCTCGTATCTGGGACGAACGTCGCAACGGGCTGGTGATGACGGCGTAGACGCCGGTCGGACGCTATCCGCCCGCCCCGGCTACGCGCTTCGCGGCAGTCCCCGCACCTTCGGGCGAGGCCCACGCGCCTGTGCCGCGTGCCA
>JANMDX010000224.1:0-34992 GCA_031376505.1 Acidobacteriota bacterium
AGCAGAAACTCGACCGACTGGACGAGGCGTTCCTGTTCGCGCGGTCGATCGACAGCACGAGCTACGAGCGCCAACGCGACAGGCTGCGCGAGGAGATGACGCTCGCCCAGATCGACCACCACGCCGATGCCACCGACGAACTCGACGTACAGGGCATCCTGGCGTTCGCAGAACGCATTCTGCCGCGCGCCTCAGACCTGTGGGTGCAGGCGTCGCTCGATTACAAGCAGCGGCTGCAGGCGCTGTTCTTTCCGGAAGGGATCGCGTACGACGGAAGTCGATTCAATCGAACCGCCGTAACCGCACCACTTTTCAACTACTTGGCGCCGTCCGCGGGCGCGGATGAAAGAGTGGTGAGCCCGGTAGGAATCGAACCAACAGATGAAGAGACGTCGGGAGAGCCATTGCACGACGTCGCAGACCGCGACTTTCCGAATGATTGGTCACGTCGGGTCCCGCCGCGCGCAATGCGCGCACGACCGCGAAGTCGCAGCTCTCGTCCGCGAGGAACTGCACCAGCTAGTCCTGCGGGGTTGACGAGGTTGCGCCGATCAGCACCACTTCTTCGCGTGCGACCGTATCGGCGGCGTAGCGCATGGCCGCCTGCAAGTCGTCGCGCGTCAGCCGGGGGTACGCATCGAGCAGATCCGGCTCAGATGCGCCCTCGCTCAGTTTGCGAAGCAGCAGGTCCACGGGAATCCTGGTGTCTCGAATGACCGGCTTTCCGATCACGATGCGAGGATTGATTTCGATGCGGTCAGTCGTCATGAACACTCCAAGGTGCAGAACCCGGGAGGTTGGTCACCTCCGCAAGAATTGTGGCACAGCCCACGTAGCCCTATGGTCCCTATGGCCATGAGTTGGACGTTGGGAGCCAGAGGGAGACCGTCGAGGCTCGAGGCACTAGTCGGGTGTGCGATCCGGTAAAGTCGTCCGCCGAGGTTCACATGGCCACCATCGACCCGTCGGCGAAGGAAGAGCAGGTGCGCCGCTCATCGAGAAAGGCCGCTCGCCGCGCATCGTCATCCGGCCACCCACATGAACACCACCATGGTCACCTCGTCGGGGGGCACGCCAGGAAGGACCGTGGAGGAAGGCGCCGCGGCCGTCATGAGCGTCATTGCCCCTGACGCGCCGAGCGGCAGCTACTTCGTGGGTCAGGAAGTGGGGACGCCGCACCGTCAGTCCGCCGACCCTGTGGCCCGGCGCCAGTTTGCGCGACCTGCGCCGCAGGCTGACCGGGTCGTGGTGGCCGTCGGCATCCGCGTGAGGGGAGTACCCTGGTCGTTTCGCATACTACCTTCGGGCAGACCGGGGACCGGACCACGTGTCCGATTGACCCGTCACAGACGGAGACGCCATGGACAACAAGACACTTACTCGCACCTTCTACGCTGCGTTGACCGAGGGCCGGCTCACCGTTATTGACGAGCTCGTGTCGGAGGCCTTTGTCGAGCACGAAGAGATTCCTACTGACGCCGACGGACGCGACGGGCTGCGCGAGATGTTCCAGGCGCTGCACGCCGCCTTCTCCGACTTCGCGATGAACATCGAAGACATGGTGGCGGAAGGCGACAAGGTGTTCGTGCGCGCGACGATGCAGGGCATTCAGCGCGCCGAGTTCATAGGCATCGCGTCGCAGGGCAAGCCGATGCTCGTGCCGGTGGCCGACGTGCTGCGCTTCGAGCACGGCAAGATCGTCGAACACTGGGGCGTGATGGACACCGGCCAGCTGATGCAGCAGTTGCTGTAGAGCTGGGGCGGTGACCGGGCGCAGGCGAATCGGCGCCGTCTCGTGCGCGAGCGTCCACCGGTCGATGCCGGCCCAGTCCAGCCGTCCGACCTTCAGTGCACGACGCGACGCGGCACGAGCGCCTGGACGGCGTCGTAGACCGCATCGGGGGATGCGTGCGCCATCGCCTGCACCGTGTCAGGGTGCGCCGCAGGTGCCGTCGCGGCACGACACACCGCCTGGTGCAGCACGAGCTTGTCGCGCTCGGCGGCCATCCATCCGGCCGTGACGAAGCCAATCCAGAAAAAGGCGAAGGCCGCGAGCGTGGCCGTGCCTCCGAGCATACCGGCGGTGGCGGCGGCAGTGGCGGACGCCGTCGCCACCGGGATCGCGACGCGGCTCAGGCGGAGCCACACGCCGCGGCCCGAGCGCTGGCCCAGCCGTGCGGGTGCCGGTCGCGTGCCCCGCTGCCGGGTGAGCCACGCGCTCATCGCGGCGCCCGCGGCGCCAAGGCACGCCGGCCATATCCACGCGATCGCTGTCAGGTCCATGTGGTGTGCTCCCGGTCCTCCCGTGGCCGGTTACTGGGATTAACGCCAAAAGGTGGAATTCGTACGCCCGCGGGCTTGTCACTGGGGCTTGCGCGCCGCGCCCAGCGGGAGGAGAATCCACGGGCGCTCACGTCTGCACAGAAAACGACACCATGGACCGGCACTCAGGCACCGCCCTCCCAGGCGGCCCTCCGTCGAATCCGCTCTCCGAGGAGCTGCTGCGTCGGGCGCGCTCCGGCGACGATAACGCGCTCGACCAGTTGTTCGCCCGCTACGTGCCGCGCCTGCACCGGTGGGCGCACCGCCGCGTGCCGACGTGGGCGCGCAATGCCGCCGACACCGCCGACTACGTACAGGACACCGTGCTCCACACCCTGCGCAACCTCGGCAACTTTCAGCCGCAGCGCGAGGGCGCACTGCTCGGCTACCTGCGCCGCTCGCTCGTGAATCGCGTGCGCGACCAGTTTCGTCACGCCGCGCGGCACCCGGCGCCCGGCGAGATCGACGACCAGATGGTCGACGGCGGCAGGTCGCCCCTCGACCTGGCGATTCGTGAGCAAGATCGCGAGCGCTACGAGGCCGGCTTGAAGCGTCTACGCCGCGCCGACCGCCAAGCCATCGTCGCCAGCATCGAACTGGGCTATAGCTACGAGCAGATCGCGCTGATGCTCGACAAGCCGTCCGCCGAGGCGGCGAGGGTCGCCGTTCGGCGCGCCATCGTTCGACTCGGCGAGGAAATGGCCCGTGCCGCGAAATAGCCGCAGGGCGTTTCCTGATTCGCTCGCGGCGGCCCTGGCCGACGGCGCCGCCATCGACTGGCGTGCCGTGGAATCGGCCGCGGATGGCGGCACTCGTGCCGACCTCGTGCGTCAACTGCGTGTTATCGCCGCGATCCGCGGCCGGCCGGCATCCTCGACACTCTCCGTCGCGCGCCCGTGGCTCAGACAGATAGTCGTAGCCACGTATGTCGTCGGCGTGGCGCTCGCCGCGGCCAAAGTGCTGGTGGCGCTCGTGGCTGTGCCGGCGGCGCTGGCAGGGTGGTCGTCGCAGAGGGCTGCGGCGCCCTTTGCCGCGAATTTATCCATCTTCGGCGTCGGAGGTCTGCTGCTCGTATTCGGCGGCGGACGCGACCGGCGACTGCAGTTGCTGGGCGGACTCTATCTGCTGATCGCGTCTGCGTTCGTCGAGCCGTTTCTCGCCCCGGTAGCAGGCCCGGCTGGAATGCTCATTAGCGCGCTGCTGCTGTGCAAGCCCGAGTCGTTCTTCGCGCTGGGCGTGTGGCTGTTCGCGTGGGCTTTTCCTGCCGAGCCAATCGACCGACGCGATCGTCGGACGGCCGAAATCCTGATCACGACGGCCGCCGTGGCCGTGTGGGTGCTCTTTGTCGCCAACGTCATTGGCACCGAGCGTACCTGGCTCATTGCGAACCCGCGTCTGCTGGCGGTGCTCGGTGCGTTCGATCGCCAAGCACCGAGCTCCATGTACTGGCCCGTGCTCGTCGCACTGGCGTTGCCCGCTTTCCCGTTTCTTGTAGCCAAGGCTCGCTTCGAGAATGCGGCGCGGCGGCGCAGCGTGTCGTGGTTCCTGGGCGCCTTGGCCCTTGGACTCACCCCAGTGCTCGTTGCTGCCATTGCCACACCTTTCGTGCCTGCCCTTCGCGATTCGCTGGTGCGACAGCGGGTCGGCTTGGTGATCTACGTCGCGCTCGGTTCGATCGTGCCGATGACGGCGTACGCCGTGGCCGTGAATCGCGTCATGGATCTGCAGTTCGTCATCAGGGCCACGCTGCAGTACGCGCTGGCGCGATACGCGATCTGGGCGGCCATTCTTGCGCCGCTCACCTACCTGGCGCTCGACGTCTTCGTGAACCGCGGACTCACGTTCCTGCAGTATCTCGACGCCCGCCAACCGAGCGGCCTGCTCGCCTTCTCGGGGCTCGGGCTCGCGGCGCTCACCTTCCGCTCGCACCTGGTTCGCGTCGTCGACCAGTGGTTCATGCGGGAGCCGCTCGATTCCCCACAGGCCATGGCGCGCCTGGAGCACCGGTTCCGGGCCAGCGAGAACCTGCGCGAGATCAGCCTGACACTCGTTGAAGAGATTGCCCGGGCGCTGCACGCCGAGCGCGTGACCGTGCTGCTTCTGGGGGAAGACGGCGGATCGCTCGTGGCGCTCGACGGCTCCGTGCCCGCACTGCCGCGAGGTTCCGTGCTTCATGAATTGCTGCAATCGACGCGCAGTGAGCTGCACCTCGACCCGCGCTCGGCAATCGTGCGCTTGCTGCCCGAGCCGGATCAGGACTGGCTGCTCGACTCCGACGCGCAACTCCTGTCGCCGCTCGTGGGGTCGTCAGGCGACCTGCTGGGACTCGTCGCCATCGGGGCCAGTGCCCACTCGCTGCCCTACACCAAGAGCCACGTGGCGCTCGCGACGGCGATGTGTGGCCACGCCGCGATGCAGCTCGAGAATCGGTGGCTGCGAGAGTCGCAGGCCGACCCCGGACGGCGGCCCGCGCCTGTCACGAGCGGGGTCGGGTGGCAGGACGAACCGGCCACCTGGTGCCCGAACTGCTCAGAGACGTGGAGTCCCGAGACGCGCCGCTGCCGCTGCGGGGCCGCCACCAGACCGGCCGTGCTGCCGCTCTTCGTCAATGCCAAGTTTCGGCTGCAGCGCTTTCTCGGCGCCGGCGGCACCGGCGTCGTGTACCTCGCTACCGACCTGGCCCTGGACCGCAAGGTGGCCATCAAGACGCTGCCAGCCATGAAACGGGACTACGCGGCCCGCCTCAGGCGGGAAGCGCGCGCCATGGCCTCGGTGCGCCATCCCAACCTGGCCACGATCTACGGCGCCGAAGAATGGCACGACACGCCGCTGCTGATTGTGGAGTACCTGGAAGGCGGCACGCTCCTCGACTGCCTCGCGCGAGGGCCGCTGCCGGTGGAGGAGACGCTTGATCTGGGCATCATGCTGGCCGACGCGCTCGACCGCGTGCACGGGTCTGGCGTGCTTCACCGCGACATCAAGCCGAGCAACATCGGCTACACCGCCGACGGCGTGCCGAAACTGCTCGACTTCGGGCTGGCCGCCATGCTCGATCGTTCGCACGGGCTCGACGCGGCCGCGGCGGTCATGCCGGCCGATCCGGCAGAGCTCGCGGCGCGGTTCCACGACGTGAAGGCTTCGTCCACGCTCACCATTACGCATCAGGTCGTGGGCACGCCGTTGTACCTGTCGCCCGAAGCGCTGGCCGGTTCCCCGCCCCAGGAGTCCTTCGACCTCTGGAGCCTGAACATGGTGCTGTACGAGGCCCTCGCCGGGCGTCATCCCATGAGCAGTCGCTCCGTACCCGAGGTGGTGGACGCGATCCAGCACGCGCCTGTGCCAGACGTGCGGGACGTACGGCCGGAATGCCCCGACACCGTGGCGTCCTACCTCAACGACGCGCTGTCGCGGGTGACCGCCCGGCGTCCGGCGACCGCGGCCAGCCTGCGCACCGAGTTGCGCGGGCTGCGCTCCCGTCTCGCCCAGACCCGCTAGCCACCCGCCCCCCACCCCACCGCGCACAGTCCGCGCGGCGGGGGCCCCGGGCCGCGGCGTCTGTACGAAACCAAGCTCTTCGGCGTTCTCCCTTGTGACGGCCATGGCCGATTACGAGGTGAGCAATGCCTGTGGAGCACATCGACGCCATCCTGAACGACTGCCTGCTTGCCGCGGGCCAGGGCATCGGCACCGAGAAATCGGTCGATTTCGACGCCGTGCTCTGGTGGCGGGCACGCTATCGCAAGTTCTTCCTGCACGCCATCACGGCGAACGGGAATTCGTATGAAACCGACCGGCGCCGCGTCACGGCGGTGGGCCGCTACTTGGGCCAGCGGGCGCTCCACCACGCCAGCGCGTCACCCTCGGTCGACCTGCGCGCCGCCAGTCTGGCGTCGCACGACGTGGAGACCGGCTGCCAGATGAACGCCGTGCGCGAAGGGCTCAGCCCCGCCGCGCAGCACGCAACCGCTTGACGTTCGCATTTACGGAGGATTCCATGAACACAGAGATGACCCGCCAGTCCATTCCGCCCGGTCCGCTCGCCTACGGTTACGACGGGCCGGCCGCCGTCGCTGCCGATGAGGCACTGGCGCATGAGCAAGCCGTCGACGCCATCCTTGACGACTGCTTCCTCAGCATCGGCCAGGGGATTGGCCTGCGCGCCGCGCTCGACTTCGACGCAGTGCTGTTTGTGCGCGACAACTTCCGTCCCAAATTCCTCGCAGCGATGCGGCACTGCGGCAACCGGTGGCTCCAGGATCGCACGACCGTGACGGCCGTGGGCTGGATGCTCGGCGAGCGCGCGGCACGGTACGCAAGCGGCGCGCCCTCCATCAATCTCGACGCGATAAAGAAGGCGTCGGCGGATATCGAGCGCTATTGCCAACTGCACGCCACGCGGCGCAGCGGCGGACGCGGGCGCGCGGGCTCCGAGGCCGCGACGGCGCTGATCGCGGGCTACTGGTGCACCTGGGATCCCAAGGAATAAGCATGCCCACCGAGCGCGGGGCTCCCCACCACGTGTGGCGCCCCGCGCGGGTCATGGTGGCAGTGTCCGAGGACAGTGGCGGTGGTTAGCCCCCAAAACGACGAGCCCGGCGCGGAATTCCTGCGCCGGCTGGCGGCCGGCACGGCGCACGACGTCAACAACCTCCTGTTGTTGGTGAACGGCTGCGCCGAGTTGGCGCTGGATGATGACACCCTGCGTCCGCACACGCGAAAACTCGTGCACGACATTCTCACCACCGGCGCCCGCGCTGCCGCGCTCACGAGGCAGCTTCTGGCGCTGGGCAGGCCGTCAGTTGGGTCGGTGGCGGGAGTGGACGTGGCGGCCCTGCTCAGGTCTTCCGAATCGCTGCTCGGCATGCTGGTCGGCGGGCGCATCAAGTTGCAACTCGAGCCCGGCACGGCGCCGCTGTGGGTGATGAGCAACGCCAGCCAGCTCGAGCAAGTACTCGTCAACCTTGCCCTGAATGCGCGCGACGCCATGCCCGAGGGCGGCACGCTCAGCATCTCGGCAGGCGCGGTCGCCAGTCAGGGTTCACGAGCATCCACGCCGAAGCCGTCGCGTGAGCCGGGTCGCGTGGTGCTGACTGTGGCTGATTCGGGCAGTGGCATCGATCCGGCGATTCGCGAACGCATGTACGAGCCATATGCCACGACCAAGCACGACACAACGCATAGCGGGTTGGGACTCGCCGTTGTCCGGGCGATCGTCGACCAGCTCGGTGGCGCCATCCACGTATCCACGAGTCCGGAACGGGGTACCACGTTCGTGATCGACCTGCCCCAGGCGGGCGAGCGAGCCACGCCGGCCGTTACCTCCTGACGCCCCAAGCAGGCAGCTGTCGCCCGGCGTCACCGTCGATCGGTGCCCGGTAGGTGGCGCATCGCGTGCGTGCGCGTGAAGGTCTTCGACGAGATGTTGATGTCGCCGCACGCGTCGAGGCAAATCGGTACGTCGGGCGCCAGGTCGTCCTCCACCATCCAGCCCACTGGCTCGCGCACGAGCGCCACTGGGTGGACCAGCCGTTCGCGCGGCTGATAGGCCTGGATGCGAACGACGCGGTGCTCGCGCACGGCCGCCGCCAGCGCCGGCAGGCGCGGGTCGCTGTCGGCGACAGGCGTGTGCGGCGCGAACCGAAAGCGTCGTGCCGCCTCACCCGCGCGCGCCCGTACCGTGTCGGGAAACGACTCCATCAGCTTGCGTCGCGCCCGGTTGGCGGCGTCGGCGAGGCCGAGCGGCGCCAGGTCGTCGACCGGCCGGGCGAGCAGCACGCCAATTGCCTCCGCCTCGTCGGCGGCCAGCCCCGTCAACCGCGTGCGATGGTCGAAGCCCAGTTCGATGCCGCCGCGGTAGCCGGCGTGTACGACCATCGGCAGGCCGGCTTCGGTCAGCGCGTCCACGTCGCGCAAGATGGTGCGGGGCGTCACTTCCAGTTCCCGCGCCAGGTGCCCACTGGTTAACCGACCCCGGTTCTGCAACAACAACAGGATCTGCAGTAGTCGCGACGCCCGCATGACACGAGGAATATGACACAAGATGTCCACTTCGTTGCGCGATAACCTTGAACGCATCTTCCCGGGAGTCGCCATTGAAACGCTTTGAAGTTCGACGCACCATCGCGGCCTCGCCCGAACGGGTCTGGGCGCACCTGACCGACGGGCCTGGCCTGGTCGCGGGCGGCCTGGGCGTGTTGCGGCTCGAGGGCACGATCGCACCCGGCGCCTCGCTCAAGGTGTGGTCGGCGGCCAATCCGGGCCGTGCGTTCGCGCTGCGTGTGACCGAGTTCACGCCGCACCGCCGCATGGTGTGGAGAGGCGGCATGCCGCTCGGTCTCTTCACGGGCGTGCGGCAGTTCACGCTGACTCCGAGCGGCAGCGGCACCGAGTTCCACATGCACGAGGAGTTCTCCGGCGTGCTGGCGCCGCTCATTGGGAAGTCCATCCCCGACCTGCAGCCATCGTTCGAACAATTCGCGGACGGCCTGCGGGCCCTCGCGGAGGAGATGCAGCCATGAGCGCGGCCAAGGTGACCTATGGCGCCGGCACGACCGACGATCCGTGGATCCTGAAGACTCCGTCACTCACGTCCGACTACAAGGCGTGGCGCGACAACACGCTGGCTCCGCCCGCGCTCGTCGTGCAGGTCGGTACTACCGTCCTGTCGTACCGCCTCGAGTGTCTTGACGACCTGGCCGCGATGCTGAAGCAGCACGGCGACTGGATGCCGCTTGGCAACGCGGACGAAGGGAAGCCCGTGCAGCCGGGCACCGTCGAAGCCTGGGCGCGCGACGGCAAGAACCCCATCGGCGGGTACTACGGCCTGCGCAAGGGATACCGCGGACGGTTCGCCAATTACGTCACGCCCATTCTGGAGTTGATGGGTAAAGTGGAGCTGGAGCACGGCGCTCGTAACAATCGCGTGCGGAGCGTGCCGACGAAAAAGTAAAGGCCGGCGCACTCTATGCCGAACCCGTCCGCTCCTCCCACACCTTCGCCAGCTCGACGATGACGTCTACCGCCTTCTCCATGTCCTGCACCGAGACCCACTCGAAGCGGGAATGAAAGTTCTGCTCGCCGGCAAAGATATTCGGCGTTGGCAACCCCATGAACGACAAGCGCGACCCGTCGGTGCCACCGCGGATGGCCCGCTCGCGTACCGTGAGCCCAGTCCTCGTGATCGCTTCGCGGGCGCGCTCCACCACGAGCGGGTGCTCATCAAGTACCTCTCGCATGTTGCGATATTGCTCGTCTACGTGCACGTCCACGGCGGCGCCTGGTACTTCTGCCACGACGCCCTCTGCCAGTGCGCGCAGCCACGCCTCTTTCTCTTTCAGCGCAGCCGTGTCGAAGTCGCGCACGAGCAGCTTCACGGTCGTCCGGTCCACGGCGGCCTGCACCACGTTGGGATGCACGAAGCCCTCGCGTCCCGACGTGGTTTCCGGCGACAGGCGGTCGGCCGGCAGCCGGTCGATGAAGCGCGCGGCCAGCTTGATGGCGTTCACCATGCGGCCCTTGCCGTAGCCCGGGTGCGTGTTCAGCCCGCGGAACGTCAGGCTGATGGCGTCGGCCGAGAAACTCTCGTACTCCAGTTCGCCGCGCGGGCCGCCGTCCATGGTGTAGGCGTAGCGCGCGCCGAAGCGGGTCACGTCGAAGTGCGTGGTCCCTTTGCCGATCTCTTCGTCGGGCGTGAAGCCGATGCGAATGGCGCCGTGCGGAATCTCGGGATGCGCCATGAGATACGCGGCCGCGGTCATGATGGCCGCCACGCCGCTCTTGTTGTCGGCACCGAGCAACGTCGTGCCCGACGCCGTGACGAGGTCGTGGCCAAGGCACTCTTCCAGGTACGGCATGTCGGCCACGCGCAGCACGGCCTCCGGGTCGTCGGGTAGCACCAGATCGCGGCCGTCGTAGGCGCGATGCACGAGGGGCTTCACGCCGGCGCCGCTCATCTCGGGAGAGGTATCTACGTGCGCGATCACGCCAATCACCGGCACGTTGGCTCTGGTGGTGGTGGCGGGAATCGTGGCCATCACGTAGCCGTGCTCGTCCATCGTCGCATCGACAATGCCCATGGCCTGCAGTTCGGTCACGAGATCGCGGAGGAGCACGAGCTGGCCGGGCGTGCTGGGATAGGTGGTCGAGTCCTCGCGGGCCTGAGTGTCGTAGGCCACGTAGCGGAGGAAGCGTTCGAGCACTGGACTGGTCATTGGACCTCCATGATGCCATCTGTGCAGCGACGCATCCGGCGTGTCGCCTCGCCCCTCGGTCCGAGACCCCGCTATTGTTTGCTATCGCCGGCGGCCGAGATCGAGGTCACCGCGATGACGTGTGTCGTCTGGTCCAGCGTCCCGACGACCTTCACCTTCTGGCCCGCGAACGCTTTCGGTGCCTGCTGGTCGCTGAGCAGATAGACCTGCTCGCCATCCACGAGCACGTACGACGTGCCATGGTCCTCCACGCAGGCTTTCGCGCACTCCGCGTCGGTTGGCCCCATGCGCATCGCCCCGTGGTCCAGCGCGCACATCTGGTCCGACACGACGCCGACAAAGGTCTGGCCGGCGGGCGCAGACAGGGCGGCCAGCGCCACCGCGGCGAGCAGGCAGGTGAACAGCTTCATCACCCGGAGGGTACCTCAAGTCCACGAGCGTTCGGCCGGTCAGCCGCCGCTGGAGGTGCGCGCCGAAGGCGCGGCGTGTGGGCGTAGGCCGGTCGCCCGCGCCCGCGGAGTGGTCTCGGGGGGCTGCCGATCGGCGTGAGCCGAAGGGCTCGTGTGGGCGTCACCGGTGTCCGAAAACGGGGATTCCGGCACCCCCACACTCTGCTAGTGTCTACTGGCGTCCGTGTTCGCGCCATGAAGGCGCTGCAGCCAGGACGGTGCAGCCAATCACACGCTCGCTCCATCAGCCTGGGGGAAACGCAAATGACCAAGGACAAAGACCAACCCGTTGCAGATCCGATTCCTGTCGCCACAGATGTTGCTGAACAGGTGACAGAGCTAGCGGACGAGACGCTTGACAAGATCGCTGGCGGAGAACGAAACCTTACGCAGGTTGAAGCGAACAAGCACGTCATTCAGAGCTTGAGAGGGTGAGTGCTGCCTGAATGTGGTCGGCGGCAGGGACCGTGACGGCTTCACCTGAGCACGGCGCCCACCCAAGACCGTGCCCACGCAGCGCGCACAGGCCGCGTGCGGCGCTCGTGGAAGTGTGACCACAGAGTAGGCCAGCACCGTGAAGATCAGCGTCCTCGGGTCCGGCAACGGCGGCTGCGCCGTCGCGTTTGACTGCGCCCAGCACGGCCACGACGTCGCCTTGTGGGACTTCGACCAGTTCGACACTCAGATCTCGGCGATTGCGAAGGCCGGCGGCATTACGGCCGGGGGCGAGCTCACCGGATTCGTCCCGGTGGCCTACGCCGGTCACGATCTGGCACGGGCTCTCGATGGCGCCGACCTGGTCTATCTGGTCGGACCGGCGTACGCGACGGAGAACTTCGCAAGCGCCGTCAAGCCGTACCTGGCAGCCGGACAGACCTACATCGTCTGCCCCGGGTCCTGCGGCGGCGGCCTGCTGTTCAAGAAGATCCTCGGGTTGGGCATCGAGGACACCTCGGTGACGATCGCCGAGACCTCGACCCTGCCTTACGCCGCCCGCATCGACGGCCCGGGCACGGTACACATCAACCTGAAACTCAAGGGTGGGCTGTACCTGGCCACGATCCCCGGCACGCTGGTCGGCGGCCTGCTGCCCGCGGTGCAGGACGTCTATCCGGCGATGGCGGCGGCCAAGAACTGCATGATGACCATCCTGCAGAACGGCAACCCGACCATCCACCCGGCCGTCAGCCTGTGCAACGTGGCTCGCATCGACAACACCCACGGGGACTTCTTCTTCTACGAGGATGGCTGCAGCGAGCACGTCGGCCACCTCATGGAGGCCGTCGACGACGAGCGGCTGGCCCTGGCCGAGGCCCTCGGCGTCCCGGTGCTGCGTGACCCCGACCTGGGTGTGCTGCAGGGCTACCAGACAATCGCCGACTACAACCGGGGCTACCGGACCGCCCCCGGCTTCAAGGGCATCAAGGCCCAGTCGAGCCTCGACTACCGCTATTTCCACGAGGACGTCGGCTACGGCATGAACTTCATGGCCGATATGGGTCGCAAGATGGGCGTCCCCACCCCGACCATCGACGCCATGATCACCGTGGTCTCGGCGGTGATGAAGAAGGACTACCGCACGCAGAACAAGCGCACCCTCGTCGATCTCGGCCTGGCGGACTACTCTCCCGAGGAACTACTGAGGGTCCTGTGACGCAACTCAAACGCAACATCACGCTGCGTGACGGGATCATCTTCGTGATCTCGCTCATGATCGGCTCGGGCATCTTCCTCAAGCCCCAGGCAGTGCTGGCCAGCAGCGGCTCGTCGGGCATGGCGCTCCTGATGTGGATCATCGGCGGCGCCATCACGATCTGCTGCGGCCTGACCATTGCCGAAATCGCGGCCTACACCCCCAAGTTGGGCGGCCTGTACGCCTACTTGGGCGAGCTGTACGGCACGATCGTCGGCTTCCTGTACGGCTGGGTGGAGGCCGTCGTCTCCTCCCCCGCATCGTGCGCGGCCATGGCAATCGCGTTGGCCACCTTCGCCTCGTTCTTCGTCCCGATGAATGGCTGGCAGCAGAAGATGTTTGCCGTGCTGATGATTGTGGTCATCGTCGTGGTCAACGCGATTGCCACCAGGGCCGGCCTGTGGCTGCAGAACATCGCGACCCTCCTCAAGCTGGTCCCCATCGTCGCGATTATGGGGTTCGGGCTGGTGCAGGGCACCGTCGGGCAGATGAACTTCGCCAACGTCGGCTCGGCACAGTTGAGCGTCGGCGTGGCGCTGCTCGGCGTGCTGTGGGCCTATGACGGCTGGATCAACACGGCCACCCTGGGCGCCGAGATGATCAGGCCGGAGCAGGACCTGCCGCGGGCTATCGTCACCGGCATCGCCGTGGTCATCGTCGTCTACGTGCTGTTCAACCTCGCGGTGTTTGCCGCGCTGCCGTTGGACCAAGTGGCTACATCCGACGCGGTCGGCCGCGACGTCGCGGTGGCACTGTTCGGTCGCTGGGGCGGCGCGTTCATCACCGCGGGCATGCTGGTATCGGTGTTCGGGGCGCTGAACGCGCAGATGATGTCGGGAACACGCGTTGCGCTGGCCGTCGGGCAGCGTCGCGAACTGCCCGGCTGGCGGGTGCTGGGCGCCATCAACCCCCGATTCCAGACCCCGATCAACTCGCTCGTCTTCCAGGGCCTGATTGCGATCGTGTTCGTCCTGTTCGGCAGCTTCAACTCGCTGTCCGAACTGGTCATCTTCGTGATCTGGATCTTCTTCACGCTGGGCGTGTTCGGGGTCTTCATCCTGCGCCGCAGGACCGAGCGCGTGGCGGGGCGATACCGCGTGCCGCTGTACCCGGTGGTGCCGTTGCTGGGTATTGCCGGCGGGTTGTTCCTGGTGGTCGCCACCATCACCGAGGCCCCGCAGAAGGCGCTGCTGGGCCTTGGGCTGACGCTGCTGGGCCTGCCGTTCTACTACTGGTCCAAGCACCGCCAGGCCGCCGACGCCGAGGGCTAAGGCTCGGCCAGGGTCTGATCGCGCGGATTCCGTCACCCCCCAGACCCCGTGAATGGTGACGATCGCCGCCGCGTCGGGAGCTGTGCAGCCGACTACAATGTCCGCGTGATCCGGGAGGAAGTCTTGGCCGATCCGCGCCCCCCATACTCGGCGTTTCGCCAGCGGTTCGTCGCGATGCAGCCCCTGGTGGGCAGCTTCATCAAGACGCCAACCCCGCACGCCACCGAGATTCTCGGCGCGGCGGGCTATGACTTCGTCGTGATCGACGAGGAGCACGCGCCGATTGACCGGGCCCAGACCGACGTGCTGCTGCTCGCGGCCCGCGCCGCCAACGTCGCCGGCCTCGTCCGCGTGTCGTCCGACGGCGGCGGCTCGATGCTGTCCGCCCTCGACTGCGGCGCGATGGGCGTGCTCGTGCCTCACGTGGCCAACGTCGAGAAGGCGCGGGCGGTGGCTGCGGCGGTGCGCTACCGTGGCGGGCGGCGCGGCTACTCCGGCTCGTCGCGGGCGGGCCGCTATGGCGGTCTGCCGATGTGGCGCCTGGTCGACGAGCAGGATGCCGGGGTGTGCGCGATCGCGATGATCGAGGATCCTGAGGCACTGGACCACATCGACGAGATCGCCGCCGTCGACGGCATTCACGGCCTGTTCATCGGGCGTGGCGATCTGACCGTGGCGCTCGGCGCGCCCTCGTCCGCCGACCCCGCAGTGCAGCGCGTGGTGACTCGAGTGCTCCAGGCCGCCGCCAAGGCCGGCAAGCCCGTGTGCGTGATGGTCGGCACCGCGGCCGAAGCCAGGAGCTTCGCCGATCTCGGGGCCAGCGCCTTCATCATCTCGTCCGATCAAGGGCACCTGCGCAAGTCTGCCGGTGACGCCCTCGCCGAGTTCCGCACGCTGACCACTCCTAACGGCTAGAGGCGCCCACATGTATCCCAGCTCCGACCCCCGCTCAGCCCTGGCCCCGACTGCTGCGGCAGAGTGGCCCGAGCGCTTTGCGGGATCCGAGTACGTCAAGTTCTACGAACTCCCGCCCACGCTCAGCCAGGACGGCACCTCGACCTGGCTGGCCCGTGGTCAGAACTTCGTCATGGCCTACACCGATGGCCGTCGCGGTGCGGCCCTCGACCGCGTCCGTCAGATCGACGAGTACGTCGTGCTCCTGCCCGCCGTAGGCCCGGGGGCGACGATCGCGTGGAACGGACGTGCGCGCGCCGTCGAAGGACACTCGATCAGCTTCGTGCCGGCCGGGGACAGCACGGTGACGCTGCTTGGTGACACGCGCGTGGTCCGCATGTTCACCACCCGATCGGCGGATCTCAGCGCCCTCTGCGCGAATGCCGCCTCCTACGCGACCCCGCATCCGAACCTGCCGCCGTTCCAGGCGTGGCCCGACGCGGCGGCCGGCCCGATGGTTCGCACCTACAGCCTGGACGTGTCGGCGAGCGAAGGCCGCTTCGGCCGAATCTTCCGCTGCTCGACCTTCATGGTGAATGTCCTGGACCCGAAACATGGGCCGCGCGACCCCACCAAGATGTCGCCGCACCACCATGACGACTTCGAACAGTGCTCACTGGCGCTGGCTGGCACGTTCGTGCATCACCTGCGCTGGCCCTGGACCCCCAACCTCAATCAATGGCGGGACGACGAACACGTGACGTGCGGCTCGCCCTCGGTGACGGTGATTCCGCCGCCTGCCATCCACACGTCGCAGGCCATCGACCCGGGTCTCAATGTGCTGGTGGACGTGTTCTGCCCGCCACGTCTGGACTTCTCCAACAAGTCTGGGTGGGTGCTCAACGGCGACGACTATCCCATGCCCGAGGGTTCTCGGGGAGAAACCAATGTCCAGCTTCCCTGATGTGGTCCCGCTGCCGCCGCTGGCCCGCCCCGAGGATGTCGCCGCGCTGCTCGTCGGTGCGGTGGATCTGCATTGCCACAGCGGTCCGGCGGCGATGCCACGCACGCTCGACCACCACGAGCAGTTGCTCGATGCCGGAGCGGCGCGTTTCCGCGCCGTCGTCTACAAGGATCACTATTACCCGGGCATGGCCCACGCCGTCATCCTGGCCAAGCTGTTCCCGGAGCTGAGCGTCCGGTTGTTCTCAGGCATCGTTCTGAACAACGCCAGCGGCGGCATCAATCCGCACGCCGTCGATCACACCGCCAGACTCGGCGGAAAGATCGTGTGGATGCCCACGCTCTCTGCCGCCAATCACCTGGAGGCCGTTCGCAGCGGGAAAGCCGGTACGTTTCCCAAGACCTCTCAGAAGATGCTCGACGCCATCCCGCTGCGTGCGACCGGCGCAAACGGCCGACTGACCGATGACGTGCTCGCGGTCCTCGACCTCGTCGCCGACGCCGACATCATTCTCGCGGGTGGCCATCTGCACGTGAGCGAGCAGCACCTGCTGTTTGACGAGGCCAGGAAGCGCGGTGTCAGGAAGATGCTGGTCAATCATCCGACCTACATCGTCGGTTTCGAGGATGAGGACATCCGGCAACTCGTCTCGCTCGGCGTCGCGATGGAACACTCGATCTGCATGTTCGTCGACGGCAAGTCGAAGAAGTTCTCGCCCGCGGACCTGGCACATCTGATCGATCTCGCCGGCGTCGAAAATACCGTCCTGAGCTCGGACCTCGGCCTGCTGCAGTCGATGCGGCCGGTCGACGGGTATCGTGCCATCGTGCAGATGCTGCTCGACCTGGCGATGCCCGTCGCGTCCATCCGTCAGCTGATCGGCGGCAATGCGGCGGCGCTGCTCGGTCTCCCGGTGCCCGCCGCCGAGGGACGCCCAACATGAGCCCGGGTGAGCCCGTGAAGGTTGACGGGGAGGCGCTGATGCGCCGCATCATGTGGCGCATCTGCCCGCTGCTGATGGGCATCCTGCTGCTGGCGGTCATCGATCGCTCCAATGTCGGCTACGCCAAGTTGCAGATGGTGTCGCGCCTTGGGCTGACCGAGACCGCCTACGGGCTGGCTTCGTCGCTGTTCTTCATCGGCTATTCGCTCTTCGAGGTGCCGAGTGCGCTTGCCGCGCATCGATTCGGAGCCCGCCTCTGGTTCGCGCGTATTCTGCTGACTTGGGGGCTGCTGACCATCCTGCTCGCCTTCACCGTCACCGGGTCGCTCTTCGCCGCGGTGCGCTTCCTGGTCGGCGTGGCGGAAGCCGGTGCGTATCCTGGCATCATCTACTACCTCACCTTGTGGTTTCCCACGCGCTATCGAGTTCAGGCCGTGGCGCTCCTTACCATCGGCAGTCCGCTGGGCAACATGTTCGGCGCGCTGTTTGGCGGCGTGCTGCTCGATCTCGACGGTTGGGGCGGACTGGCGGGCTGGCAGTGGGTGTTCCTGGTGACCGGCCTGCCGGCGTTGCTGCTGACGCTCGTGATCCTCAAATATCTGCCCGACGGGCCTCGCCAGGCGACGTTCCTGTCCTCTGGCGAACAGGCGTGGCTGCAGCGGGAACTCGATCGCGATGGGGTCGCGAACCCCGCGCACGGCACGCTCTTGCAGGTGTTGTTCGATCGTCGCGTCCTCGGGTTCTCGTTCGTCTACACGCTCATCACCCTGGCGCTCTACGGCAACATCTATTGGCTGCCCACCGTGGTGAAGGACTTCGGCGTGACGGGCACGCAGAACGGCCTGCTGACGGCGCTGCCCTGGGCCCTGGCCGGCCTGGCGCTGATCTGGCTGCCGCGCTACTTGCGCGAGCAGCAGTCGGTCTTGCGGGCGATGACGATCATCGCGCTGTGCAGCATGACCGCGTTCTTCTTCGCCACGCTGTTGCCACAGAACTGGATGCGCTACGTGGGGCTGGCCATCGGGACGCCCTGTATCTCGCTGACCTTCCCCTGCTTCTGGTACTTGCCGTCCCAGATCTTCAAGGGCGCGCACTCGGCCGCGGCGATTGCCGTCATCAGCACCATCGGCTCGCTCGGCGGCTTCGCTGCTCAGAACGTGATGCCGTGGGTGGCGCAAACGAGCGGCAGCGCTTTGGCCGCGATGACGGTGCCCGCCGCCAGCATGGCCCTCCTCGCGATCAGCGCGATGCTCATGCTGGTCTGGCGACGCGGGGTACCCAGCGAGCCGCCTCGACCCGAGCTGGTGTGAGGCTCGGGTCCGATCAGCGACGAGCCGCTCCCCACCGAACCCCTCGTGAGCGCAGGAACCGCCATTCGAGACGTTCCGTCTAAACCACCGGTGCGAAGTCACAGACGGCCTCGCGGCGGAACGATCCGGCGGTAGGCATCGGGGAGCCATGGTCAACTGATGAAGCGAAGCGTCGTTGTGGCCTGTTGCCTGATGGGGATACTCGTGTGGTCCGCCGTCGTCGGCTACGGCGTAATCGCCGGTTGGTGGCACCGAGGGCTCGCACGGACAGGAGATACGCCTTCGTTCATGGCAGCCGTTCGGACGATGGTGTCGTCCGAGCCCCACGGCGACGTTGCGATCGCGCTCATGACCAAGGGCCAGGTGGCCGACGAGTACTACACCGGCGCGATCGACGCCGTGAACCGAGAGACGGTCTTTCCGGTCGCGTCGATGAGCAAGTGGGTGACGGCGGTCGGCGTGATGCAGCTCGTCCGCGATGGGAAGATCGACCTTGACGCCCCGGTGGCTCGGTACCTCAGGCGCTGGACGCTGCCAGCGGGCCAGTTCGACAACAGCGGCGTCACGACGCGCCGCCTCTTGAGCCACACGGCTGGGCTCACGGACGGGCTCGGCTTCGGCGACTACCGGCTCGACGAGCGGCTGCCCACACTCGAGGAGTCTCTCAGAGCCCCACGGGCATCAACCGGGCAGCCGACGGCCATCGCTGTCGAATATGACCCGGGCTCGCGCTGGCAGTACTCGGGCGGTGGCTATCTCATCCTGCAACTCCTCGTGGAGGAAGTGTCGAGACAGTCTTTCGCTACCTTTATGCGCGAATCCGTGCTCGCTCCGCTCCATCTCTCGTGTTCGAGCTTCGAGCACACGACGTCGGCCAATGCCGCTGAGGCGTATGACGCGACCGGCCACGCGGCGCCCACGTATCAGTACGCCGCCGCGGGTGCGACCGGCTTCTCGACGTGTGTTGGCGACATGGTCCGCTGGGTCCAGGCGCACGTGAACAGCGGCCCTGCAGCACCGCTCGATGCCGACCTCCAGCGCCGCATGCGCGAGCCTCACGGAAAGCAGTTCGGCGCAGACATCTGGGGCCTCGGAACCATGCTGTACGCCCCGACGGCGGCAGACGCCTTTGTCTTTGGCCACGATGGCCAGAACGACCCAGCCATCAATGCCGCGGTCCGCATCAGCCCCGACAACGGGGATGCCATCATCGTGCTCACGTCGGGCGGCCGCCTCCTCGCGACCCGACTCGCGTCCGAATGGACCTACTGGCAGACGGGCGGTCCCGACTTTCTCGTGATCGGCACAGCACTGCGGGAAGCCGTCGTTCCGCTGCTCGCAGGCTGGGCGGCGGCGATCGCCGCGGCGGTGATCTACCTGCGCGCACGAACGAGAACGGCAGCTCACGCCGGATAGGCGTCCCTGTTCCCCGTGCTCATCAGTCTTCTTGCGCTGGCCCTGCGCCCTCGTGAACGGGTCAGTGCGCGGGAAGGTTGTCATCACGGTAAGGTCGTCGCCGCGCAGTAGCGCGCGGGCAAGCGGATAGACGGCATGATCGTCTTGCAGTCGCCGCAGCCGCAGCCGCAGCCGCAGCCGCAGCCGCCGCTGACGGTTCCCGTGCCGGTCGCGGTGGATTGACCTCCACGGCCGATGACTCCGGCCGCTTCGTGCGCATTGCTGATCAACGCAGGCGTGCTCGACCGTGCGCGTGAGGGGATCGCCTGGCCCAATTCGCATACCATGCAAGGCCGACACGTACCAGGCTACCGAAGGGCTTCCCATGAGCGGTCAACTGACACCCGAGCGGATTCTGCAAACCGGCCTCGCTTTCTGGGCCTCGAAAACCCTGCTGAGCGCCATCGAGATGGGCGTCTTCACCGAGTTGGCGCACGGCCCCGAGGGACTCGAGGCGCTGTCGGGGCGCCTTGGCCTGCACCCGCGCTCATCCCGCGACTTTCTTGATGCCCTGTTGGCACTGGGGTTCCTGCAGCGCGACGGCGATCGCTACGCGAACACGCCCGAGACCGGCCTCTTCCTGGATCGCCGAAAGCCGTCGTACATCGGCGGTATCCTGGAGATGGCCAACCACCGCCTGTATCCATTCTGGGGCCACCTCACCACGGCCCTGCGCACCGGCTTGCCGCAGAACGAAATCCGCGACGGTGGCCCGGGCCTGTTCGACATGCTGTACGCCGACCCCGCGCGGCTGAAGGAGTTCCTGGCCTCGATGACTGGGCTCAGTCATGGTGCCAACCTGACCATTGCCCGGGCGTTCCCGTGGGCGAATTACCACTCGTTCGTGGACGTGGGCACTGCGCAGGGCGATCTCGCGACGCAGGTGGCGGTCGCCAACCCGCACTTGCGGGGCGTGGGCTTCGACCTTCCCGCCGTGGCCCCCGTGTTCGAGGAGTACGTGGCGGCCGTGGGTGTTGCCGATCGGGTCACGTTCCAGCCAGGCGACTTCTTCAGAGAAGACCTGCCGAAGGCCGACGTCGTGATGATGGGGCACATCCTGCACGACTGGGATCTGGCCACCAAGAAGATGCTGATCCGCAAGGCGTTCGAGGCCATTCCGGCCGGCGGCGCATTGATCGTCTATGAGGCGATCATCGACGACGACCGCTCCAAGAACGTCTTCGGCCTGATGATGAGCCTGAACATGTTGATCGAGACGCCTGGAGGCTTCGACTACACCGGCGCGGACTGCGCGGGCTGGATGAGGGAAGCGGGTTTTGCCGCCACGCGCGTCGAGCCGCTCGTCGGGCCTGACTCCATGGTCATCGGTATCAAGTAGGCGGCCAGTAGTCCCTCGCCGCCAACGCGTTGCGCAACCGCGCGGCCGGCGGTATGAACCGCGCCGCGCCCGTGGCTTTCCACGTGGGTCAGGCGCGTTGGCGCCGAAGTAGTCGCGGGACTGGCGGCGCCGGGTCGAACTTCGGCACGAACGATCTCGTCGGTACCTGGCATGAGGGTGAGATCCGCGATCCGGTGGGTTGGGCGAGCGGCGGTGGGTGTGGTGGTGCTGGCCCTGGTGGCCCTGGCCATCGGATACTGGCGCTCTGACAACGACTGTGCCGCGGTCCTGGCCGCCACGCCGAGCCATCCCATGAAGGCCTTCGTCCACTGCGACTACGGCGCTTCCGATGTCCTCCGGCTCGAGAACCTCGAGACGCCCACCCCGAGGGACGGTCAACTGCTCGTCAAGGTCCGCGCCGCCGGTATCAACCCCCTCGAAGTGCACTACCTCCACGGCACGCCGTACATCATGCGGCTCGACTCGGGACTACGGAAGCCGTCGAACATCCGTCTTGGTGTCGACTTTGCCGGCACCGTGGAAGCCGTCGGCCCAGGCGTCAGCCTGTTCAAGGCGGGCGACGAGGTGTTTGGCGGACGAAACGGCGCGCTGGCCGAGCACGTCGTGGTGTCCGAGAAATCCGTGGTGCGAAAGCCTACCAATGTCTCGTTCGACCAGGCGGCAGCCGTGCCGATCGCCGCCGTGACGGCGCTGCAGGCCGTGCGCGATCAGGGGCACGTGCAGCGCGGGCAGTCGGTGCTCGTCAACGGCGCGTCGGGTGGCGTGGGCACGTTCGCCGTGCAGATTGCCAAGTGGCTCGGGGCCGAAGTCACCGGCGTGAGCAGCACGCGGAACGTGGAACTGGTGCGAACGCTTGGCGCCGACGCGACGATCGACTACACGCGGCAGGACTACACCCAGGGCTCGAATCGATACGACGTGATCGTAGACATGGTCGGGAATCACTCGGCGCTCGAGAACCGCCGCGTCCTCAACCCGCGCGGCATCTACGTGATGGTCGGCGGGCCCGAGGGCCGTTGGATCGCGCCGCTCGACCGCGTGCCGGGGATGATGGTGTTGTCGGCGTTCGTAGGCCAGACGTTCAGCATGTTCCTGGCGGACGTGAACACGCCCGACCTGACGACGCTGCGCGATCTGATGCAGGCCGGCACGTTGACGCCCGTGATCGACCGGCGCTACCCGCTGCAGGAGCTGCCCGAGGCGATTCGCTACCTGGAAACGGGGCGTGCCCGGGGGAAGGTCGTGATCACGGTCGCGGAGTGAGCCGGCATTGCGTTTTGGCGCTACCATTTCGGCACGACCCGAAAGGTGAGCCTGATGCGCCCGCGACTGATTACCGCAGTTCTGCTCCTGCCGTTGGCCGCCGGCCTGTCGGCTCAATCGGCACCGAGTGGTCTTACGCGGCTGCTCGAATCTGAACTGGCCCGCTTCCCGGCCAGAACCGGTGTGTACGTCAAGCATCTGGGCACTGGCGAAGAGGCGTCGGTGCGTGGCGACGAGTCGTTCAGCAGTGCGAGCGTCATCAAGCTCGCGATCCTGATTCGCGCGTTTCAGCTGGCCGATGAACGGAAACTCGACTTGAACGAGCGCGTCCGGATTCGCCGGGCCGACCTGCGTGACGGCAGCGGCATCTTTCAGTTTCACGACCTCGGGGCGAACCCGACCTACCGCGACCTGCTCACCGAGATGGTGATCACGAGCGACAACACGGCCACCGACCTCTTGGTACAGCGGATTGGCGGCGTAGACGCCCTGAACGCGTGGCTCACAAAGAATGGGTTCACGCACACGCGGATGATGAATCGTGGCCACGAGTATCGCCAGAAGCTGCTGGCGCTGCTCAACCCCGAGTTCGCGGCGCTGACACCCGAAGAGACGACCGGACTTCAGTATGCGTCGCAAGACAACGCGCTGTTCGAGCTCTACGCGGACCTCTTCACGGGGCCCCGTGCGAAATGGGTCGAGGCCGTTCGCGACCCCACGAATCGCCGCACGCTCGCGCAGCAGCGCAACCGGCTCACCGTTGAAGATCGGAACTACTGGCTGGGCGACATGACGCCGCATGAAACCGGCCGACTGCTCGAAGCCATCGAGCGCGGCACGCTCACGTCGACAGCCAGCGCCGCCGCCATGAAGACCATCCTGGGGCGGCAGCAGGCCGGCAGCCGGCGCCTGCCGCACTTCCTCGACGTGCCCGTGGCGCACAAGACGGGCGACAGCGGCGTGATCGCCAACGACGTGGGACTCGTGTCGGCCCGGTCCGGCACGCTGGTCATCTCGTTCTTCGTGAACGGCATCACGGGGTCGTACGGCGAGGCCGAGGACCGCATCGGCCACGTGGCCCGCCAGGTAGTGGACTACTTCGACGGGGTGCCGCCGCGCCGCACGGCGTCGCGAAACCTGCCGCAGTACGATCGGTCCGTGCTGCTTGAAACCACCTCCGAGACGTCGGCCAACGCGAGCATCGGCGACGTGAACGGCGACGGCCACGCCGACATCGTGCTGGCCAAGGGGCGACACTGGCCGCTGGTCGACCGCGTGCTGCTCGGGGATGGCCGCGGCGGCTTTCCCACGGCCTACGACCTGGGTACGGCGTCTGACCGCTCGTACTCCGGCCACCTCGTGGACCTCGACGGCGACGGCGATCTGGATGTCGTGATCAGCAACGACGACCCGGATCCGAAGCTCGTGTATCTGAACGACGGCACGGGCCACTTCCGCCCAGGGTCGAACTACGGCCGGCCCGAGTGGTCCACGCGCAATGCCACCATCGCGGACCTCAACGCGGATGGCCGGCCCGACATCGTGGTCGCTAACCGCACCGGCGCCAAGCCCGGCGCCAACTACATCTGCTTCAATCAGGGCCAAGGGCGATTCAGCGCGGACTGCCAGAAATTTTCTGGCGAATCGGCGACCACGATCACTGCCGCCGATCTCACCGGCGACGGGCTTACGGACCTCGTCGTGCCGAATCGCGACGGCGGCCAGAGTCATGTCTACGTGAACGCGGGGAAGGGAGCGTTCCCCGCCTCGGCCCGGGTGCCATTCGGGCCCGCCACCGCGCACATCCGCATGTCGGCCGCTGCGGATCTGAACGGCGACGGCCGCCAGGACTTGGTGACGATCGACGAGAAGACGGGCGTGGCCGTCTACTTTGGCGAGGCCGGCAACCGGCTGTCGGCGCCAGTGCCGATTGGCCTCGGCGACCAGTCGCCCTATGCGCTCGCGCTTGGCGATCTCGACAGCAATGGCACGACCGACCTCGCCGTGGGCTATATCCAGGCGCGTCCAGCCGTGTTCTTCAACGACGGCTCTGGCCGGACGGTTACGCCGGTGCTGTTTGGCGACGCGAAGGGGACGGCCTACGGCCTGGCCATTGGCGACGTCGACAAGGACGGCGTGCTTGACATCGCGGTGGCGCGCTCCGAGGCACCGAACGTGCTGTATTTCGGTGGCCCCGCGCGGGCGCCGGAGCGCTGACGCGCCCATGTCAGGCCGACGGGTGCAGCCGCTTGTTGGCCGGGGAGCCAAGGCGTAGGATCCAGTTATGACGAAAGCTGCTTCTGCCGTGCTGGCCGACGCCCTGCGTCTCAGCGAGTCCGCCCGGGCAGAATTGGCGGCCGAGCTCCTGGCTAGTCTAGACGGGCCTGCTGAGGCCGATGCCCAGCACACGTGGGAGGTGGAGATCGGCCGCCGCATTTCCGCCATCGAATCGGGTGGCCTGCCACTCGATTCCTGGGAAGACGTGAAGCAGCGCGTCGCCAAGGATGTCCTCGGGCGGTGAAGCCGGTTCGCATTGCGCCACCCGCCTCTGAAGAGTTCACCGAGGCGGTTCGGTGGTATGAGGACAAGCGCGTCGGACTTGGAGGCGAGTTCTACGACGCAGTCTTGCACACGGTTGGTTTGGTGCGTGAGCACCCCGAGATCTCTACATCGTCGCAATCGCCCACGCGAGCCGACGCCCTGGGTTCTGGAAGCAACGGCGGTAGCCTACCGCCGCCAACCCGAATTCGTTCAGCAACACTCCGAGGGAGACATCATGATGCTGTTCACGAGATCGAATCGCGCGGTCGGGCCCATGCTCGCAGTCAGTGCGGCGCTGCTCATCGCCGGCGCCGGCTTTGCCGCCGGCCAGCAAAGCCGTAGTCCCGCGCCGACCAGACGCGTGATTCAGCCTGGCAGCTACAAGCCCACGCCGTCGCCGCTCGTGCCGGGCATTCTGGTTGGCGACACGTTATACCTGTCAGGCAGCACCGGCGGCGACCCGGTGTCTGGCCAGCTCGTGGCCGGCGGCCTCGAACCCGAGATGAAGCAGATCATGACCAACGTGCAGACGGTGCTGAGTGCGGCCGACATGTCGCTTGGCGACGTCGTGGCCGTCACGACGTATCTGGCCGACATGAGCGACTTCGCCAAGTACAACGACCTCTACAAGTCGTACTTCCCGAACGGCGCCTATCCAACGCGCTCCACCGTGGCCGTGAAGGAACTGGCGCGTGGCGCGCGGCTCGAAGTGACCATGACTGCCGTGCGCAGCAAGTAGCCGCGGCACCGATCCACGACGAACGAGGAGAGTCTCAATGTTGCTGCGCGTCCGTGTGGTCATCGCGATGGTCCTGTCGGTGGCGTCGGTCTCGACGTCGTCGGCGCAGGCGCCCTCGCCAGCCCCTGCTCCCTCCAACCCCCTGTGGCACGAGCAGAAGGTCAAGAACTACCTGCCGCATATGACGTCGCCCGAAGTGCGCGACCTGCTGACCCGCACCGACATGGTGATCCTGACCGTGGGGTCGCTCGAGCAACACGGTTTGCAGGGACCGATCGGCACGGATGTGCTGAGCGTCGTCGAGCGCGCCAAGCTCATTGCCCAGAAGACCGACGTGCTGGTGGCACCGATCCTGTTTCCCGGCAACTCGCCGTATCACATGGCGTTCCCTGGCACCATCACGCTACCGGCCGAGACGATTCAGCTCGTGTATTTTCAGGCCGCGCAGAGTCTGATCGCGTCGGGCTTCAAGCGGTTCCTCTTCCTGAACGGCCACGCCGGCAACGCCAGCATCGTGCAGTACGTCGTCGACCGCATCAACCACGAGACGGCCGGCATCGCCGTGGAACTCGACGCTGCGGCGCAGCCGTTCGTCACGCGTTCGACGCGCCAGGACGCGCGGGTGTTCGACCGGCACGCCGGCGTAAGCGAGACGTCGCGGTCGCTGTATCTCACGCCCAGCCTGGTGAATCTGAGCGCGGGTCGCACGGCGCCACTCACGTTGCCCCCGCATCTGGCGAAGATCCTGCCCGACGTGGTCGCCGGCGACCCCACGGCCACGCGGGTGTTCCTCGCCGAGGCGCTCAAGGCCGAGGAAACGGGGAAGGGCACGACCACCAAAGACATGACCGAGACAGGCGTCTGGAGCACGCTCGACGTGAAGACCGCCACGGCGGAACGCGGCCGCGACGAAACCGAGACATCGGTGAACGCAGCCGTGGCGTTCATCGACCGGTGGAAGCAGCTGCGCCCCCTCGGTACGAAGTGACCGCGCCTCTCGGACGGCAGACCCTCGAGGAACACGCCGTAGACCTTCGACGTCTCTAAGGTCAGCATCATGGACCGGACCGCCCAAACGTCGCCGCGCGTCATGGTCAGACTGGCCGGCGTCTTCTACCTGCTCACGTTCGCAACGGGCAGTTACGCCCTCATCGATCGCAGCCGCGTTGGGGCCGCAGCCGGCATGATCGCGGGCGCGAGCTACATCGTCGTCACGCTGCTCTTCTACGGCATCTTCAAGCCGGTGAGCCGCCGCCTCTCGTTGCTTGCGGCGGCCGTCAGCCTCCTGGGGGTCGTCGCCGGTCCGCTTCGTGTGACGAGCGTGAATCCCCTGGTGTTCTTCGGGTTCTATTGCCTGCTCATCGGCTACTTGATCTTGAAATCGACGTTCCTGCCTCGATTCCTCGGCGCCCTGATGCTATTTGCCGCACTGGGCTGGCTGACGTTCCTGTCGCCCTCGCTCACGACCTTCCTGTCTCCCTACAACCTGGCCCCTGGCATCATCGGCGAAGGTGTACTGACGTTGTGGCTCCTGCTGGCCGGCGTGAATGTTCCGCGGTGGCAGGAACAGGCCCGCACCGAACAAGAGTCGTTGCCCGGGGCCTCCTGATTCGGCGCGGTTCTCGACGCCGGAGCCGGTCGCTGGTCCGGTCACGCGGCTCCTGCCAGCCGTCGACCACCACAACCCATTCCATCATTCGCGGTTGGCTGAAGCCGGCTCGACCGCTTACACTGCGGGCTCCCCTGGAGGCTCCAGTGCCCGATGTCGTCATCAGTCTTGGCTCGCATCGGTTCGGCGCGCGGCTCGAAACGGCCGCCGCGCCTCTCACGTGCGCGGCCTTCCGCCGGTTGCTGCCTTTTACGAGTCAGGTGATTCACGTGCGCTGGAGTGGCGAGGCCGTATGGGCGCCCCTCGGGGATTTGTCGATTGGCGTAGCGCCCGAGAACGCGACGACCTATCCACATCCTGGCGAAGTGCTCTGGTATCCCGGGGGCGTGAGTGAAACCGAACTGCTCATCGCCTATGGACGCACGCACTTTGCCAGCAAGGCCGGGTCGCTGGCCGGCAATCACTTCCTGACGATCACCGACGGACTCGACCAGTTGCCAGCCGTGGGCACACACGTGCTCTGGCACGGCGCACTGCCGCTGACGATCGTCGCAGCCTGACGCGCGGGTTGGAGACCAGATCATGAACCGCCGCCGCTTTACCCAGCATCTCGCCGCGACGGTGGGCGCCTGGTCGCTCGGTCGGGCCGCACACGGCCAAGGCCCGGCGGTCGCGCCGTCGCTGCGCGTGGACGGCGACCGCATCAACCGCCATCTCGGCGAGCTGTCGGCCTTCGGCAAGAACCCGTACGGCGGGGTCAGCCGCGTGGCCTACTCGGACTTCGACCGGCAAGGTCGCGCGTGGGCCATGGACGTGATGCGGCAGGCTGGCCTGGCCGTCAGCATCGACCCTGCGGGCAACATCTTCGGCCGTCGGGCCGGCCGTAACCCGGCGCTCAAGCCGCTCATGTTCGGGTCGCACATCGACTCGGTGCCATCGGGCGGCAACTACGACGGCGATGTGGGCTCGCTGAGCGCCATTGAGGTGGCGCGCACGCTGGGCGTGAACAACCTGGTGACGAAGCATCCGCTCGAGGTCGTGATCTTCCAGAACGAGGAAGGCGGCACCGTGGGCAGTCGCGCGCTCATTGGCGAAGTGCACCCAGACGACCACGCCATCAAGAGCAACAGCGGCAAGACCATTGGCGACGGCATCACGTTCATTGGCGGCGATGTGACGAAGCTCGCCTCCGTCACGCGCCAGCCGGGCGACGTTGCGGCGTACGTCGAGCTGCACATCGAGCAGGGCGGCAACCTCGACCGCGAGAAGCTCGACATCGGCGTGGTGGAAGGCATCGTGGGCATCGGGCAATGGGAGGTCACGGCCGAGGGCGTTGCCAACCACGCGGGCACGACCGCCATGGCCGACCGGCGCGATAGCCTTCTGGCCACTGCGCGCTACATCGACATGGTGAACCGCGTCATCACCGGCACTCCCGGACACCAGGTGGGCACGGTGGGGCGCGTGCAGGCATTCCCCGGGGCGCCGAACGTCATTCCGGGCAAGGCCGTGTTCACGCTCGAAATTCGCGATCTCGATCAGACGAAGGTCGACGCGCTCTCTGCGAAGGTGCGCGCCGAGGGCGAGGCCATTAGCCGTGCGACCGGCTGCACCTTCAGTTACTCGTCACTGCATCAGAGCCGTCCGGCGATCTGCGACGAGCGCGTGAAGCAGACGATCGAGGCGTCGGCGCGCGGCCTCAGCCTGACCTCCAGGCACTTGCCGAGCGGCGCGGGTCACGATGCGCAGCACATGGCGCGTCTGTGCCCGTCGGGGATGATCTTCGTGCCGTCGGTGGGCGGCATCTCGCACGCGCCGACGGAGTTCACCAGGCCGCAGGACATCGTGAACGGCGCTAACGTGCTGCTGCAGACGATCCTGGCGCTCGACGCCGCGGCCTGGACGTAGTCGTCGCCGACCAACCGTCGTCTCGACGCCGGCCAGCCACTACGGCCG
Organism: Acidobacteriota bacterium; assembly: GCA_031376505.1. Lineage (GTDB taxonomy): Bacteria > Acidobacteriota > Vicinamibacteria > Vicinamibacterales > UBA2999 > CADEFD01. The sequence continues at coordinate 28,980 of JANMDX010000224.1, forward strand.
CACGAGTGCCGCGATTGCTGCCCAGTCGGCCTCACGCCACATTTGCGCGTGCTGCACGCAGCCTTGAGGCGGAGAGTCCCAGCGGTTGATCGGCGCTGAGTCGAGTCGATCGCCGGCCACTTTCGCGCAGCGGCCAAAGTCGCGGATGAACAGAATCTGCGGCGCCGTGCGCGGTAGCGATAGGTCGAAGTACTCCCAGTTCGTGCGCACGATCTCGCGGCAGCCGGGTGCCGTGTCGGCCGGCACGATCGTCCCGCCGAGCGAGTACCGCCCGTCTTTGTCCTGCGCCGACGTGAGCGCGACGTAGCAGGCTGGCGCGGCAGCCTCGGCCGGCGACAAGGCCGCCAGCTGGCGCGCCGCATCGGCGTGGGCCTCGATGGCATTCCAGTACCAGGCGCCCTTGGCATCGTGCTGAGGATCGGCATCGCCCTGGGCTTGCTGGCGCAGCACCAGGATCTCGTTTTCGAGGGAACGCTGACGTGCGCTGTAGTTCGACGGACGGCTCGTCCGCAGCTCGCCGTTGGTCTTCTCGAAGGCATCGCGCTTCTGCTGTTCCCACGCTGGCGCAGTCACTTCCTCGAGCTTCGCTTTGTAACCGGCCAGACGGCTTTCGGCGGTCTGGCGGTCCTTCTCCAGCTTGCCCATGGCGGCCTTCAACGCGCGGGCCACCGGCACTGGGGCCCAGGGGTCGCGGCCGGCGCGCGCGACGACGAGCGACTCCCCCTCGTACACCGGGAGGCCCGCCCACGTGGCCGTCACGCGCGGGCGTAGGTAGAACGGCTCCGGCGGACGGTCACCGGGCCGAGGCTCGGCCAGTAGCTCCCCCTCTCTGCCGATCGCCCCGGGCATCCGGTTGAAGTCGAAATACACCGACTCGGTCTCGCCGCGGACGCTCTGCCGCCACGTGCCGTTGGTCTCGAGGTCCTCGTGATGGAAAGGAAACAGGCCCGAGCCGTATGTGAGCGGCACGCGGCCGAGTGGCGTCGTCTCGGGCAGCACGAACGGGTCGAAGTAGTCGAGCGTGCGTGAATCCATCACCCAGAAGCCTTCGCCCCTCGACCCATTCGGCGTGGCCTTCAGCACCGCAGTGAACGCATCGAGCGTGGCGTTCATCTGGGTGCGCTCGGCCGCGGTGTGGGGTGGAATCAGTCGAAAGGTGCCGCGCGATGCCTGCGGGCTCACTTGCCAGAACACCTTCCGCTTCCAGGCGTAGCGGGTGCGCGGGTTCGGCGACACCACCAGCCCCTCGGTGTCGCCCGGTTCAAAGGCGGGCGCCTGTTTCGGAGACTGCGCCCACAAGCCAGAGGCACCGAGGACGAGCAGCAGGGCCAGAGAGACGCGACGCATCGTGACACGCTAGCCAGTTCGGCCACGTCGAGTCAACGCCCTCGCCGGACCCGCGCGTGTCTGCTATCGTCAGTGGCTCCGTGACCCGCACCCCACCTTCGCGGCCGCTCTCCACCGTGCTTGCCGCGGTCCTGCTGCTGGCTGCCGTCGCCTATGTGGCGTGGTCCGAACGCGCCGTGCCGACGACCGGCCCGGTGGATGCACCCGCGGCCGCGCGGCCATCGAGTGCGCCGATCGAGCCGCGCACGCCCGCCGCCGCGCCAGCCCCAACGGCCACGACGGCGGCAGCCGCGACCGTTGCGAAGCGGTCCGCCACCGCGTCGCCTCCGCCGGCCATCGTCGGCGTGGTCATGCGCCAGCAGCGCATCTACGACGAGAGCGGCCGGCTGGTGCACGAGGGCGACGTCGACCTTGCACCCGTGTTTGCCCGCATCGCCGCGGGCGAGCGCGACTCCCACCGCAACGACGGCACGGTCTTTGGCAACCGCGAGGGCCGGCTGCCAAGGGCAGCGCGCGGCTACTACACCGAGTGGGTCGTGCGCACGAAAGGCCTCCGCGGCGTGGGGCCGCAGCGCCTGATCACCGGCCAGAAGGGCGAGGCGTACTACACGCCCGACCACTACGAGACCTTCATCCCAGTACGGCGGCCCTCATGACGTCCCCAGCCACTGCTCTTGACCCGCGGCTTCAGACCCTCGTCGCGGATCTCGCCAAGGTGGAGACGCCGGCGTTTGTCGAAGTGCCACTCGAACTCTTGCGCGCATCGGGATTCCGTGCCGCGCTCGTTGGCGCACACTGGTACGTAAGCACGCTCGACCGGGCGCCGGTGTTCGACAAGCAAACGCTGATGCATGCGCTCTATCAAAGCGGCGAGTACCCGGCGGGCTTCGGCTTCAACTGGGACGCGCTGCTCGACGTGTTGCGCGACCTCGAGTGGCTCGAATCAGCCCAGGGCATCGCGCTCGTGTGGCGTCACCCCGACGTGCTGACCGAGCGTTCGCCGGACGTGGCCGCGACGTTCCGCGAAGTCGTCGAAGACGCGTGCGCGCATCGCGCCGAGCGGGGCTACCCGCCTTTGCGCGTGCTGGTTCCGGCGGCACCCCGCTAGGCGCGTGCGGGTCCGAACGACATGGCCATCCCAGTCGAGGACACGCGCGAGGTGGCCGCGGACGGCATCGTCGGGTTCGTGCATGGCAGCGTTGTTCCACTCGGTGTGCACGAGTCGACGACTTCCCGATCGGGAAGATATTGGTGCCAAATGGAGCAGCCCGTCTTCATAGACTTCAATGTCGCTCCGTGTAGCTACATCGTCAAGCAATGATTCGTCGCCAGGACCACATGCACCTGGTCGCCTTCTATGAGATGGTGGATCGGCGGAATCGATCGGGCCATGGCAACGCCGAGCCGGTGAAACGAGGCCGGGACCGCGAGCCGGTGCCCACGTCACACATGAAGGCCATCGCCTACGCACGGTACGGTCCACCCGAGGTGCTGCACCTTGCCGACGTCAGCACGCCTGTGCCAGAGCCGGACGAAATCCTGATCAGGGTACGCGCCGCCGAAGCCACGAAAGCCGACTGCGAAATGCGCAGCTTCAGGTTCTCGGTCCGCTGGTTCTGGCTGCCGCTGCGAGTGGCGCTCGGCATCAGACGGCCGCGCCGGCAGATTCTCGGCGCCTACTTCGCGGGTGAGGTGGCGCGCGTGGGCCAGGACGTGGCCGACTTCACGGTCGGCGACCAGGTCTTCGGAACGTCCGGGCTTCGACTGGGCGCGTATGGCGAATTCGTGGCCGTGCCCGCACGAGCGACGATCGTCGACAAGCCCCGGAACATGAGTTTCACGGACGCCGCCGCCGTCCCCATGGGAGGGCTGAACGCCCTGCACTTCATGCGGCTGGCTCGGATCCGCCCAGGCGACCACGTGCTCATCCTGGCCGCTGCCGGCAGCATCGGGGCGCACGCGGTGCAGATTGCCAAGGCGATGGGCGCGGAGGTGACTGGTGTCGATCACGGCACCAAGGCCGAGTTCCTCCGCCGCGTGGGCGCCGACCACGTCGTGGACTACCGGACGCAAGACGCGCTGGCCGTTGCCGGGCGCTACGACGTGGTCTTCGACATGGTCCCGGGCACGTCGCTCAACGCAGCCATCCGCGCGCTCCGACCCGGTGGGCGCTATCTGAACGGCAATCCGCGCCTGTCGATCCTGCTCCGCGCGGCCTTTGTCCGTCGGTTCACCAGCAAGACGGCGACGTGCGCGTTTGCGCGGGAGACGAAAGACGAGCTGCGGGCCTTGACAGCCATGATCGAAGCCGGCGCGATCACGTCCATCGTCGACCGTGTGCTGCCGATGCACGACGCGGCCGAGGCGCACCGCCTGGTCGAGTCCGAGGCACGGCGCGGGGCCATCGTCCTCGCCATCGGCCCGGAGACGGCGGAGCCTGCAGCCGCCAGGTGAGGTGTGTAGATGCCGACGCCGGCGGCCGCCAGTGCCTCGGCGAGTGTGATGGTCGACGACACCCCGTAGTTTCCGCGTTCGGCCCGCCCAACGCCCAGGTCGCGCCCCGCAGACGCTACTTGGCGGTCCCGAGCAGCGCGGGCCAGTTCACGATCATCCGGAGCGCCATCGGTGTCTGCGAGGGGAGCGCCACGTTCACGAGGAACCGCTCGCCGTCGGCCGTCACGTCGAAGGGCCAGCTTGGGCCTGGCTGGAGGGCCACGTGGAACAGGGCGCGGGGTGGTCCGGGCTGCATCGCTACCCCGTCACCCGTGAGCGGCACGCTCATGATGGCGTTGTCCGGACCGAGGTACAGGATCTCCAGGCCGTCCCGCCGCCACCGCGGAAACGATCCACCGCCATTCGACACCAGCATCTTGCCGCCGGCGCCGTCGAGGCGCATCACGTAGACCTCGCTCTCGCCCGATTCGTCCGAGGCGTAGACGATGGCTTTGCCATCGGGCGAGAAGCTCGCGTAGTTCTCGTCGAAGGGCGTGCCTGCCAGGAGCCGTGGAGTGCGGTCTTTGTCGAGGGCCACGATCCAGATGTCATTTCCGGTCCCATCGCCCGAGCGCCTGTACACCAGGAAGCGGCCATCGGACGAGATGTCGATGGGATCCTTGCTTCCGCCGTCGCCGGACACGGCGGATTCGTCGCCCGTGAAATCCGACGAACGGGCGTACAAGTCGAGTCCTTTCGAGTTGTAGACGACCGATCGCCCATCCGGTGACCAGACGGCCGAGCGCTCGTCCGACGCGTCGAACGTCAGTCGCTGCCGCACGCCGCGGGCCAGGTCCACGATGTAGATGTCGCGCGTCCGGGCGGAGGGGTCGGTGACACTCACCGCCAGGCGCCGGCCGTCGCGCGACAGTTGCAGGCTGTTGTAGTCGGCGTCGTCGGCCACGGTCGACAGCCGCTCGCCACGCCGGTCCATCCAGGTGAGTCGCGACAGCGTGCCGGTGGCGAACGGCAGGTAGACCAGCGCTCCCGTGCGCGAGACGGAAAACGCGGCGCCCCGCGGACCGGCCGCGTCCACGTCCTCGGCAATCGTCACCGCTGCGCCGGTGGTTTGTCCGGTGTCGATGTCGAGCGGTTGGGCCATCAGCGCAGCGCCCCGCACATACAGAAGCGCGCCGTTCGCATACGCCACGTTCACGTCGTTTGTGGACTTGAAAATCCGCACGGGCGGCGCGCCATCGAGCGAGGCCCGGTAGATGCCGTCGGTGTCGGGATGCTCGCGATCCGAAAACCCGTAAATGTAGCGACGGCCGTCGTCGAGGAACCAAGGGATGCCGAAGAACTCTCTGCCTTTACGCTCGTGCACGGCACGGTACGGGCCGCCGGAGGCCGATGCCCGGAACAACGACGTGCCGAGTCGCGCGACGAGCAACACGTCATCTGCGCCCCAGGCCGCATAGCCCCGGTCGCCAACGACGGTTGAGGAGCCACCCTCGGCGCTGATCACGCGCAGCTGCTGCCGGCCGGAGAAAGCGATGCGGGTGCCGTCGGGCGACCATGACGGCCCCACCCCGGTCTCGGTGTCAGCTATCGCGCGGAAGGTGCCGTCGACAAGCGATCCCACCCAGAGCTGATTCCTGTTACCCGACGTGGTGCCCCGCACGACGACACGGCGGCCATCAGGCGACACGCCGAGCTTCAAGCCGGAAAACGTGCTGTCTGAATCGTGGAAGCCGTCGGGAAGCGGCACGGTGACGCAGTACGGCACGGCCGCAGGCGCCACCGGGGTCTCGCGGCGGACAGCGACGCCTTGCCAGAGGACGATGCCCGCCAGCACCGCCGACAGGGCGGCCCACGCAAGGGAGGCACGCGACGCGCGTCGAGTCGGGATAGCCAGCGCCGGTGCGGACGCCGAGCCCGACAACGCGCTCAGCGCGAACGCCACATCGCGCGCCGTCTGGAACCGTTCGTGGGGGTTCTTCTCCAGACAGTGCCGGACGATGCGATCGAGCGACGGCGTGAGATCGGCGCGTGCGGCGGTGACATCCGCCGGATCGTCGTGCAGGATCGCCGTCATCGTCTCGGCGGGGGTCTCGCGCCGGAACGCCCGCTGGCCGGTGAGCATTTCGTAGAGCACGCAGCCGAAGGCGAAGAGATCGGCGCGCGCATCGACGTCCGCGCCCCTGACCTGTTCCGGCGCCATGTAGCCCACCGT